>NZ_JBZXEA010000032.1:506994-539196 GCF_058725345.1 Pseudomonas sp. DW-iso17 | reverse complement strand
AGGCAGAAGACTGGATAACCAGCTTCATGGCGTACGCTGCCGGGGGACAGGCCCACCGAGGCAAATTCTCCTCGTCCTCTTGCCGAACCTGTCTATAGGACAAATAAGGAGGACAAGCAGGCTGCAGAAGCGTTGGGGTATAAAAAAATCAACGAAACAGTTCATGATGGGCAGGCTGTTTTCAAACAGGGGAATTTGTATATCACTAGGGACCTTGACGGACATAACGGAGGAGCATGGAAAGCAGCTAAATCGGTTAAAGCGCTTGGCTCGAAAGATACGAGACTGGGTACTTTTGACGTGAATATGAAACGTATTGGTGATTGAAATGAAAAAAACTGAGATGCCGGATTGGATTACACGTGGGAAGACCATTTCTGAATTAATTGAAGAATTACGCTCATTTGAGGATCAAACTCTTATGGTTGAGATTTCAGTTGACGGTGGCGTAAGTAAAAAGCCAATCAGCTTGGTTGGGAAGGAAGATGGTGTCTGTGTTTTATTTAATTGCGAGTCGGATTTTTAACGCGGGCTATGGTAGTGCCGGGGGGGCGTAGAGCAGAATAGATGGGGCTACGGTGACTCTACCCGACACTGCGGCCAATCGAATTACGGGCAAGGTCAAATGCAAAGAATTCGATATCAGCATTATGGCGAAACAAAAAGGGGACAGATTTGAATGGCACTTAATTAACAGCTAACAGGCTGATCTGATTACAAAAAAATGAAGAAAAGGCCGCCCTTGGTCTACGGTGATAGTTGTGAACACACACCACTCGAACAAGGACAGCCCGCGTGAATCGCAGACCTCAAGTCGTCAGGCATCCACCCGCCATCGTCATGACTTGGCCTGCGCCGAGTACGTTGGTTGTCGGGTGGCCCGCCAATGCAGGATTTGCTGTTGAATATTCCAGTGAATAATCTGCTCGTAGAGCTTCTCGACGAAAGCGACATCAAGTTCGGCTTCTACCGCCCATAGTCGCCGCTCCTCAAGCATGGCCGCGACGCGTTCAGGTGCTGGAATGTCCTGTTCGTTGGCTTTGAACTGCGCCGCAGCCTTTACGTAACGCAGGCGTTTTTGTAGCGAGTCAAGGATCTGGCGGTCAAAAAAGTCGATGCCCGCTCGAATGTCATTGAGGTTCTCGCAGGCTTGTGGCGGTTTTAGCGGCAGCATGAGGCTGGTCTCTTTCAATAATGGGTACGCAAGTTGAATGACGCCGCGGGCAATCGCTCGACGACCGTTTGATCAGTGAATGCTCGCTTGGATCGAAGGGTATTCAGTTGAGCTTCGGCAACCACTTCGTCGATCAAGGCGTCGATCATGCTGCAGTCGTGATGATGAGGTGTGGTGATCAGGTGTGCCGAATTACCGGAGGTGGCCAGGCAGTATTTCGTCGCAATTCTTTCTGATGGGCAAGGGAACACGACGGTGATGGAGTTTTCGTTGCGCCAGGCATCAATGCCCGAGGCCTGGAAGCGGTCGACGGCGTACTGTGCCGTGTCTAGGCTGTGTTTGATTCGATGGCGCCATTCAGCCCATGAGTAGCTGCGCAGTGCCGCCCACATCATCAGGGGTGTGTGGCCGTTGCGCGAGCCGCTGATGGTCTTGTCATGGGCGCGGATATAGTCCACTTCCACTGAAATGCGCGCGACGTTGTTGCGTTTGGCCACGACAATTCCGCAAGGAATGGGCGAGCCGATCATCTTGTGGCCGGAGACGCAGATCGAGTCGATGCCGTCGGCAAACGAGAAGGGTTGTGGGTGATCGACGAAGGGCAGGATCATCCCGCTCAAGGCCGCATCAGCGTGCAGGTAGTAGTCGTGGCGGGCAATGCCTGCCTGTTGCAGGCGTTGCTGGATGGTCACGATATTATCCACGGCTCCACGCATCGTGGTGCCGATGTTGGCGAAGATGATGGGGTGACGCTCCTGGTCGGCGGTTATTTTTGCCATCAGGTCGTCGTAGTCGATTTCGCCATTGGGCAGCGATTCGACCGCACGGCATTTGATCCGCAATAATTTGACGATCTTTGCCACGGAGTAGTGGGTGTCTTTCGAGTAGTACAGGGTGCCGTCCGGAAACAGTTCGCGTCCCAGGTAGCAGCCAAACATATTGCCTTCCGTCCCGCCATTGGTGACGTAACCCCAACTGTCTTCAAGGGCAATGTTGAACAGCTCGGCGAAATACGTCATGACGTCTTTTTCAAAGTCGAACGAGTTCAACAGGTAGTTGCTGTACTCGTTCCAGTCCCCGCAGTTGTTAATTGAAAACTGCAAGAAACGGTGCAGCTGGGAGTAATCAAAATCGGCTGATTCGGGATACCCAATGTTGAAATACTGATGTGTCACGCAGTGCTGCCAGAAGCCTTCAAGCTTGCTTTGGTCGGCAGGGGATAAAGTCATGTCTAACTCCTTTTAAAACGACTGGGTGACGCCGCCCGGTCAGGCGGCTATCTGCCTCGCGTCTACCAATGACCACCAGCTGCTGAGCGTGGGCGAATCCGCCAGTTCTTCGAAGCTGACGGCAATGCCACGCTCCTTGAGTTCGGCAGCGAGTCTCATCACTTGCAAGGAGTCGAGGCCATAGAAAATCAGGTTTTCCTCGGGGTCCAGGTCTTCACAGTCCTCGACGAGTTGCCGCACGCGAGTCTGCAACCAGGCGCGGGTGGTTTCCGCTGCCAGAAGCTGACGCAGATGCTTCTTGTCAATCTTGCCCACGGGGGTCAGCGGCATGGTTTCGATTAACCGGATGCGGTCGGGCAGTTTGTATTCGGCGATGCCGAGTTCCATCAGGTGACGTCTGAGCGCGGGCGGCTTCAGGCTCGGGTTGCGTGAGACGACGAACGCGCAGCTTTTTTCTCCCAGCCTGTCATCGGGCATGGCCACCAAGCCCGCGTGAGTCACATCAGGATGGAGGACGATGAGGTTTTCGATTTCCTCCGAGGCGACTTTTTCACCGCCACGGTTGATCTGGTCCTTGACCCTGCCGACCACGCGCAAATCGCCGCTGGGCATGAGTTGGACGAGGTCGCCGGAGTAGTAGTACCCCTCGTTATCGAACGCCTGGGCATTTTGTTCGGGGCTTTGGTAGTACCCGCAAAAAGTGTAAGGGCCACGTGTGGCGAGCATGCCAGGTTCTCCGTCCGGGACGGGGAGGCCTTGTTCGTCAACGATTTTGATTTCATCGTCGGGGCTGATCGGACGGCCCTGGGTAGTAAAAATCTGTTCGTCGGAGTCATTTAGCCGGGTGTAGTTGATCAGACCTTCGGCCATCCCGAATACCTGTTGCAGCTTACAACCGAGCACGCCGGGCACCTGGCGTGCCAGCGAGTCGGCAAAACAGGCGCCACCTACCTGGAGGAACTCAAGCGATTGCAGTTGTTCTTTATGCTCCGGCGCTGCCTGCAGCCACAAGGCGACTGCACTTGGCACCAAGGCCACAGTATTGACTTCTTGGCGCTGGATGATCGAAAAACAGGTCAAGGGCTCCGGGCTGGGCGCCATGATGATGCAGCCGCCAGCATGTAGAACACCGAGGGCGCCGGGGGAGCTGAGCAAGAAGTTATGGGCGGCAGGTAGCGCGCATAGAAAGCGCGTGCGTGGGGTAAGTTCGCATACTTGCGCGCTTGCCCTTGCGTTGTAGTAATAGTCGTTGTGAGTGCGGGGGATGAGTTTGGGGGTGCCCGTGCTGCCGCCTGACAGTTGGAACAATGCGACCTCGCCGGGCCCCGAGGGGGAGACGTTCACGTTGCTCTCGCTCGGCGTATTGATCCAGTCGGCGAGGTTGTTTTCGTGACGTTGCTCGCCCAACAGCAAGATGATGTCTGGACTTGAACCCACCTCCTTGAAGACGGGGATATAGCTGTCGTCACGGAAGACTTCATGTTCGCGGGAAGCAATCAACAACGTTGGCGCGATTTGTTTGGCGTAACTCTTGAGTTCAAGTTTGCGATGGCTGTAGAGCGCGTTGAGGGGGGCGATTCCTGACTTGAGCAGGGCAAAAAGGACAATGTAAAACTCCGCGATATTGGGCAACTGCACCAGTGCAGTGTCACCGTTGCCAAGCCCGCTGGCGGCCAGTCGCGAGGCCAGGTTGGAAGACAATTGGTCCAACTCGGCATAGCTGAAGTGGCGATCGCCGCAAATAATCGCGGGGGCGTCGGGTTGCGACTGGCTGCGTTCCTGAAGGAGGTGGGTGAGCGGTTTGTCGAGCCAATAGCCTTTGTCCCGATAACGCTGTGCGCTTTCCAGAGGCCAGTGGTTAAATTCAATAGTCATAGTATTCACGTGTGAAAAAAAATTCGAGTTAGTGGGCCAATCCGCAGGCGCGCAGCATGGTGCCAAGCTTGGTCTGGACTTCTGCCCATTCGGAGTCGGGGCTTGAGGCTTCAACGATGCCTGCGCCGGCGAACAGGCGGACCTTGTTTCGCCTGACCGTGCCGCAACGAATCGTTACGACCCATTCGCCATTGCCCTGGGCATCGCACCAACCCACCATGCCGGTGAACAGGCCGCGCTCGAAGGGTTCGACGAAGCGAATCAGGCGCCGGGCGCGCTCGGTGGGGAAGCCGCACACAGCCGGTGTGGGGTGCAAGCGGCAGGCAAGCTGCAAGGCCGATACAGCCGGGTCTGCCAGCGTACCTTCGATGCGGGTCGAGAGGTGCCAGAGCGCGGGCGTGCTGATGAGGGAGGGGCGTTGCGGCACATTCAGCTGCGTGCATAGTTTCCCCAGTTGGCTGACGATGTCCTGGGTCACGAACCCGTGTTCGTAGTGATCTTTTTCCGATGTCAGCAACCAGTCTGCATTGCGCCGGTCGGCTTCTGGATCGGCCATGCGCTTGGCTGACCCTGCCAGCGGGTTGGACAGAAATCTCAGGCCTTCCTTGCGGACCAGAAGTTCGGGACTGACACCGATCAGCGTGGTGCCATCAGGCATTGGCACACGGAAGTGGTAGCCGCTCGGGTTCTGGGCTTTCAGGTTGTGCTGCAGGGCACTCACATCCACATCGTTTGCAAATATCAGCTCGCGTTGAACCGAGAGCACAGCCTTGCGTACGTCGCTGTGGCGGAAGTTGACGACGGCGTGTTCCACCGCCCGTTTGAAGGCCTGTTCGTCCGGAATGTTTTTCTGTTCGATCAACTCAGGCAGCGTCGACATACCCGTTTTCGCGTGGATGTCTCGGGTCCGCCATTGCGCGTGTTCGGGAATGTAGAGGCAGGAAGGTTCAGCAGGGTCGAAAGGGATGGCGCCAACGATGATTGGGTTGCTCTGGCCAGCTTCGCGCGCCCGATCAAGCGCTTGCACAATTGTCTGCTGGAACAGGCTATTGGCGTCATCGCCGCCAATGGCAGGTGTTTCAATTCTCTGCAGCATCCCGGTGACCGCTAACTCGCGATCGCCGGATGTGAACGAAAAACTACGTTGTACCTCTGCGAGTTGCACCTCTTCCATCTCGGTTGTTCTTAGGGTGCCCGTTCTCATTTGGGGGAAGCCTCCGTGGCCTAGGGATAAAAAGAAATCTTGAAATAGAATCATTATCGTTTCTAATATGTGATGCTAATCATTACGATTTGTCAATCACATGAGTGAGCCATGAGAGAGTTAACTTCAATGCAAGCCGCCTGTTGGATCGGGCGGACTGCTCATGCGTTTTTAGGGAAAGTTTCAGCTCATCTGTATGCCGAATTCGATGGCCATTGCATTGAGCTGGAGCGGCTGCGCAAGGCACTTGAGCAGGTATGTCGGCTGCACCCCATGCTGCGAGTCAGGCTGAATGCGGAAGGGCTTCAATCCATTGCTGCGATGGACCAGTCACCGCTATTGGAGGTGGAGGATTTACGTTCGATAAGTGAAGAGGAGGTTGCGCAGCGCCTGCTCTGCAAGCGTGAGGAATGGACTCATCAGCAGCTTGATCTGTGTCAAGGGCCCGTAGCACGGTTTTGTGTGAGCCTGCTGGCCAATGATGCGTTTCGGCTGCATGTCGATACGGACATGATCGCCATTGACCCATCCAGTTTTCGCACGTTGATAGAAGACCTGGCAGAGCTCTATGAACATCCAGAGGCCGCTCTGCCACACACGCCATCGTTCTTCGACTGGTATGACAAAGCGCGCACCGATAGCGCACTTAAAACGGCCCGCGACCGGGACCGTCGCTGGTGGCGCGAGCGTCTGCCTGATATCGCGCCGGCGCCGACGTTACCTTTTCTTGAAACCCCGCCTGACCAGCCGCACAGCGATCGACTCAGCACATGGCTGGGTCCAGAAGAGCGCCAGGCGTTACAGCGTCTCGCCCGCGAACGCAGAATAACGCTGTCTACCTTGATGATGGGGGTGTTTGCAGCGGCCCTCGGCGCCCAAACGGGAGACAAGCGATTTCGCCTCAATGTCCCTACGTTCTGGCGACCTGCGCTGGTGGGCGAGGTTGAGCGGATCGTCGGCGATTTTGCCAACATGCTGATTCTGGATATCGATCTGGAGGCGGCCCGGAGCCTGGCCGAGCTGTGCAGGCAACTGGCAGGCAATATGGTGGATTTGCTCGAGCATTGCGCTTATCCCGGGGTGAGCCTGATGCGCGACCTGTCGCGTCATCATGGCGCTGCGCAACTGGCCCCTGTTGTGTTTACCGCCGGGCTGGATCTGTCTGGCGCAGACCTTCTTTCTGAGCGGGTGCGGCGAGTGTTGGGCCCCATGAACTGGGTGGTTTCCCAAGGGCCTCAGGTTGCGCTAGACGCGCAGGTTGTCTGCGCCGACGGCGGCATCTTGATCAATTGGGATATCCGTCTGGATGCGTTACCACCAGCCTGGGTGTCGGAGTTTTTCGACCGTTTCGTGCTGATGGTGCGCGAGGTGGCCGCTTGCTCCGCTGTTCTGGACCAGCCTCTCTCCCAGCCAGCGGTTGTCGCAAAACCACTGACCGCTTTACAGCAGGCTTATTTGCTTGGGCGCAGCGCGCAGATGCCGCTGGGTGGTGTGGCCATGCAAGAGTTTCGCGAGTACCGCGGCGCTATGGATCCGGCACTGCTGCGGAGCCGGCTGGTCGAGATGGTCCAGCGCCACGAAAGCCTGAGAGTACGCATCGACGCGCAGAAACTCGTGCAGTTCGTCAGCGATGAGGTGCAGTTGAACCTGGACGAAGTCGACCTTACGACCTTATCGCCAGAAGAGGCGCTCAACTACGTCGAGGCGCGCCGCGAGGCGTATGCGCATGCGTTGTTCGAGCTGGACCGTTCGCCCTGGAACGTCACGATCTTCAAGCTTCCGGAGGGCCAGTTGAGCGTCTTCGTACGCCTCGACGCCTTGATTCTCGATGGGCGCTCAATCGCCACCCTCATGGTCGAGCTGTTCGACGGCACAACTGGCGAGGAGTCGTTCCCGCAGACGGCATCCGAGCCAGAGGATTTGGACAGTAAGCGCAAGGCAGATTCCGTTTATTGGAAAGCCAAGCTTGCTGCGGTCAGCGGGGCACCGCGGCTGCCGTGGATCACTGCGCTGGATCGGGTGGGCGCTTCACGCTACGAGCGACAGAGCCTGCTGATCCCCAAGCCTACGTTCGGCGCCTATTGCAAGTTGGGCGCGCGGCAGCGGCTGTTTAAAAACACCACGCTAATGGCACTGGTGCTGGAAGTGCTCTCGCACTGGCTCGATGAGGGTGGTTTGTGTGTTGCGGTGCCTGTTGCCCCGCAAACGGTCGGTGCCTTTGCGAATCGCTCAAGCTTTATCGCGATCAATTGGAGCGCCGAGCCAGATGGTTTTGCCGAACGCGCTGCCAAGCTGCAAGTAGATGTGCTGGAAGGGTTGCAGCACCTGAGCTTTTCAGGGGTGGACCTTGCTCGTTTGCTGTTCGAGTCCCATGGTCCCGGCCCGGTGCTTCCGGTGGTGATCACCAACGGGTTTTCCTGGCCAGTCTCGGCGCAGGGCAGCCCGATGAGCCTGCACGGCGGTCTGACCCAGACGCCACAGGTGGCGATGGATATTCGCTTCTCGGCCAATGCCGACGGCGAATTGGTGTTCGATATCGACTATGCACGCGCAGTGCTGGAGCCGGAGCTTGTCAGCGCCGTTTTGAACGCAATCGAAAAAGCGGTCGACCAAGCCACCACAAGCGGGGTTTTGGCCGTTGATGCCAAGGCGATAATCGAAAAAGGCCACTACCGTTTCAATAGTCGGGTCACTGAAGCGTGCCGCGAAGGGTTTCTCGACAGGATCGCGACCAACATCTTTGATCGGAGCAATACCAAAACTGCTCTTATCAGTGGTGATCGGCTAATCAGCTATGCCGAACTCGGCCACAGCGTGTGCTGCATCATCGGGGCATTGAAAGCGCGCGGATTATCACGTGGGCAAGTCGTCGCCATCTGCCTGCCTCGCAGCCCGGAACATACGATGGTGACGTTGGCGTGTGCTCTGACAGGCGTAATCTGGGTTCCCATCGACGTTTCAGCGCCGGCCGAGCGGTTGCGTTACCTGCTGGAAAACTGTCAGCCCGATCTTGTGGTGATTGCCCAGCATGAGTCTGTCGGCTCAGTCACGGCTACACCGGCGGAACTCTTGGCTGTGCAGACCCAGGCGATGCCCGTGCTGGATGACCTGTCGTTAAGCGACGCCCCGGCCTATTACCTTTATACCTCGGGCACCACTGGTAAACCCAAATGCGTGGTTCTGAACAACCGAGCCACCGCCAATGTCGTCGGCAGCACCCTTGAACGTTGGGCTGTCACCGAGCGCGATGTGTTCATGTCCGTGACTCCACTTCACCATGACATGTCGGTGTTCGACGTTTTCGGATGCCTGACGGCAGGGGCAACACTGGTGCTTACCGGGGGTGGCGAGGAAAAGGACGCCGTACGCTGGAACCAGTTGATCGCCCAACATCAGGTGACGTTGTGGTGCTCTGTGCCCGCTATTTTGGAAATGCTCCTTTCATGCCGCACCAGCCATGATTTGAAGAGCCTGCGTTTGATTGCTCAGGGCGGTGATTACATCAAGCCGGCCGTGATCGCCGAGTTGCGTGAACTGCTGCCGTCATCTCGGTTGATTTCCCTGGGGGGGCCGACGGAGACCACCATCTGGAGTATCTGGCATGAAATTACGGACGATGACCGTGCGCTGATTCCTTATGGAAGGCCCTTGCCCGGAAATAGCTACTTCGTCCTAGACCCACGAGGCGAGCATTGCCCGGCAGGCGTAGTTGGCCGAATTCACACCGCCGGCGTCAATCTCGCGCTGGGGTACCTCGAAAACGGCGAGTTGGCTCAAAGCGAGTTCGTGACCGTCACTGATGAACATGGCCAAGCCGTTCGGGCGTTCCGGACCGGTGACTGCGGGCGTTACCGCCGCGACGGTACCTTGATCTTCGACAGTCGGGTAAATGGCTACGTGAAAGTTCGCGGTGTGCGGGTATCGCTTCCGGATATCGAGATAGCGCTGATCAATCATCCGTCGCTCAGGCACGTGTTGGTCGTGGATTACGGCGAGCAGCGCCAAGGCGAGGTCTGCATTGGCGCTTTGTATGTCTGTCAGCAGGGCGGCGAAGAGCCGACCACCACCGAACTCCGCAACTTCGCCCGTCAGCACCTGCCGCACTCCCATGTGCCCACGCGTTTGCTCAGGGTGGACGCGTTGCCGCTGTCGCAGAACGGCAAGCCTGATCGTCAACGGGCCCGCAGCCTGCTTACGGCTTCGGTAAATGACGCAAGTGAGCCCGCTGCGATGAGGCGCTCGACCCCACGCAACAAGGTATTGGATATCTACTTGAGCGTACTGGGGCGACCGCTGGCGGATGGGGCGAATGCCAGCGTGGACTTTATTAGCCTTGGGCTACGGCCCCAGCATTTGAAGGCGATTTCGGCGCGGGTCCAAGAGGATTTCTCGGTGCGCCTTTCGCCAGGGCAGCTCCTACGCTGTCGCAATGCACAAGACGTTGAACGCCTGCTCATGGCTGAGGGTTCCTGAGCGTGTAACGGATGTTGATATAAGCGCGGTGGCGCGCCTGCGCGCACGTCAACTGCAATAACCAAACAGTTGGGCCTAGGGAGATGGATTGGATGATGGATGTACAAAGTGTTGATATTACCGGCGTTGGCATTGGCCCCTTTAATCTGGGTTTGGCCGCGTTACTGTCCAAGCATCCTGGCGTGACCGGTGTATTCCTTGACCGGAAAGCGGAATTTCGCTGGCATGAAGGGCTTTTGTTACCAGGCACAACGCTTCAGGTTCCGTTTCTGGCCGACCTGGTGACGATGGCGGATCCCACCCATCAGCTCAGTTATCTGAATTACCTGCATCAGCACGATCGCCTGTACCCGTTCTACTATTACGAAAACTTTCAGGTGCCTCGCCGTGAATACGATCACTACTGCCGCTGGGCGTCGCAGCAGCTGCCAGCCTGCCATTTCGGCGAGGAGATCTGTGATGTGACGTATGACGCCAACGCTGGCCAGTTTCTGGTAGAGAGCCAATCAGTGTCAGGCTTCAAGCGCTATTATCACAGTCGGGACCTGGCGATTGGTGTCGGTACGGCGCCTGTATTGCCCCAGTGGGCACAGGTCAAGAGCACCGCGCCGGTGATGCACTCGGCGGAGTTCGGCAAGCGTCAGCAACAGTTGTCGAAATGCCAGCGGGTCACGGTCATTGGCTCCGGCCAAAGTGCGGCCGAATGTGTGTTGGCCTTGTTCAGCGAGTTGACACCCGAGCGGATTGCAGCAGGGGCGTCGATTCGCTGGATCACACGCTCAGCGGGTTTTCATCCCATGGAGTATTCGAAACTGGGGCAGGAGTGTTTTACGCCGTCCTACATGGAGTACTTCCACAGCATTCCGAGGGAGCGACGCCGTGCCATCGTTGCAGGGCAAGGGCTGCTGTACAAAGGCATTAGCTTCTCGACCATCGCTGATATCTACGACCTGATCTATGAACGCTCGATTGGCGGCAGTGATCCGGGCCTGACGTTGCTATCCAATTGCGAGGTGCAGGCCGTGGAAGAGATTGATGGCATGCTGAAAATCGCTTACCGGCACCGTGAATTGAACCAGACCGGCACTCTTGAAGCTGATGCCATTGTGGCGGCGACAGGCTACGGGCATACATGGCCGCAGTGGTTTGAAAGGCTCAAGGGCGTGGTGCTTGAAACCGATGAGTATGGTGACTGTATCGTCCAGGACGATTTCACCGCACGCCGCTGCGATGCAGGCACGGGCCGTGTCTTCGTGCAGAATGCGGAGATCTTCCAGCATGGTGTTGGTTCGCCGGACTTGGGGATTGCGGCGATTCGCAATGCAACGATTATCAACCAGTTGCTTGGCCAGCCTTACTACCGCTTGCCCAAACGGTCATCGTTCCAGCGCTACGGGATGCATGAAGCGTAGAGCCGAGGGTTGAGGGTCTTGGTAGCATTACCAAGACCCTGATCAGGTTATAGGTGGATATGGTTAAGGGCGGTGCGGGCTGCGTCGGGCGTCGTAAACAGCGCGAACACCTGATCTATGGTCGTGCTCAGGCGCGCCATCTGTGCTGCGCTGTAGCGGTCCGAACGGTAAGTAATGACCAGGCGCAGCGAGCGTTTGCCGTCGATCGTGTTCTCCATGATTTCGAACTGAATACCGAACATCGATTGGTTCTTGTCCGGGTCAATCTGCCGGTAGCGGATCGTCCCGGCGTCCGGTGTGCTCAGGGTGCCATTCAAGGCGTTGTTGGCGTGTATTTGAATGTACACGTCGAACAGCAGGCCGTCTGCGGGCGTCATGCCGAGGGCCTGTTGGATCTGCTCCATCGGAATATCGGCATAAGCCATGGAATCATTGATCAGGCGAGTGGTGTTTTCAATCAGTGCGCCAACGGCCTGCTGGGGATCGAACTGCACCCGATGCGCCACCATCGTGGTGAAGTAACCGACCGTTTCATAAAACCCTGGGTCGGTGCGGCCGGAGGCGGACGTGCCGATCACAAGGTCTTTCAAATTACCGAGCTTATGCAGGGATAACGCAATCGCTGTATAGACCACACCGAACAGCGAAGCGTTATTCCGTCTGGCGAAGGCATACAGGTTATGGGTGAGCGCCTGGTCGGGTTTGATTTCGAACCATTGCGCGTTCGTCGACACTTCGCTGGCCGGCACGCTGGCCTGATAGTCAGGGGAGGGCAGTGCCAGGCCCTGGGTTGCGCCGCGCAACATGCTCGTCCAGTAGTCGAGATGCTGTTGATTGATGCCAGTGGCCTGTTGTCGTAGGGCGAACTCATGGAATGACGGTGCAGGCGCTGACCAGGTGGGTGCTTTGTCTGCTGCACGGGCGAGGTAGGCCTGAGCCAGTTCCTCCATCATCACGTTGAGTGACCATTCATCAATGGCCATGTGGTGGATCAGCAATGACAGGGTTTGGCGTTGGCGTTGCGGGTCGTAAATGAAACGAACCCGTAGGGGTAGCTCGCGGGTCAGGTCGAACTGATAGGTGGCTTCGCTTTTGAGCGTTGCACCCCGGCTTTCCTGGCTTGGCCAGAACCACTTGTATTCGGACAGCTGCTCGAACGGCACGATCTGCTGATACGCCTCAGAGCCCTCGAAGTGGAAGGTTGAACGCAGGCTGGCGTGACGCTTGAGCAGGTCACGGAAAGCTTGCTCGAACAGTGCTTCATCCACCTGGTCGAGGAAGTCCAGGGCAAAGGGCAGGTTGAAAATTGTCCCGAACTCAAAGGCTGCGTAAGCCCGCCCAAGGGAGGCTTGGGCCAGCGCGAAAGGTGCCCTCTGTACGTCTTGCTGGCGGTCCATGGCAACAGCAGTTGCATCGTTTTGCTCGATGATATGGGCGTGTGCAGCCAAGGCGGCGGCCGACGGCGCGCTGAAAAAATCATTGAACTGGACTTCAATGCCATGGCCGCTCAGCAGCTTGCCAATGATGCGTGTGGCCAGTAGCGAATGACCGCCGAAATCAAAGAAATCATCAGTGAGTTGCATGTCAGGCTCTACCAGGGCCGCTCGAAACTCATCAAGAATAATCGACGCAACGTCGTCGTTGGCCGCAGGCTGGGCGGTGGGCGCACTGATGGGTGACGATAGCGCTTCACCATTCGCCAAGCCGTGCAACCAAGGCGTATTGCTGGCCGAGTGGCCTATATAGGCGCTCAATACCTGGTGATACAAATGGTCTTCCTGGCAACTCTGATCGAGGACCTGATGGAGTATGAAGCCAAGGATAGTGTCTTGCCCGGTTTGGATAATCAACGCCTTGAATGGCGGCTGGCTTTGCGCGTCCCAGGGTGCGATTTGCTGCGCGCGCAAATGCTCGGTGGCCTCTACGTCCGAGTGTAGATGCATGAGCTCAATGCAGGACTGCCAGTCAGCGGCGTGCACTTTGTGCACTTCGCCATCGTCGTTGAACAGGTAGCGCGCATTCAGATCGGGGAGTGTTTCGATAACGCTCCTGATCGCTGACGTGAGTCGTGAAAGGTCAATGTCGGCGTCGAATCGCCAGGCGCTGAAGTGCTTGAGCACGCGTTCGGGATATTGCTGCTGCAAGAGCCAGAAATGCTCTTCGTTATCAGTGACAGACAGTTTCGGTAACGAGTCTGGATTGAGTTCCATCATGGAAATTTCCCGCCTTATCAAACTGAACAGTAAGAAGTAGAGAGGGCACCGCAGTGCCGACAGGCCGATCCTCGGTCTGCTGCAACGCTCAGAAATCCAGGCGCAAGAGAAGGTGCAAGCAACTCACATTTGCAGGGGGTCAATGAACGCCGTATGATGTTAAATAATAATCATACCTATTCGCATTAGTCAAAAGCTGATCGCGAATTGACCGTCTCAGGAGAGGTGTTGTGAACAACGGAGCGTTCGCGTCCACGCAGCAATTTGAAAAGCTCTATGTCGACCATCACGGTTGGCTATGCAGCCTGTTGCGCCGCAAGTTGGGCAGCTCGGTCGATGCCGCTGATCTCGCTCACGATGTCTATCTCAATCTCATCAAGAAAGGCCGGGTTCCTTCCACCGAGGATTCTCGCGCCCACCTGACCCAAATCGCCAAAGGCATGGTGATCGATCTTTATCGCCGACGTCATCTTGAGGCCCGCCATCTGGAGGCGCTCAAGTTGCAGGCCGAACTGTTGGTCCCGTCAGAGGAGCGACGTGCCCTCGTGAGTGAAGCGCTGGCTCAGATCGATGACGCATTGCGCCGCAAGCCAGCCAAAACCCGCCAAGCGCTGCTGCTGTGCAAGTTGCATGGTATGGGCCACCGCGACATTGCCTGCGAGTTGAAAGTGTCGGTGTCTTCCGTCGAGAAGTACATCGCGTCTGGCCTGCGAGCCTGCTACCCATTCGTGCCCGGGCTGGTGCCTGGCACCGCCTCATCGATTAATGAACGTCTCGATTGAGGATTTTGCGTTGCCGTTCGGAATACAAAGTACGCAGCGCATACCACTCAAACCTAAAGGAAGCCAGGTGGCCTTCAGGCTACCTGCAGTGGTTATTCAGGAGAACTCATGAGTGCTACAGATGAACCCGGCGTTGCCGGCACGGTATCTCAGATACTCAGACCCATACGTGGGCAACTGATAGTCGCGGCGGTATTGGCCGCCATCGGTACCATGCTGACGCTGGTGCCCCTGGCCGGTATCGCCCATATCGCACAGCTTGCAATGGCCCAAGATGAGGTGGCGACAGCCTGGAGCCAGATGCAGGATCAAGTCTGGCGGGTTGTCATCATCAGTCTGGCCTGCCTGTTTCTCGGGATGACCTTGATTTCGCTGGGCGAAATGGCTGCGCACCTGGCCGACAACCGCATCACCGGCCATTTGCGTCGGGCGATTACCCGCCGTCTGGCCAAGGTGCCATTGGGATGGTTTACCAGTCGGGCTTCCGGCGAGGTCAAGCAAGCGATGCAAGACGACATTGGCACGTTGCACAGTCTGACCGCGCACTTCTTTACCACCTTGGGTCGTACCATCGGCGCAATTCTTGTTTCGGTTCTCTACCTATTCGTCATGGACTGGCGCATGGCGATTGTTTCGCTGTTGCCGTTCCCGCTGTTCTTCCTGTTTTTCTCCAGGGCCACCAAGGCCAGTGGGGCGAACATGCAGTCATTTGGCGCCGGCATGGCACGCATCAATAATGCAGTGGTTGAGTTCGTCAATGGCATTCCTGTGGTCAAGGCTTTCGGGGTCGAGGGCAAGGCCCATGGCAGCTACCGCAAGGCGGTTGATGGCTTCGCTGAGGCCTTTACCGACTTCACCCGCCCGCTGGTCAGCGCGATGGCCAACGCTCACGCCATGATTGCCCCGGTGGCGGTGCTCGGCGTAGTGCTGACGTTTGGAACGCTTTGGGTGAGCCTGGGCTGGATCACACCGGTAGACGTGTTGCCCTTTGCCTTGGTGGCGCCGGGAATCTGTGCGCCGCTGTTGCTGCTGAGCTACGTTACTCATGACTTGAACAATGCTACGGGCGCAGCGCAGCGCGTTCATACGCTGTTGCAAACGCCCGTGCTGGAAACCTTGGCAACTGCCGCGCCAGCGTTGCCGGAAAATGCCGAAATACGTGTCGAGCAGCTCGGCTACAGCTACGACGGCCAGACCCCAGTGCTCAAGGACGTCAACTTCATCCTCAAGCCGGGCACGGTGACCGCGATTGTCGGTGCTTCGGGCTCCGGCAAGTCGACCCTGGCCCGTCTGTTGCTGCGCTTCTTCGACCCGAGTGAAGGGCGCATCACCTTGGGCGGCGTCGACCTCAGGCGGATCGAGAGCGCGCAGTTGTACCGGCGCATCGGTTTTGTGTTGCAGGAGGTACGCCTTATCCATGCCAGCCTGCGCGACAACATCGCCCTGGGCCGCCCCTCGGCCAGTCAGCAGGAAATCGAAGACGCAGCCCGCACTGCCAATATCCATGAGCGCATCTGCGCCTTGCCGCGAGGTTACGACTCGGTGATCGGGGAGGATGTACAGCTTTCCGGCGGCGAGTTGCAGCGCGTGAGTATTGCCCGCGCCATATTGTTGGACCCACCACTGCTGGTGCTCGACGAAGCCACGGCGGCGGCCGATGCCGAGAACGAGGTGAAGCTTCAACAAGCACTGTCGCGCTTCGCCCGGGGCCGAACCTTGATGGTGATCGCGCACCGCCTCGATACGGTGATGCATGCTGACCACATCATCCTGATCGACAACGGCACGATCTGCGAGCAGGGACGCCACCACGAACTGCTCGCCCGCAACGGCCGCTACGCTCGAATGTGGGCGCTGGGCGGCTACGAACAGGCCAAGGAACAGGCGGTATCGTCATGCTGAAAACCTTTAATCAACTGCTGGGCGAAGATGCCCGCGTATTGCGCCGCTACCTTTGGATGACGCTCGTCTACGGCCTGCTCTGCGGGCTGACGATTGTCACTCTGGTACCGGTGCTCACTCGTCTGCTGAACGGTGATGTGCGCTCAGCAGGGCAATGGCTGACTGCGCTCGTGATCGGGGTGCTGGTTTGCTGGGCCTTGCGACGGACGGTGGAGAAGGCGGGTATCCGCGTCGGTATCGCTGTTCTGCAGCGCGGTCGTCATCGGCTGGGCGACCATGTGGCGCGTTTGCCGGTCGGTTGGTTCAGCGCACAAAATACCGCACGACTGAGCCATTTGGCCTCCCAGGGCATGATGGAATTGGCTCAGCTTCCGGCCCACGTTTTCACGCCGTTGATCACAGGGGTGGTCACACCGGTTGTAATCGTTGCCGCGTTGTTCAACTTACATTGGCAAATGGGGTTGATCGCGCTACTGGCTTTACCCCTCTTGTTGGGTATCTTTGCACTGACAGCTCATCTGGGGCAGCGCGCCGACCAACGCTTTCAGCACAGCGCCGCGCAGACCAGCCAGCGCATGGTCGAATTTGCCCAGGCACAATCGGTGCTGCGCGCCTTTAATGGCGAGGACGGCGGCACCCAGTTTCTCGAGCAGGCCATCGGGCGCCAGCAGCAGTCTGCAAAGCGGCTGATCCACGTCTCGGCGATGTCGGTGGTGTTCAATGCCTGGGCGGTACAGGCCGGCTTCGCCGTCTTGCTGGTGGCTACCACGCTATGGCTGGGTGATCAGTTGAGCGCAAGCCTGGCACCGTCTTCGGTCATCGCTGTGATCGTGTCGTTGCTGTTGGTCAGCCGCTTTATCGACCCGCTTCTGGAGGTCGCAGGTTATAGCGAAGTGCTACGTGGCGCGCGCGGTCAGCTTGATGCCGTGCGCGAAATCTTCGAGGTCGACCCTTTGCCGGAGCCGCAGGCCCCGCAAGCGCCGGTCGATGGATCGGTCGTATTGGAAAACGTGAGCTTTTGCTATGCCAAGGATCAGGCCGATGTGTTGCGCGATGTCAGCCTGCGTATCGAGCCCGGCAGCATGACGGCGCTGGTCGGTGCTTCTGGCTCGGGCAAGACCACCCTGGTGCGGCTGATTGCGCGCTTTTTCGATGTGACGCAAGGTCGTGTGCTGGTGGGCGGTGTAGATGTTCGGCAGATGTCCAGTGGGCAGCTGGCCGGTCAGATCAGCCAGATCTTTCAGGATGCTTACCTGTTTCAGGGCAGCATCGCCGACAACATTCGCATCGGTAAACCCGATGCCACTGATGCCCAAGTGATGCAAGCAGCAACACAGGCTGGCGTCCTGGAGATCATCGAACGCTTGCCCCAAGGCCTGGACACGCCAGTAGGCGAGGGCGGTGCACGCCTGTCCGGGGGAGAGCGACAGCGAATCTCCATCGCCCGTGCGCTGATCAAAGAGGCGCCGATTTTGTTGGTCGATGAGGCCACCGCCGCTCTCGACGCCGAGAACCAAGCGGCGATCGCGCAAGCGTTGGCGCGTTTACGCGGCACGCGCACGCTGATTGTCATCGCGCACCAGCTGTCGACAGTGGTCATGGCCGACCAGATTCTAGTGCTCGATCACGG
Source organism: Pseudomonas sp. DW-iso17 (assembly GCF_058725345.1). NCBI lineage: Bacteria > Pseudomonadati > Pseudomonadota > Gammaproteobacteria > Pseudomonadales > Pseudomonadaceae > Pseudomonas > Pseudomonas sp. DW-iso17. Next base: position 521,302 of record NZ_JBZXEA010000032.1, on the reverse strand, counting down.
CCAGATCAGCGAGCAGGGCTCCCATGCGCAGTTGAATGCCAAGCCAGGGCTCTACGCGCACTTTCTCGCCCAACGCCAAGCCGCGAAAGGCTGGCGGATTGCTGGAGAATCAGACGGTGAGGGCGGTTCTTGAGCCGTTTAATCTTACTCTGCGTGTTTGCCGTGCTTTGTTGCCTTTCGTTGATGGTGGGGGTCAAAGAGGTTTCCTGGACGGCACTGTTCACGTTATCCGATGACGCTTGGCTGACACTGACTGCCAGCCGCCTTCCTCGCCTGGCCGCCCTGATTCTCACGGGGGTGGGGCTGGCCGTGTGCGGCGTGATTCTGCAGCAGATCGTGCGCAACCGCTTCGTCGAACCGGCAACTTCCGGCGGGCTGGATGCAGCAAAGCTGGGCATTCTGATTTCATTGACGGTGGCCCCCGCTGCCGGTGCGGCCGGCCGTATGCTGTTTGCCTTGGCGTTTTGCTTTGCGGCGAGCCTGCTTTATGTCGCGATCATCCGCCGCATCAAGTTCAAGAACACCGTGATGGTTCCGGTCATCGGCCTGATGTACGGCAGCGTATTGAGCGCCATCGCCGAGTTCTACGCCTATCGTCACAATATCTTGCAGAGCATGCAGGGCTGGATGCTCGGAGACTTCTCGAAGATCGTCCAGGGCAATTACGAGATCATCTACCTGATCTTGCCGATAGTCGTGCTCACTTATCTGTTCGCGCACCGCTTTACTGTACTCGGCATGGGTGAGGGCATGGCCGGCAGCTTGGGCCTGAACTACACGGCAAATGCGGCGTTGGGGTTGATGCTGGTGGCGGTCACCGTTTCCGCCACGGTCATTACCGTAGGGGCCATTCCCTTTGTCGGGCTGGTTATTCCCAACCTGGTGGCGTTGCACTACGGCGAGAACCTGGAGCGAACATTGCCCATCGTCGCGTTGTGCGGCGCGTCGCTGTTGCTGGCGTGCGACATTCTCGGCCGCTTGTTGATCTATCCCTTCGAAGTGCCCATCGGTCTCACCGCGGGAAGCGTAGGCGGTATGTTGTTCCTGGTGTTGCTGATCAGGAAATACGCATGAGGCGTGTGGCTACCCGCTATGGTCTATGGGCACTGGTGCTGGTCCTGGCGATAGCGTTCCTGTTGTTGGGCTCAGGCTTTGACTTCGAGTACGTCATTCCCAAGCGAATGACCCGTTTGGCCGCGATGGTTATTGCCGGAGTATGCGTTGCTTATTCTTCGGTGATTTTCCAGACCCTTGCCGGCAACCGAATACTGACGCCGGCGATCATGGGGTATGAGGCAATCTACCTGTTGTTCCAGGCCTTGCTGATCCTGGTGCTGGGTACCCAGAGCCTGGTGCTGTTGGGGCGTAACGGTAACGTATTGTTGTCGATCCTGTTGATGCTCGCTTATTCAGGGCTCATTCACCGTTGGCTGTTCCATGACGGACGCAACAACGTGTACCTGCTGCTCCTGCTTGGGCTGGTACTGAGCATGGTGATGGGCACCTTTACCCAGTTTATCCAACTGAAGATCAGCCCTGGTGAGTTCTCGATCTTCCAGGGTTTCAACTACGCCTCCTTTAATAAGGCGCAACCCACGCAAGTGATCTATTCGGGGCTGCTGGTGGCGGCGGCGTGCTTTATCGCGCAAAGAAGCCTGCCGGTGCTCGATGTGTTGTCGCTGGGGCGTGACCAGGCGATTTCCCTGGGTGTCGATTTTCAACGCAGCGTGCGCCTGCAACTTGCGCTGATCGCGATTCTGGTGGCTGTCTCAACCAGTCTTGTCGGGCCGACGGCTTTCATGGGCGTGTTTGTGGCAAACATCACCTATGCGCTTGCCCGCACCGCCCGGCACCGGATTACATTGCCCATGAGTTGCGCCATTGCCATTGGCATTTTCATCGTCGCCCAGTACATGGTCGAGCAGATGTTCAACTACAACACCTCCGTCAGCATTCTCATCAACCTGGTGTGCGGCGGGTATTTCCTCGCGCTGATGATTCGAACCCGAGGCGCTTCATGATTTCCCTTCGTCACGTCTATAAGACCTACGGCACCAAGCACGTCCTGAGTGACGTCAGCGTTCAGTTCCCGCCAGGGCAGGTGACTTCGCTGATTGGACCCAACGGGGCAGGCAAGACTACCTTGCTGATGTTGATCGCACGTCTGCTGGCGCCGACCCGCGGCGAACTGCTGATTGGCGGGCGTAGCATTGCGGATGTGCCCATCCGCGAATATGCCAGGCGTGTCGCCACCTTACGCCAGACACCCGATTTCAACCTGCGGCTGACCGTTGAAGAATTGGTGGCTTTCGGGCGTTTCCCTTATAGCCGAGGGGCGCTCACCGTCCAGGATCGCCAGGTCATTGACGAAGCCATCGAGTTTCTGTCGTTGCAACCATTACGCCTTTCTTACATCGACGAGCTGAGCGGCGGGCAGCGGCAAATGGCGTTCCTGGCAATGACCATTGCCCAGCAAACCGATTACCTGCTGTTGGACGAGCCGCTCAATAACCTGGACATGAAGCATGCCGTACAAATCATGCGTGCGCTGCGCCGCTTATGTGACGAACAAGGTCGCACCGTGATTCTGGTGGTGCATGACATCAACTTCGCGGCCAACTACTCCGATCATATCGTGGCCATGAAAAACGGCGCGGTGCACTTGCGTGGCCCGGTAGCGGAGGTTGTCACCGAGGCGCACCTGCGCGATCTCTTTGATTTGGATTTCGAGATTCTGCAGAGCGAGCAGGGGTTCGTTTGCAACTACTTCAACCCATCATTATCAAGGGAGCAGATATGAGTATTGGTAAGGCAAAAACAATCCGTGGGGCACTGCTGGCGGTCGCGGTGGCGGCCGGCCTGCAGGGCTGTGACAAACCCTCGGCACAGGCGTCCGCGCCAGTCGCTGCGCATACGCACTACGAGCCGATCAAGATCGAGCATCCACTGGGTAGCACGATGATCACCCAGCTCCCCCAACGTGTGGTGGCGTTCGATATGAGTGAACTCGATACACTCGACCAGCTGGACGCGCCGGTGGTGGGTATCGCCAAGGACTATGTCGCGAGTTTCCTTATCCAGTACCGTGACAATCCGAACATCATGGACGTGGGGTCGACCATCCAACCCAACCTTGAGCGGTTGCATGCCCTCAAGCCCGACCTGATCCTGATCTCGCCGCTGCAGGCGCAAAGTTACGCAGAACTGAGCCAGATCGCACCGACGCTCTATGACGATGTGGACCTGACCAACCAACACGGCAATCTCTTCGCCACCGCCAAGGATCACCTCATGACCCTGGGGCGCATTCTAGGCAAAGAAGCGTTGGCTCGTCAGAAGGTTGCGCAAATGGACGCCAAGGTTGAACAGACTCGGCGCGTCACCGATGGGCGCCCGGAGAAAGCGCTGATCGTTTTGCATAACAACGGCGCATTCACCTCCTATGGCGTGAAGTCGCGCTACGGTTTCATCTTCGACACCCTGGGCGTAAAACCCGCCAGCACCGACATCGAGGCTGGCTTACATGGCCAGCCCATCTCCAATGAATTCATCCAGCAGGCCGATCCCGACATTCTCTACGTGATCGACCGTACCGCAGTGATGGAACGGCGGCCCGCGCTGGACATGAAGAGCCTGGATAACCCGCTGCTGCGCAAGACCAAGGCCTGGACCAACGGACGTGTGATCTTTGTCGACGCCCAGACCTGGTACCTGTGTACCGTCAGTGCAACGTGCCTGGGTCGCATGGCCGACGAGGTGGTTCAAGGCTACAAGGGCTGACCCGCTGTGCTTGGGGGCGCAAGGGCGGGTGCCGTGCAGGCACTCGCCTTTATTTTCAAAAAAACACAAATGCTAATGATTGTTATTGAGGGTTTTGCCTTCTGGTTCGGAAAGCCTAGTGAGCACATACACATTCTCCGAATCAAAAGGAATTCAGCATGTCGGAACGCTGTCGCCAACATCGCGCTACCCCTGATTCACCGCAGGCTGCGCAACGCTTTACTTTGAGTCATATGTTCACGGCTGTGCAGATGGCGCTGGTACTGGGGCTAACGGCGGCGCCCACCGCCGCGAGCGCTGCCCCGCAAGCAGGCACAAGCAGCGCCAGCCTGGAGTTGTCGGAAACGGTGGTGGAGGGCGTCATGGACCCCGCTACAGGTCTGCCGCCGGCTTATGCTGGCGGGCAGGTTGCCTCCGGCAGCCGCGTTGGGCTGTTGGGCAACAAGGATTTCATGGAGACGCCTTTCAATACCATCAGCTATACCGATGAATACATACAGAACCGTCAGGCGCAGGATATCGGCTCGGTGATCGGTGCGACCGACCCCTCGGTGTACGTGCCCACCAAACGAAGCAACTTTGAAACCTTTTTCATCCGCGGCTTCTACAGCAACGCCGATGACATCACCTTTAACGGCCTGGTCGGCATGGCGCCGAATATGCGCGGCTCTACCGAATTGGCGGAGCGCATCGAAGTGCTCAAGGGCCCTTCGGCGCTGCTCAACGGCATGCCGCCAAGCGGCAGTGTAGGTGGCAGCATCAATCTGGTACCCAAGCGCGCCGGCGACGAACCGTTGGCACGCTTGACCACCACTTATGAGTCCCGGGGCCTGGGGGGTGTGCACGCGGACCTGGGGCAACGTTTTGGTGATCAGAAGCAGTTTGGTGTGCGCTTCAACGGCGTTTACCGTGACGGCGATACCCCCGTGGATAATCAGCAACACAAAATGGCACTGTCTTCCCTCGGGCTGGATTGGCGTGGCGAGCGGGCTCGGATATCGCTCGATTTCTACAAACAGCGTGAACGCATTGATGGTCTCAACTACTTCGGGATCAACACAATTGCCCCCAACGTCACCCACTTGCCAAGCCCCAAGAAGGGCGATTATGCGTTGGCACCCAAGTGGGCCTACACCATCAACAACACCACTACCACGATGGTGCGGGGCGAATACGACCTGACGGATTCGCTTACTGCCTACGCGGCGTGGGGGCAGCGCGATGGTGGTTACAACGCGATGATCAACTCAAGCACCCTGGTGAACAATGTGGGTGGCATCAGCTCTTCGGCCATTCGTTCGATTCGCAGTGGCACCCAGCAATCGGGTGAGGTCGGGTTGAAGGGCAAATTCCAGACGGGCCCCGTGGATCATGCCTGGACCATCGCCGCGACCCGTTTTACCTCCGACAACAGTTTCAAGGACGCGAGAGCCGCCATCCCCGGCACCACAAATTACCACAACCTCGACTTTGGCAACGCGCCGACCTTCCCGGGCTATGGTGCAACCACCTCGCAAACCAGGGCCAACCTGGGCAGCTATGCGATTGCCGATACGCTGTCCTTCGCCGAAGGCCTTGTGCAATGGACCGTAGGCGCCCGTCGTCAGCGCGTGCAAAACACCACCGACGCTTTCGGCCCCAGGGCTTCGAAAACCAGCTATGACGAAAGCCGTGTCTCGCCCGCCACCGCACTTCTGGTCAAGGTGACGGATGAGGTGTCGCTCTATGCCAACTACATCGAGGGCCTCAGCCAAGGCGCGTCGGCCCCTGACTCGGCAGAGAACGCAGGTGCGGTCATGCAGCCGTACCAGACCAAGCAATACGAACTGGGGACCAAGGTAGACCTGGGCTCTTTCGCCCATACCGTCAGCCTGTTCCAGATTGAGAAGCCCAGTGCCTTTACCGATCCGCTCACCAATGTCTTCGGCGTCTACGGCGAGCAACAAAACCGTGGCGTGGAATGGTCGTTCTTTGGCGAGTTGCAACCAAGATTGCGCCTGATGGGCGGTGCGACCTATACCCAGGCAGAAATGACCAAGGTGGTCACCGGTGGTGTCAAAGACAAGCAAGTGACAGGCGTGCCCAAGGTGATTGCCAAGCTAGGCACGGAGTATGACCTCCTCGACGTCCCTGGGTTGACCCTGACCGGCAACATCAACCACACGGGCAAACAATACGCGACCAACGATCATCGGGTGTCGCTGGACTCGTACACCACCTACGATGTGGGGGCTCGCTATGCCTTCAAGGTCGAGACCAAGCCTGTGACCTTGCGCGCCACCGTGCAGAACGTCACCAATAAGGCGTACTGGCTTGGTTCGTGGAACGGCGGGGATGGCAGCGGCCTTTCTGGCGGCTTGGGCGCGCCGCGCACGGTATTGCTCTCGGGTACGGTAGATTTCTGAGGGTTTGCAAGTCCAAAAGCACTGGACCCTGGCGAGGAATGCCAAGCCAGCGTTCATACAGGCTGAGCGCTTCCTCGCTGGCAGAGTTCGGAAACACGAAAGTCTGCAAACATACGGAAACCGACGAAACGCCATAAACGAAAAAACCCGCCAAACGGCGGGTTTTCAAGGGTTCCACAAACAGTGCTGGCCGTCAGTGGAACAGGAGATGGTGCCCGAACCCGGAATCGAACCGGGACGCCCTTACGAGCGGGGGATTTTAAGTCCCATGCGTCTACCAGTTTCGCCATTCGGGCGGTAGCGCGGTGTAACAGGGTTGGGAATATATAGATCCAGCCGCTTCAGCGCAACCTCCAAGCCGGTTTTCCCGCATAAAGATGCGCAGGAAAAAGCGTGGCAGATCAGTGATCTACAGGGCCTTTGTGTCAAGTCCAGATGAACGCAAGCCACCCAGGAACAAGCCCCATAAATGACAGTCATAGCGATAGGCCATTTCGGCATTTTCGCAGGGAGTCGTTTGATGCTCAGTATCCGTAAGCAGGCTTGGATCATGGCCGCAGGTGTCGCGGGGTTGTTGGGCACTGGCTTATTCAGTCTGGCGCAGGCGGGGAGTGCGGTGCAGTGGGGGGAGTTCAGTGCGTCGTCTTCAGACAAGTTGACGGCCGGCTCGATGGATGTGGGCGGCGCCTATGTGTTGAAGCCCTCGGGTGTTTCCGTGGGTGATGTCGAGGCGCTGCAGGCTGGGCAAAAACAGAGTCAAAGCGAATTGCAAAGCTTGAAAAGCAAAGTGGAGGGCCAGGAGCGGGCGTTTGATGAGTTCAAGCGCAAGGACGGCTCGAGTGCCAGTAGCAGTGACAGCCAGCTGTCGAGTCTCAAGCGTACGGTGGATGAGCAGAAGAGCACGATAGAGCGGCAGAAAAGCGAAATCGACGGCCTCAAGCGAAGCCTGGATGATGTGAAGCGCAGTGTGGAAAACTTGAGCAGCAAGGTGAAGTGACAGCACTGATGCTGTGGGCAATATAGCGCAACTGTGGGAGCTGGCTTGCCTGCGATAGCGATGTGTCAGTCACAGGTATTGAACCCGTTACACCGCCATCGCAGGCAAGCCAGCTCTCACATTGATCGTGTCTGTATTTAGTCAATCAGTGCCAGCAAGTCGGTAATCCCCACATCCACACCCGCCTGGCTCAGCAGTGTCGTCACCTGGCCGCGGTGGTGGGTCTGGTGGTTGAAAAAGTGCACCAGCAGGCCGAAAAAGGGTTTCTCGGCGGCCACGCCGCGCATGTTGTGATAGCGCAGGTGTTGATCAAGGTGGGACTCGTGCAGGCTGTTGGCCCAATCGATGATCAGTTGATCCAGCCAGGCGCGATGGGCCGATAATTCAGCAAGGCTGGCGAAGGCCAATTGCTTGAGGTCACCGGGCGTAGCAATGCCGTTGAGTGGCGCCAAGGCCGCAAAGTGGGCCGGGTGTTCGGCAAAGCGTTTGAGCCAGACGGTGTCGCCCAGCATCAGGTGGTTCAAAGTGCCGAGGATCGAGCCGAAAAACGCCTGGCGGTCCAGGGTCAATTGTGCGTGCGTGAGGGTGCCGGCGGTGTCGTAGACCTTGCGGTTCATCCATTGGTTGTAAGTGGCCATCAACGCAATATGCTCGATGCGATTCACCGCTGTTCTCCCTTTTCGGCGTGATGGCGTCATCATAAAGCTTGCCCGCCCGACGGTCATGGTGTTCCATCAGGGGAGGACTATGTTTGATCAACGCCACTATTGCGCCCCGGAGGGCGACACCATGAATACCAGCGATCTACTGGAACAACTGTTGCGTGCAGGGCAGCAGGGCGGCGGAGCTGCGGGCGGCGGCCTGGGCGGGTTGCTTGGAGGGTTGTTGAAGGGCGCCGGCACCGGCAATGCGTCTGCGGCGGGCGGCGGTTTGGGTGGTTTATTAGGTGGCCTGGGTGGCTTGTTGGGCGGCGCGCCGGCAGGTGGGGCCACCCAAACGCGTAGCGGCGGTGGGATGAACTACGCGGCGCTGGCGTCCCTGGGCATGGCGGCGTTCCAAGCGTACCAAGCGTGGCAACGCCAACAGGCTTCGGCCCCGCAGCAAGCTATCCAGACCGTTGACCAGCTTGAAGGGCCTGAAGCCGAAGCCCATAGCCACGGCGTACTGCGTGCGTTGATCGCGGCGGCCAAGGCCGATGGCAAAATCGATGCGCAAGAGCAGCAAATGATTTCTGCCGAGATTGGCCGTCACACCGACGACCCTCAGTTGCAGCAGTGGCTCGACGCCGAAGTCGCCAAGCCCCTGGATGCCGCCGATTTTGCCGAGTATGCCAATGACCGGGCACTTGCTGCGGAGATTTACCTGGCGAGCGTGATGCTGGTCAACGATCAGCAGGACGCCGAGCGCAATTACCTCGACGACCTGGCCGGTCAGTTGCAAATCGATCCGCAATTGCAGGTGCATCTGGAGCAGCAGGCCAACGCCTAGAACCTCAGCGTCGCCCCAGTGGTCAGCCACTGGGCGCGATCGCCAATCAGGCTGCGCCCGACCAGCAGGTCCACGTCGACACATTCACCAATGTGCAAACGCGGCCCAGCCTGCCAGGCCTGTTCGCCGCCTTCCTGGCCATAACGCTCGCCAATCAGCGTGAGCTTCTCTGCCAACTGATATTCGAACCCCGTGCCCCAAGTCAGGCGATGCTGTTGATCACCGTCGTTGTAGGCGTGGCTCCAGCCGGCGTTAAGGTTCAGGCGCAAGGGTGCCAGGGGTTGCCATGTGAGTGGGATGTTCAGATCTGCGCCGTCGAACCCGTGATGGCGATCCAGCGCGACATGCGCCCCGACCGCAATCGCCAGTTCCAAGCCCAACTCTCGTCGTGACAGCACCTGCACCTTGGCTTGCGGGCTGATCTGCGTCTCGCCTTTGCCTGCATCCACGGCCCTTGACAACGCGGCGCCCCATTGCACGGCAGGCATAGCGCTGAACGTGCACGCGGGCGACAAGCTGCTGTTGTGGGTGCTGCCCGCGTGCCGATGGGCGCTGTACCAGGCGTCGACGTTGCATTCCCCCGGCGCGTTGATCGCACCGTCATCAACCACATAAGCGCCGCCTGCGGCTTGGGCTTTTGAAATCAACGCGACGACAAAGACCAGGCCCAGGGTCATGCCGATAAAGATCAAGTTGCGCTGCAATGCACGGCGCTTTGCTGGCGGCAGTAACAGCAGGGTGTGACGAGAGTGGCGTGCGCGATATTTGGTAAACCCGTCGCGGCGTGCCGGCGTGTATTTTTTGTGCATGATGCACCTCGCTTGAATTCAGCTTTCTACGGTCAGCACCGAAATGCCGCTGGCTTTGGCCTGGCAAACCAGCTCCGAGGTATCGTCACCACCCGGCAGGGCAATGATCAGGTCGGGGCGGCTGTCGGCCAGCATGAAGTGGTTGCGCTGGCGTTCCGCCTGTTTGCCATGGCGCTGCCAATTGGGTGGATAACGCACCACGTCGATACCGATTTCCCGCGCCCATTCCTCGATCTCACTGCCCAGGAACTGGTTGCCGCCGTGAATCAGTACCTGCACCGGGCGCAGGCGGTGGTAAGCGTCCAGCACATGGCGGGACTTTTTGGTGTCGGCGTAATGACGACCTGCACAGATCAACACGCGCATGAGCAAATCCTTGTATTGCACGCAGGCGACCAGGCAGCCGCCTGCGTTTGAACGGCGGGGAGGGTCAGTACCACTGTTTGAAGCGGCGGATGTAGATCGTCTTCATCAGTTGGGCGACGCAGCAGTAAGCCAGCAAGGTGCCCACCAGCCATGGGAAGTACGCCAGCGGCAGCGGTTGCAGGCCCACCAGGGTGCCCAGTGGCGAGAACGGTACGTAGATGCCCAGGGCGATCACGATGCAGGTCATCATCAACACCGGCCAGGCGGCCGTGCTCTGGAAGAACGGGATCTTGCGGGTGCGCAGCATATGCACCACCAGGGTTTGCGAAAGCAGCCCCTCGATAAACCAGCCGGACTGGAACAGGGTCTGCATTTCCACACTGTTGGCCGAGAACACGTACCACATCAGCGCAAAGGTGGTGATGTCAAAGATCGACGAGGTAGGGCCAATCCAGATCATGAAGCGGCCGATGTTTTTCGCATCCCACTTGCGTGGCTTGGCCAGATATTCCTTGTCCATCTTGTCCCACGGCAGGGCCAGTTGGGAGATGTCATACATCAGGTTCTGCAGCAGCAGATGGATCGCCAGCATGGGCATGAACGGGATGAACGCACTGGCCACCAGCACCGAGAACACGTTGCCGAAGTTGGAGCTGGCGGTCATGTTCAGGTACTTCATGATATTGCCGAAGGTTTCGCGGCCCTTGAGCACGCCTTCTTCCAGCACCATCAGGCTCTTTTCCAGCAGGATGATGTCGGCCGATTCCTTGGCGATGTCGGTGCCGCTGTCCACCGAAATACCCACATCGGCATCCCGCAGCGCCGGTGCATCGTTGATGCCGTCGCCGAGGAAGCCGACGGTGTGCCCGTTAGCTTGCAGGGCCTTGAGCACGCGGGATTTTTGCAGCGGCGTGAGCTTGGCGAATACCGTGCGCTCTTCTACGCGGCGCAGCAGGGTGGCGTCGTCCATGGCTTCGATTTCCACGCCCAGCAGCGGCTGGCCGGGTTCCAGGCCAACCTGGCGGCAGATCTTGCTGGTGACCACGGCGTTGTCGCCGGTCAACACCTTGATTGCCACGCCAATCTGTTGCAGTGCCGCAATGGCCGGGCCTGCGGTTTCCTTCGGTGGGTCCAGGAACGTCAGGAAGCCCTGGATCATCAGGTTGCGTTCGTCGCTGGTGGTGTACTGCTGGCGTGCCAGCGCTTTAGGAATATTGCGGGTCGCTACCACCAGCACGCGGAAACCGTCTTCGTTGTAATCATTGGCGAGCGCCAGTAGCGCCTCACGACGGCGGTCATCCAGGGGCAAGGCTTCGCCGGCCTCCATGACATGGGTAGAAATGCTCAGCATCTCTTCCACCGCGCCCTTGCATACCAGCAACTGATCACCGGCGGCATCCTTGACCACGATCGACAGGCGACGACGGACAAAGTCGAACGGCAATTCATCGACCTTGCTGTAGGCAAACGGCACCTGGAACTTGGGGTTCTGTTCCGAGAACTGCACCACCGCCTGGTCCATCAGGTTTTTCATGCCGCTCTGGTGAAAGCTGTTGAGCCAGGCCAGGGACAGCACGGCGTCATCGCGCTGGCCGAAGGCATTGACGTGATGTTCGAGGATGATCTTGTCCTGGGTAAGGGTGCCGGTCTTGTCGGTGCACAGCACGTCCATCGAACCGAAGTTCTGGATCGCATTGAGGCGCTTGACCACTACTTTGCGCTTGGCCATGGCCGTGGCGCCCTTGGCCAGGTTGGCGCTGACGATCATCGGCAGCATTTCCGGGGTAAGGCCGACGGCGACCGCCAGGGCAAACAGGAAGGCATCACCCCAATCGCCCTTGGAGAAGCCATTGAGGAGGAACACGATGGGCACCATCACCAGCATGAAGCGGATCAGCAGCCAACTGACACTGTTCACGCCCCGGTCGAAGGCGGTTTGCACCCGCGAGCCGACAATCGCCTTGGCCAGGGAGCCAAAGTAGGTGCGCGGCCCCGTTGCCACCACCACTGCTTTAGCGCGGCCGCTGACCACGTTGGTGCCCATGAAGCAGATGTTCGGCAAGTCCAGCAAGTTGCCCTGGTCGGCGGCCAGGGTAGAGGCGGATTTTTGCGTGACATCGCCCAGGGTGTCGTACTTCTCCACCGGCAGGGCTTCGCCGGTCAGCACGGCCTGGCTGATAAACAGGTCGCGGGACTCGATCAGGCGGATATCGGCGGGGATCATGTCGCCGGCGGACAATTGCACGATATCGCCGGCCACCAGGTCACGCATCGGCACTTCGCGCAAGGTGGGCTGAGCACCAACCTGCTCGCGGCGCAGTACGGTGGCGGTGGTGCGTACCATGGCCTTGAGGGCCTCGGCGGATTTGGCCGAACGGTGTTCCTGCCAGAAACGCAGCAGGCTGCTGAGCAACACCATGGTCATGATGATGACGACCTTGGTCGGGTCGGCTTCTTCGCCTTCCTGCATCGGCAGCCAGCAGTCAGTCACAAAGCTGATGCCACCCAGGGTCAGCAGCACGTAGATGAACGGGTTGTTCAGAGCCTGCAGGAACTGGACGATAGCGTGTGGCGGCTTGTCGTGGGCGACTTCGTTATAGCCTTCTCGTTGCAGACGCGCCGAAGCGTCCAGTTCGGTCAGGCCGTCCTGGGTGGCCCGTACATTGGCGAGGGTGGCCGCCAGGCCATTGTGGGCTTCACGGGCGGCACGCATCGACAGCTTGGTGTCGGCAGCGGTGCCATTTTTTTTGTTCAGAGGCGTGTTTTTTACGGCGCTCATTGTCTGTACTCCTGTCGCCAATTCTCGACAAAACATACCCGGTACTTACCTGAATACAGGCGAGCGAAAGCATGCCGAGCCGCAAACTTTGCGATCGGTTTAAATAAGGTGTTCACATAACTTCTGAAGGGCCCGCTAACAGCGCGTTAGTTAACGAGCGTGCAGCGGGCTACTACTGGATTTGTTCATAAAGAACTCCAGGGTCATCAATAAGAAAGTTGCTGTTTCCAGCTAGCTCAGGCGGCGCGAGTGCTCAGGTAAAGACCGAGCATCAGGCGCGCTTGCGCCAGGCGGGAAACCTTTGGTCTCTGCGGGTCTTGAGGGTCAGCATGATCCCAATGCTGCACCAGGTGGCCGCTTTCAGGGCAGATGCGCCAGTGCGCCAGCGGCGGTGCCGGGCGCACTTGAGGGGAGGGTGTGACAAAGGTCGAGCGGGTTGGCGAAAAGCCCGCCGGCACTCGGCACAGCTTGGCGCGCAGGGCGGCGACCAGTGTGCGTGTATCAGGCAAAACAAGGAGTTGGAAGGTCATAACACACCTCGGGACCGGACGGGCGACCGGTGAGGCAGTTACGATGGAGCATCAAGCTCTAGCGCAGCTTACCGGACCTGGAACGCGAGTCCTGTCATATTCTGGGTTTGGCGCCCGATGCCCGCAGAGGCGGTGCTCGGACAGCGACTAGATACTGTGTCCATTGGCTTCTTTTGTGAGGTTTAAAAAAGGCCCCAGTTGCGGGCACGGGCAATCTACTCAGGGCGTCACAGAATGTCAACGCATGATTAATTAAATTAGCCCGTGTTCAGAGTTTGTTCAGACAAGAGGCATGCAAGTTATTGGCTGGATAACTTTATATACCGTGCGCGGCGAGTATCGCCAGATAAATCAATACTAAACCGCACGCCGCATAACTCACGCGTTGCCAGCTAGGTGATGCGTTCTTGCGTAGCAGGTTCACCAAGGCGGCGGTAAGAAAACACGAGAGTACCGACGCCAGCATGAAGCCGGCAAAAAACATCAGGGTCTGCCCGTGACTGGGGGTGGTGCCGACAATCCCCGACAGTGCGCTGCCCAAGGCGCCCCAGTAGACGATGTTTTTCGGATTAGCCAAGGAAATCGCCGCGCCCACCGCCAACGCATTTTTGCCTGAGCTGGCAGGGGCGTTGTCGGTTGCGGGTAACTGCCAGGCATCAATCAGGCTGCGGATGCCCAGCCAGGCCAGGTAGAGCGCACAGACGATTGTAAGTGGAACCCGCACTGCATCATGCTGAATCAGCAGTGCGATACCGGTGAGGCCAATCACGGCCCAGACGGCGTCGCCCACCAGTGAGCCGAACTGCACCAGCAACGCCGGCGTGAAGCCATGGAGCAAGCCGCGGCGCAGAGTCTCTGCCAGCACGGCGCCGGGAGAAAGGCAAAATACAAAACCGAATACCAGCGCATAGACAAAGATCGACAGCATGCTCAGTTCCTTTCGAGAAAGTGCCAGAGCATACGTCAGTCCGAGAGAGGGATACCACGTCCTCTGTAGGAACGTTCGCGATGGCGGTATGTCAGCCACTCAATCTTCAACTGAACCACCGCCATCGCAGGCAAGCCAGCTCCCACACTGGTCAAGCATTCCCCACAGAATCAGCGCCCGGCGCAGATCCCCTGTGGGAGCGGGCTTGCCCGCGATGGCGGTGTGT
>NZ_JBZXEA010000032.1:0-506894 GCF_058725345.1 Pseudomonas sp. DW-iso17 | reverse complement strand
CAGCCACTGAATCTTTTACTGAACCAACGCTTTCGCAGGCAAGCCAGCTCCCACATTGGTTATGTACTGCCCACAGAATCAACGCCCGGCGCAGATCCCCTGTGGGAGCGGGCTTGCCCGCGATGGCGGTGTGTCAGCCACTGAATCTTTTACTGAACCAACGCTTTCGCAGGCAAGCCAGCTCCCACACTGGTCATGCATTGCCCACAGAGTCAGCGCCTGTCACAGGACCCTGTAGGAGTGAGCAAGCTCGTTCCTAAAAAGGATGCGGTGTTGAGGCAATGCGGTCGACTGCAGCCTTCAATTCATCCGGCGATAGACGTGCAAAGGGCAGCGCAAAAAACGCTTCGCAGCGTGCGGTGATAATGTCGAGGGTGGCCTTGAATGCTGCCTCTACTTGCGCCTCATCACCCTGCATCTCGGAGGGGTCTTCCAAGCCCCAATGGGCCTTCACCGCCGGGCCAAAATACACCGGGCACGCTTCACCGGCTGCTTTATCGCACACGGTGATGACCACATCCGGCGGGCAGCCTTGAAAGGCGTCATTGCCCTTGCTGTACAAACCTTCGATGTTGATGCCCGCCGCCTGCAGCGTGCTCAGGCTACGGGGCAACACCTGGCCCTTGGGAAAACTGCCCGAGCTGACCGCCTCGAAACCCTCTGGCGCCAGGTGATTGAACATCGCTTCGGACAAGATGCTGCGGCAACTGTTGGCGGTACACATGAACAGGACTTTCATGGCGCGTTCCTTTAGAAACTCAAGCGCAAGGCGAGGGCGGCCAGGGTGATCAGCAGCACGGGCAAGGTCAGCACGATCCCGACCTTGAAGTAGTAACCCCAGGTGATAGTGATGCCTTTGCGCGCCAGGATATGCAGCCACAGCAAAGTGGCCAAGCTGCCTATGGGGGTGATTTTCGGGCCCAGGTCGCTGCCAATCACGTTGGCGTAGATCATCGCGTCCTTGACCACGCCCACAGCATGGCTGGACTCGATGGACAATGCGCCAATCAGTACCGTCGGCAGGTTATTCATCGCCGATGAGAGCAGCGCCGTCAGCAACCCGGTGCCCATGGCCGCGCCCCACACACCATAGGTGGCGAAGGTGTCGAGCCAGGTGGCCAGGTAGTCGGTCAGGCCGGCGTTACGCAGGCCATACACCACCAGGTACATGCCCAAGGAAAAAATCACGATCTGCCAAGGCGCTTCCTTGAGGACTTTGCGCGTGGAAATCTTATGGCCCTTGGCGGCAATCACCAGCAGCAGCACGGCGCAGACGGCGGAAATCGCACTGATGGGAATACCCAGAGGCTCCAAGGCGAAACAGCCGATGAGCAGAATACCCAGTACCCACCAACCGGCGCGGAACGTCGCAGGGTCATGGATGGCACTGCTGGGGTCTTCCAGGTCAGCCGGGTCGTAGGTTTGGGGAATGTCCCGGCGAAAAAACCACAGCAGCACTGCCAGGGTCGCGGCCACGCTGACCAGGTTCACCGGCACCATCACGGCAGCATATTCGTTGAAGCCGATCTTGAAATAGTCCGCCGAAACGATATTCACCAGGTTCGACACCACCAACGGCAGGCTCGCCGTATCGGCGATAAACCCGGCGCCCATGACGAAGGCCAGGGTCGCCGCCGGGGAAAAGCGCAAGGCCAACAGCATCGACATCACGATAGGCGTCAGGATCAACGCCGCACCGTCGTTGGCAAACAGCGCCGATACCAGCGCACCCAGCAACACCATATAGGCAAACAACCGCCGGCCGCGGCCACGGCCCCAGCGCGCCACATGCAGGGCCGTCCAGGCGAAGAAGCCGGCTTCGTCCAGCAACAGGCTGATGATGATCAGCGCGACAAAAGTACCGGTGGCGTTCCAGATGATGTGCCACACCACTGGGATGTCCGCCAGGCTGATCACCCCACAGGCCAGCGCCAGGATCGCCCCCAGTGTGGCACTCCAGCCGACGCCCAGACCCTTGGGTTGCCAGATGACCAGCACGATGGTGACGAGGAAAATCGCAATTGCGACAAGCATGAATAAAAGCTCCGATGGCTCAGCAGCAGGTGCTGGCCCGTTGTGGTCTGTCGCCCATTGCGTTCAGACGCAGTGCGTCATCCTGCAACCATGGCTGGTTGGCTTGCAGAGTGGTGTCCAGCACCTGAGTAACCCAGGCGGGCAGTGCCGGATTGATGCGGTAGTAGATCCATTGCCCTTGACGTCGGTCCACCAGCAGCCCGCAACTACGCAATTGCGCGAGATGACGGGAGATTTTTGGCTGGCTGTCGTCCAAGGCATGGATCAACTCACACACACAAAGTTCGCCTTCGCGCAGGATCAGTAAGGTCACCCGTGCACGGGTGGCATCGGCCAGGCACTTGAACAGGGCGGTCGGGATGAGGAGGTCTGACATGATCAAGGACTTTTCAAGTGAATATATTCGAATATACGTATTTCCATATATATAGGTCAAATCTTGTTTCAATTGATATGGATCAAAGGCCTTTGAAACCGCCACAACTGTTTGAAATTAAAATGAAACACAAATGTCCTAACGTGCCTGCCCATTGCTGATGAAGGAAGACCCCGCGTGACCCGAGCCACCCGCAACCTGCGCAAGACCCTGGATTCCGTCGCGGAAAATAACGAAACCGCGGCCTTTGACCTGATGCGCGCCGTGGAAAAACTCGGCGATGAAGTGCTGCGCCAGCGCCTGCTCAATACCATCCACCGGCTGAACCAGGATGCGTATGAATTGCGCGAAGCGCGGGATTCGGTGGAGCAGGTATCAGTCAAGCTCGCCTGAGCAAGATCGTTCAAGACAAGCCTTCGTTCGTGCTGGCATGCTTGTCGACTGTCTGTCGATGAGCCGTTTTCCATGCCCACTGCATTGCCTCATTACGCCTTCACCCGCGGCGCCATCGCCGTCATTCCCTTATCCCTGGCCTGTGCGCCCTGGGGGTTGCTGGCCGGCTCCATGGCCATCGACGCGCAATTTACCCCGCTGCAAGCCCAAGGCTTGTCTGCCATTGTGTTTGCCGGTGCCGCACAACTGGTGGCCATCGGCATGGTCAAGAGTGGTGCCAGCCTGATTTCCATCGTGCTGACCACCTTGCTACTGACCTCCCAGCACCTGCTCTATGGCATGCATATGCGTCCCACACTGTCTTCGCTCAACACCCGCTGGCGCATGAGCCTGGGGTTTTTGTTGACCGATGAATTCTTTGCCCTGGTCAACCACTATGACCGCCAGACCTTCAATCGCTGGTACGCCCTGGGCGTCGGCCTGACGTTTTACCTGATCTGGAACCTCTTCACCCTCGCCGGCATTGTGCTGGGCAAGAGCATTCCCGGCCTTGATCAATTGGGGCTGGAGTTTTCGATTGCCGCCACCTTTATCGCCTTGATCACCCCCGTGGTGCGCGACGTGCCCACGGTGGTATGCGTTGCCGTGGCACTGCTGAGCTCGGTCTGGTTGAGTTATCTGCACTGGGAGTCGGCGGTGGTGGTCTCGGGTGTGTTGGGGATGAGCGCGGGGTTTGCTTGTAAACGGCTGGGAGTGGGGCAACGATGATTTACCTGATGATTGTGGCCATGGGCCTGGTGGTGTTCTTCAACCGTTACCTGTTTATCGAGCCACGCTTGCCGGTACGGCTCAATCGCGGCGCGCGTGAATTTTTGGGCTTCGCCGTGCCGGGCATGCTCACGGCGATCTGCGGGCCGATTATTTTTCTGGCTGACCATCGGCTTAACCTGAGCCCGAGCAACCCTTACCTGCTGGCCGGCATCTGCGCCGTGGCGTTGATGTATTGGACGCGCAGCGTATTGACCACCGTGCTATTGAGCATGGCGCTGTTCTATCTGTTCCGTTGGTGGTTTTGATACCCAGGCAAAAAAAGCCCGCGGGGTGGCGGGCAGAAGGGAGACTTCCAAAAAATGAGCCTGGCCACTATAGGCGGCGTGTTTGCCTTTCACAGTGAAACAAAGTTCACGGGCGCGTCAGTTGGCTTTCGCACAGTGGTAGAGTCACGGTTTTTCCAAGGAAGCAATGGCATGCACAAAGTGGTAATAGGCGCATTGATACTGGCGGCACTGGCCGGTTGTGCAGGTTCCAAGATGAAAGAGGCGCGCGCAGGCAGCCCCTACAAGACCCTGGCATCGGACAAGGCCACTCTGGTGGTTGCCCAATGCATCCAGTTCGGTTGGCAGGATGAAAGCGTGTTCGGCATCGATGCCGGCGGCTTCAAGGAAGCGACCGAGGCGGGTGGTTTTACGGTGTACACCACCGGTGGCGATTACTTTGTCGATGTACTCAGCACCGGCGCGGGTTCTACGGTCAACTACTACGCCGCTCAGGACACGATGCCAGCCAAACGTCGCCTGGCAGCACTGGCCACTTGTCTGTAAGTCGGTTGCCTTAGTCATATTCCGAAACGCCTGGCGGGACAGCCGCCGGGCATTGGCTTATGATTCACTCGCTCGTTCGACGTGATGGCTCTTTACCGGTACACGGATGTCGAGGCTTAAACGTCGAACGAGCTCCTCAACCCCACCTCAACGGGGCATGAAACCCAAGTGCCAGCGTCGCGGAATCAACAGTGTCGCCACCCCCAAGGCCCCAGCCAACGCACCACTGACCCACAATGCGCGCAGGCCCATCTGCTGTTCCAGCAGTGCACCGATCACAGCGCCAATGAACATTCCGCCCCACGGAATCAATTGCACGCGCCAGCCATTGCGGCGCTCGCCCAATAACCAACGGCCCAGCCCGCGACCAAAGCGTGACAGCGCTCCGGTGACGTAGGTCAGCCCCACCGGTAACCCGTTCACCTCTTCGACGGCCGCATTGAGCATGCCCATGGCAATGATCGCTGCGAGCAACGCGGGCAAGGTATCGGTCGATGGCCACAACGCCGCAGCACAGAGCAAGGCGCCGATGCACAGCAATAAGGGCAACGCATGGCGCTTGCTGAAACGGCTGACCAGCACGCCCAAGGCATTACCGACCACGAAGGTGGCGACCAGGAGCACCAGCCGCCCCGTGAGCCCCAGGTCGCCCGCACTGATGGCCACCGCCAGGCGCGTGGTGTTACCGCTCATGAACGAGACGAAATCGCCGCTGGCCATAAAGCCGATGGCATCGGTCATACCCGCCAGCACCGACAGACAAGCCACCAGCATCAAGCCCACCCGCCCGCGCCAGCGCTGTCGATGGGCGAGCGTGGCATTGGTGTAAAGCTTGCGAGACGAAGGCAGCATGGGGCCGGTTTCCTCGGTGAGATTATCCGGCCACTACCGTAGGACGCTTTGCCTGTCTGCGCAATAACCTCAGACACGCTCCAGTTGCCAGCCGGTGGCGTGCCACGTCAGATGGTGAGTCGGCTCGATCGCCTGCAAGAATGCCTCATCGTGTGATACGGCCAGCAGCGCGCCGGCAAACCCCTTCAATGCCTGCTCAAACGCCAGCACCGACTCCAGGTCCAGGTGATTGGTGGTTTCATCCAATAACAGTAATTGCGCCGGTGTCTCACGCCACAAGGCTACGGCCATCGCGGCTTTCAAGCGCTCGCCGCCGCTGAGTTGCCCTGCCGGCTGCGTAACCCGCAGCGCGTCCAACTGCAACAACGCCAGACGTGTGCGCAGTTCGGCTTCGGCCAGGGGCGTGTCGAGCAGGTTGAGTTGCTCGACAAGGCTGCGACGGTCGTCCAGCAGCGCCAGGTGCTGATCGATATAGGCGCTGGGCACCGCGACGCTGCACTCGCCACTGACCGCCTGCCAGTGGCCGGCTAGCACTTTGAGCAAGGTCGATTTGCCGCAACCGTTCGGCCCACGTACGGCAACGCGAGCCGGGCCTGTCAGGTTGAGCGTCAGGTAGCTGGCGGGTGCTTGGGGATCAAGCCAGGGTAATTGCGCCTGTTCCAGCACCAGCACCTGGCGGCCATTCGGGACGGTTGAGCCTGGTAATGCGAGCAGTGTGGGCGTCTCATCCGCCACGCGCTCGTAAGCTTGGCGCACTTGGGCGTCGAGTTGGTTTTTGTGTTCGTGATGGGCACTGCGTACCGTGCTGACAATCTCCTTGGCTGCGCTTTTCCAGCGGGCCTTGGTAAAACGGTCGACGTTTGCGGTCTCGGCCTGTTTACGTGCGCGTGCGGCGTGGCGCTGCAGGTCGTCGTGATCTTTTTGCAGGCGCCGACGCTCGCGGCTGCGGGCCAGACGCGCCTGTTCCCACGCAGCAATCGCGGCCTGCTGATGAGTGTCGCGTTGCTGGCGATAGGCATCGTAGTTGCCGCCATACACTTGAATGCCCAGGGGCGACAGCTCGATGATGCGGCCCATGGCATTGAGCAACTGTCGATCATGGCTGACCACCACCAGGCCACCGCGCCAATCGCGCAACACACGCAACAGCCAGTCGCGCCCGTCAGCATCAAGATGGTTGCTGGGCTCATCCAGAATCAGCAACTGCGGCGCCGCCAACAACGCCCCGATCAGCGCGACCCTGGCAAGTTGGCCGCCGCTGAGTTGATCGGCCGGGGTACTGCCACTGAGAGTCTGCAAACCCGCTGCATCCAGTGCCTGACGCAGGCGTTCGGCGAGGTCCCAGCGATCGTCGATCAGTTCCAGGTCACCGAGGCGTGCATCGCCCTGGCCCATTCGCTCAAGGGCAGCCAAGGCCGCGGCAGTTGCGGTGATATCGGCGATGGTTTGCCCTGGTTGAGCCGTGATGGCCTGGGGCACATAGGCAACATGGGCCGGTTTTTTCAACGTCCCGCAGGAGGGCAGCAGCACGCCGGCCATCAACTTGGCCAGGATACTTTTGCCCCGTCCATTGCGCCCGACGATACCGGTAGGCGTTTGATCAATGGACAGGTTCACGTCGGCCAGCAAGGTTTCGCCATTGGCGAACTGGAAAGACAGGTGTTGCAGGGAAACAAGTGCGGGCAGCCGTTTGACGTCAGTCATCAGCACCTCCAAAAAAATGTCGAACAGGCCAACAAGCGCGCCAGGCGGCTCGTTGCAGATACATTTTGGAAGGCTTAGTTGTTCACGTCGGCGGTCATCCCGTGAGTCAGAAGGGAGGCAGAGCCTAACCCACCTTAACTTTGTGCGGCAAGTCTTCGGCCAGTTTTTCCAGGAACATTGCCAGCGCGACTTCTTCGGCTTTCAGGCCTTTACGCACTCGCGGCTTGGGCAGCTTCGACAGTTCACCGAGGCTGAAATGCTCAAGCACCGCCGGGTGGATATAGCACTTGCGGCACACCGCCGGCGTGTTGCCCAGCTGCCGGGCGACATCCTTGACCATCGCCACCACATGCCGCTTGGCGTCCGATTCGGGCTGCCACGCCAACTCGCGCAACACCGCCAGCGCCATTGCTGTGCCGGCCCAGGTGCGGTAGTCCTTGGCGGTAAAGTCTTCGCCGGTCAGGCGGTGCAGGTAGTCGTTGACGTCCTGGGAGCTGACGGTATGCCGCTCACCGTCTTCGTCCAGGTACTGGAACAGGTTTTGCCCTGGCAATTCCATGCAACGCTTGACCACCCGGGCCAGGCGCCGATCCTTGACGCTGACTTGGTGCTCCACGCCACTCTTGCCACGAAACTGGAACTGGATCTCGCTGCCCTTGATGTCCACATGGCGGTTGCGCAAGGTGGTCAGGCCGTAGGATTTGTTTTCACGGGCATATTGGGTATTGCCGACGCGGATCAGCGTGGCGTCCAGCAACATCACCACCGTGGCCAACACCTTTTCGCGGGTAAACCCCGGCTCGGCGATTTGTGCTTCGAGCTGTTTGCGCAATCTGGGCAAAGCGGCGCCAAAAGCCTGTAAGCGCGAGTACTTGTCGCTGTCGCGCACCTCGCGCCAGCGTGGGTGGTAACGGTACTGCTTACGGCCACGGGCGTCGCGGCCGGTGGCTTGCAGGTGGCCGCGAGGGTCGGCGCAGATCCACACATCGGTGTAGGCGGGTGGCACCGCCAAGGCGTTCAGGCGTTTGATTTCGTCCGCGTCGGTAATGCGCTCGCCTTTGGCGTTCAGATACTGGAACTTGCCTCGCACTTTTTTACGGCGGATGCCGGGCTGGGTGTCATCCACATAATGCAGGTCGCGAGGCAGGTCGGCGGGTAACGAAGAGTCAGGCATGGGGCGGGTTCCTTGGCAACAAATCAGGCCGGTATGTCTGATTGACCGCAGCGCCCTGCGGTCGTGCCAAATGCTTAAGCCAGTACGGCCACCGCCTTGATTTGCGCCCACAACGTCTGGCCCGGATGCAGTTGCAATTGGTCGCGGGAGAAGCGCGTGATGCGCGCCAGTAACGGCGTGCCGCCGGCGTCCAGGCGCACCAGCACATGGGCGCTGTTGTCCGCGCCGATAGTCTGGGTGACGGTCACCGGCAAGCGGTTGAGGATGCTGCTGTGTTCTTGGGCCTGCAGGCTCAGGCTTACATCCCGCGCCTGGACCTTGACCCGCAGCGGGTTGCCCACCGCCAGCGGGACATGGGCCACGCGCATCTGCAACGGGCAATCGGGCAACTGCAGAGTGAGCAACTGATAGTGCGCGTCGTAGGCAACGACGCTGCCGGCGATCACCACGCCGGCATCGTCGCCCAGCGCCAAGGGCAGGTCGAGGCGCGCCAGGGTCTCGCCGATCGGGCCACTGGCCAGGGCCTTGCCGTCGCTGAGCAGGACGATATGGTCGGCCAGTCGCGCCACTTCGTCCTGGGCATGGCTGACGTAGAGCACCGGGATATCCAGCTCGTCGTGCAGGCGTTCCAGGTAAGGCAATATCTCGCTTTTGCGCTGGCTGTCCAGGGCCGCCAGCGGTTCATCCATCAACAACAACTTGGGGCTGGTGAGCAAGGCGCGGGCGATGCCGATGCGCTGGCGCTCGCCGCCGGACAAGTGTTGCGGATGACGCTCAAGCAAGTGCCCGATACCCAACAGTTCGGTGGCCTGGGCCATGTCCACGCGCCGTTGCGGGCGTGGGATACGTTTGAGGCCGAACTCCAGATTGGCGAGCACCGACAGGTGAGGAAACAGGCTCGCCTCTTGGAACACATAGCCCAGGGCGCGTTTATGCGGCGGCACAAACAGCCCTTTGCGGCTGTCTTGCCACACCTCGTCGTTGATTTGCACAAAACCGTGTTCGGCGCGTTCCAGACCGGCGATGCAGCGCAGGCAGGTGGTCTTGCCTGAACCGGAATGTCCGTACAGCGCGCTCACGCCACGGCCGGGCAATTGCAGGTCCACATCCAGTGCGAAGGCGGAGTATTTCAGGTGCAGGCGTATATCCATCATCGCGATCAACTCCAGCCCATCTTGGTTTTACGGCTGGAATAGAGCACCAGCAACACGAGGAAGGCGAATACCACCATGGCCCCAGCCAGCCAATGGGCCTGGGCATATTCCATGGCTTCGACGTGGTCGTAGATTTGCACCGAGACGACACGGGTCTTGTCCGGGATATTGCCGCCGATCATCAGCACCACGCCGAACTCACCAACGGTATGGGCGAAGCCCAGAATCGAGGCGGTGATAAACCCAGGGCGTGCCAGCGGCAGGATCACCGTGAAAAACGTGTCCCACGGGTTGGCGCGCAAGGTCGCGGCCACTTCCAGCGGGCGCGTGCCGATGGCAGAAAACGCATTCTGCAACGGCTGCACCACGAAGGGCATGGAGTAGATCACCGAGCCAATCACCAGCCCGGCGAAACTGAAGGTGAGGGTGCCCAGGCCCAGCCACTGCGTGAATTGGCCGACGTACCCATTGGGCCCCATGGCCAACAACAAGTAAAAGCCGATGACCGTTGGCGGCAACACCAACGGCAGTGCGACCACTGCGCCGATGGGGCCGCGCCACTTGGAACGGGTGCGCGACAGCCACAGGGCGATCGGTGTGCCGATGATCAACAGGATCAGGGTGGTCAGTGAGGCCAGTTTGAGGGTCAACCAGATCGCAGAAACATCAGCACTTGTCAGGGGCATTTACAGCTCGTAACCGTAGGATTTGATAACGGCAGCCGCTTTCGGGCCTTTGAGGTAGTCCACCAGGGCCTTGGCGGCGGCGCTGTCCTTGCCCTTGTTGAGGATTACGGCGTCCTGTTTGATCGGGTCATGCAGGGAGGCCGGAACAATCCACGCCGAACCGCCGGTGACTTTGCCGTCTTTGTAGATTTGCGACAAGGCCACAAAACCCAGCTCGGCGTTGCCGGTAGACACAAACTGATAAGCCTGGGTGATGTTCTGGCCCTCGACGAGCTTGTCCTTGACCTTGTCAGTCAAGCCTTCCCTGGCCAGTACCTGGGTGGCGGCCAGGCCGTAGGGCGCTGTTTTGGGGTTGGCGATGGACAAGTGCTTGAATTGGTTTTTCTTCAGCACATCACCGTTGGCATCCACATAGCCTTCTTTGGCCGACCACAGCGCCAGGGTGCCGACCGCGTAGGTGAAGCGTGAACCCTTGACGGTAGCGCCTTCGCTTTCGAGTTTTTGCGCGGTGGTGTCATCGGCGCTGAGGAACACTTCAAACGGCGCGCCATTCTTGATCTGGGTGTAGAACTGCCCGGTGGCACCGTAGGCCGCGACCAGTTTATGGCCGGTGTCTTTCTCGAAGTCGGCGGCAATCGCCTGTATCGGGGCAGTGAAGTTGGCGGCCACGGCCACCTGCACTTCGTCGGCATGGGCCGTACCCAAGGCAAAGGCGGCAAGCAGGGGGGCCAGGCGCGAAACGCGGGTCATCATGAAGCAACTCCTTGAAGGTGTACGGCAGGTTGTAGGTAAAAAGGCTTACCGCTATGTATGGGAATATATAGCGGTAGGCTATTGCCGGTACAGCACCAAGTTGCTGCTCATGTCAGTCGCGGGTGAATCTGGCTATCGCGTGCTCGGCCAATTCGCGGGTCAGGTCATAGGTGGACAGGTTTTTGCCCAGCCTCAGGGCCTGGCCCGCCCACAGGTTGCTGAAACCGGCTTCATCCTTGGCCTTGAGTGGCATTAATGCGCCTCCGGCTTTGGGGAACGCCGGCGCCGCTGGGTTGATTGCGCCGAGTTCACGCATCACCCGGTTGACGATGCCCCGCGCCGGGCGGCCGGTGAACAGGTTGGTCAGCGCGGTTTCGCTGGCCTGGGCATGGCGCAGCGCATGGTGATGGGCGGCGCTTACAGTGGCTTCGGGCGTGAACAGGTACGCCGTGCCGATCTGCACCGCCGAAGCGCCGAGGGCAAAGGCCGCAACGATGCCGCGTGCATCGGCGATTCCGCCCGCAGCAATCACCGGCACGCTGACCGCGTCGACGATCTGTGGCAGCAGCGCCATCAAGCCGATCTGGCTATTGAGGTCATCGCTGAGAAACAGGCCACGGTGCCCACCCGCTTCGATGCCCATGGCGATGATCGCGTCGCAGCCGTGCTGTTCCAGCCACACGGCTTCCTCGACGGTGGTGGCCGATGACAGCACCTTGGCACCGGTGGCTTTTACCCGGTCCAGCAAAGACTTCTCTGGCAGGCCAAAATGAAAGCTCACCACTTCTGGCCGAAACGCTTCCACCACCTGGCAGGCTGCGTCATTGAACGGCGCACGGTTGGACACCGGGGTTGGCGCATCAAAGTCGGCGCCCAGCTCATGGTAGTAAGGTTGCAGCAAGGCCTTCCAAGCCTGATCCCGCGCTTCATCGGCATCGGACGGTTGATGGCAGAAGAAGTTGACGTTCAGCGGCGCATGATTGGCCTGGCGAATGAGGGCCAAGGCCTCGCGCAGTTGCTCCAGGCTCAGCGCCGCCGCAGGCATGGAGCCCAGGGCACCGGCTTGCTGAGCGGCGATGACCATGGCGGTGGTCGTCGCGCCAGCCATCGGCGCCTGGATGATCGGCACCTCAATGCCCAACAGGTCAAGAATGCGGGTGTCTGGCCAGGTGCTCATGGGTTGCTTCTCCAGCGTTAGTAGGGCTTTTCGCTGTTTTAGCAGGGCAATCAGCACCCGGCCAGTCTGTTTTATTCACTGGACGGGAGCGGCGTTTTGTGGGGCTGGGTTTCGCGCTCAAGTAACTGGCGCTTGCGCTCTACGCCCCAGCGGTAGCCCGACAGCTCGCCATTGCTGCGCACCACGCGATGACAGGGAATCGCCACCGCCAGGTGGTTGGCACCACACGCCTGGGCCACGGCGCGAAAGGAGGAGGGTGCGCCGATACGCTCGGCAATCTGCGCATAGCTGGCGGTGCTGCCCGCAGGGATTTCGCGCAACGCCTGCCACGCCCGCTCCTGAAAGGCCGTGCCGCGCAGGTCCAAGGGCAAATCCAGGCCCACGGCAGGGGCCTCGACAAAGCCAACGACCTGGGCCACCAGTTGTTCGAACCCCTGATCCGCGCCGATCAACTCAGCCTTGGGAAACTGGTCTTGCAGGTCGCGCACCAGTTTGTCCGGATCATCACCCAATAAAATCGCACACACGCCACGTTGGCTTTGCGCCACCAGAATCGCCCCCAGCGAGCACTGGCCAACGGCAAAGCGGATGGTGTTATTGGCGCCGCCGCCTTTGTAATCTCGCGGTTTCATGCCGAGCACCTGGTCGGCGGCTTCATAAAAGCGGCTATTGGAATTAAAGCCCGCGTCGTACAGGGTGTCTGTCACCGAATGCTGGCCCTTGAGGCCGTCGCGCACTCTGCGCGAACGCAGGGCGCTGGCGTAACCCTTGGGGGTCAACCCGGTGTTGGCTTTGAATACGCGGTGGAAGTGAAACGGACTCAGCCCGGCGGATCGGGCGAGCGCGTCCAGGCTAGGCGGGGTTTCGGCTTGTTCGATTTGCCGGCAGGCTTCGGCCACCAATTGCCCATGGTGAGCGGCCAACTGGGTCTGGTCGCCGGCAGCGCGTTTACTGGGACGATAGCCGGCGGCTTCGGCCTGCGCCGGCGTGTCGAAAAACTCGACATTCTCCGGGCGCGGCAAACGCGAAGCGCTGCTGGGGCGGCAATACACGCCGGTGGTTTTCACGCCGTAGACAAACAAGGCGTCAGCCTTGGCATCACGGGCAATAATGGCAGCCCAGCGCGGATCGTGTTCGTTGTTCATGGCCTGCACTCTTGACGGTTCAGGAGCAGATTAAGCCTGCCGCTCGTCATCGACACTCCGAAGCTTGCGGTCAAATTAGCCCGCGGTGCGAAAGGTCAGGTTGATGCGCTGCGGGCCCATGATCGAATGCAGGCCGTCTTTGATCGGCATCACGCCATGAAAGCGCAGGCGATCAACGCCGCCCCACACGACCACATCACCATGAAACAGCGAGACCTTTTGGGTGTTGTCGCTGCGCGCATGCCCACCGAACAGGAAAATCGCCGGCAGCCCCAGGGACACCGAGACCACGGGCGCGCTGTAGTTGCGCTCGTTCTTGTCTTGGTGCAGGGACATTTTCGCCCCCGGTACGTAACGGTTGATCAGGCAGGCATCGGGTAGAAAACCGCTGAAGCCGGCCTCGATTGCCGCTGTCACGGCCAGTTGGCGCAACGTCTCGGGCATGGCGGGCCAGGGCTGCTGGTTGCGCGGGTCGAATGGGCTGTAGCGATAGCCACGGGCGTCGGTGGTCCAGCCCAGCTCGCCGCAACTGCTCAGCGCCGCCGACATGGTAAAGCCGCCGGGGGTGACCATCTGCCGAAACGGTGATTGAGCCAGGACACGCCGCAGTTCAGGCAATAACCGCTCGATCCAGGGCAAGGCATAGCCCCTCAGTACATACGACTCTTCGCCAATTTGCTCGCGCCCGGCAGGCTGTTGCAGGGCCTCATCGGCAAACAAATCGGCGGTAGGGCCTGGCATGGCTTACAGCGCCTTGCTCACGTTGATGTCGGTGATTTCGTCGCTGGCATCATGAATTTTTGCCAAGGCTTGCTTGGCTTCTTCGACGCTGTTGTTTTGCAACTGGGCAAATTCAAAGCGGCGTTCGCCGTTGAGCTTGTACTTGATGACGTATTTGGTTGTGGTGGTCACAGCTTTTTTCCTGTCAGGTGGTCGGGTCAGCTCAGCTTGCTGCTGGTACGACGAACGATACGAATCTTGTGGGACAACGCAGGCTTGCGGGTCACGCTGATGGCGCGACGGGTCACCACATCCAGGGTGATGTTCCAGAAGCCGGTGCTGGGCGCGGTGATCTTGGCCGGGAATTTATCAAATGCGCCGCCGTGGTAGGTATGGCGGCCGCCATTTTTGAAGCTGCGAAAGTTCGCATCGCTCATCAGGCGAATATTGCAGGTCTGCGAGCATTCGATGACGACAATGTCTCCCTCGTTGAGGTGCTCACGCTGGTGGATGAATTTCATGGGGTGTCTCCAGAAGGGCTTTTTCTGAAAAATCAGAACGATACGTAGGTTAAGATGGAGTTTATCAGCCCCAGCGCGTTTATTATCGGGCCGTCGTCGACGACTTCGACAATTTAAAACAGTTATTTACCGAGTTATCACAGATAAATCCTACGTTGGTGGGAGAAAATTACCATCCCCGCTGTCGTAGGGTCTTTATCGGAGGTTTTTGTATGAAGTGGAGTGTGTTGGTGCTGGCCTTGGCAATAGGTGGGTGTGCTTCGGTTGCAGATATCAAGCAGACCCCGCCAACATTGGTGGTCATCTCAGGGAAGAAGCCGCAGGAATATGCGGCGTGCGTGGTGCGCAAATTGGAGGCGACCCGTCGGCCGCCGCAGATCGAGCCCCATAAAGACGGCATTCAGGTGATCGTGCCGCAGAAGTTCTCGGCAGACCCGTCGGCGATCTTTGAAATTGAAGACCGCTCCAGCGGTAGCAGCATCAAGCTTTATGAAAGCATGTCCAATGTGCCGATCCGCCCGGGCGACGTGAAGAAGGCAGGGGAAGAGTGCATTTCCGGTTGAGCCACAGGCCCACCCCTCAAACCCGATAAAAAAAGCCATCACCCTGCAGGGACGGCCTGCATCCGTTAAACTGTCGGGCATTCACTACAAAGATGCTGCTCAAACCCTGGGTTTGAGCGGCATTTGTTTTTCTGGAAAGCCCGTTATGAAACGAGAACACGTCAAAGCCCGCCATGCCGAAGGGCAGATCTCGGCCACCCATGTCATCCAGAACCCCGCCGATCTGGGCGAGTGGATCGTGTTTTTCAAGAAGAGCGGCGGGCGCAGCTACTTCCTGGTGGACGAACAGGATGAGGTCGAATCATTTGCTCGCCTGGATGACTTGATCGAAACCCTGCGTGGCCTGGGGATCAAGTTCGCTGAAGTGCACCTGTAGCAGCGTTACTTGCAGACCACCACCACGCTGCGGCCTTTGAAGTTGCCCACGTCCTGGCCCAGGGTCTTGTCGCTTTCCTTGAGTGCCGGCGTGCCATTGGTGCCAACGATGCGGTAACCGGTGCCGGCGCAGGATGCGTCCGCCTTTTCGTAGCAACTGGCCCATGAATTGGCCTCACCCGAGCAGTCGATGGTCAAACCTTGTTCACCATTTTTCAGCAAGGTGTCGGAAGCGGTGGTGCAGCCGGCGAGTGCCAGTACTGCGGTCAGTGCCAGGATTTTTTTCATAAAGGTTCGTCATCGAGGGTATTGGAAGGGCGCGCTGACACTGTCGTGGCGTTGTTGAAGGTTATAGCGAACTGCCATCTAGGTACAGACAAACAAAAAAGCCCCGCTTAACGGGGCTTTAAAAGCGGTGCAACGAGGCTTACTTGGTTTTCGGCCGCTTGCTCGATGCATGGCCTGCCTCATCTACAAACACTTCGGCGACGGCGATCGCCATGCTTTCGGTCTCGAATACGCCGGCAACGCTGTCACCGTGAAAATTGATCAAGTGCCAGCCGTCCGCTCGCTTCGTGATCAGGTAGCCGTTTACACCTTTGGGTTCTGACATCTGTTGGCAATCTCGTGGTCTTGGTTCAAGGCGCCCATGATAGCGCCAAATGCCGGGGCGGGGCGCAAGTTGTTGCGGGTCAGTGCCAGGGGCGCCAAAGCGTGCTAAAACCAATGCAGCCCTTCTAAACAAGGGGCCAAGTCGGATTCTGGCCGACCGTTGGTGATGCGCTATGCAGCATCAGCGGAACTTACGCCGACATTTTTTCTCTATGATGACATTGCAACGCCAGCAGGACCCCATTGTAAGGTGACTGCGGCCTGATTAGACTGCGCCGAATTCCGTACGCACAGCCCTTTGTAAGGACTCATATGATCAAGAAATGCTTGTTCCCAGCAGCCGGTTACGGCACTCGCTTCTTGCCAGCGACCAAAGCCATGCCCAAAGAAATGCTGCCAGTGGTGAACAAGCCACTGATTCAGTACGGTGTGGAAGAGGCACTGGATGCCGGTTTGAACGAGATCTCCATCGTCACGGGTCGTGGTAAGCGCGCGCTGGAAGACCACTTCGACATCAGCTATGAGCTGGAAAACCAGATCAAGGGCACCGACAAGGAAAAATACCTGGTCGGTATCCGTAAACTGCTCGACGAGTGCTCGTTCTCCTACACCCGTCAGACTCAGATGAAAGGCCTCGGCCACGCCATCCTTACCGGCCGCCCGCTGATCGGTGATGAACCCTTCGCCGTGGTCCTGGCGGACGACCTGTGCGTCAACCTGGAAGGCGACGGTGTGCTGACCCAGATGGTCAAGCTCTACCAGAAATACCGTTGCACCATCGTTGCGGTAATGGAAGTCAACCCGACCGAAACCAATAAGTACGGTGTTATCGCCGGCGACGATATTGGCGATGGCCTGATCCGCGTACGCGACATGGTCGAGAAACCAGCACCGGAAGACGCGCCATCGAACCTGGCGATTATCGGTCGTTACATACTCACGCCGGACATCTTCAAGCTGATCGAAGAAACCGAGCCAGGCAAGGGCGGCGAGATCCAGATCACCGACGCTCTGCTCAAGCAAGCCAAAGACGGCTGCGTGATTGCCTACAAGTTCAAGGGCCAGCGTTTCGACTGCGGCGGCGCTGAGGGCTACATCGAAGCGACCAACTTCTGCTACGAGCATTTCTACAAGACGGGCAAGGCTTACTGATTCACGCTTGCCGGTACGTTTTAAGCGAAAGCCACCTTCGGGTGGCTTTTTCGTTTTTTAGCCCCATGTAAGTCGGTATGCTGGTGTCCTGCCGAGGAGAGTGAAATGGCCTACGATTTTGACCTGTATGTAATTGGCGCCGGTTCCGGCGGTGTTCGCGCGGCGCGCTTTGCCGCAGGCTTTGGCGCCAAGGTGGCGGTGGCCGAGAGCCGCTACCTGGGTGGCACCTGTGTGAACGTCGGCTGCGTGCCAAAGAAGCTGTTGGTGTACGGCGCGCATTTTGCCGAAGACTTTGAACAGGCCAGCGGCTTTGGCTGGTCCCTGGGTGAGGCGAACTTTGATTGGGCGACCCTGATCGCCAACAAGGATCGTGAGATCAACCGCCTCAACGGTATCTATCGCAACCTGTTGGTCAACAGCGGCGTGACCCTGCATGAAGGGCATGCACGCCTGGTCGATGCCAATCAGGTGGAGATCAACGGTGAGCGCTTCACTGCCAAGCACATCCTGATCGCCACCGGCGGCTGGCCGCAGATCCCTGAGATTCCAGGGCGCGAACACGCCATTGGCTCCAATGAGGCATTCTTTCTTAAAGAGCTGCCCAAGCGCGTGCTGGTAGTGGGTGGTGGTTATATCGCCGTTGAGTTCGCCGGCATCTTCCACGGCTTGGGCGCCCAAACGTCATTGCTGTATCGCGGCGATCTGTTCTTGCGCGGCTTTGACGGTTCGGTGCGCAAACACCTGCAAGAAGAGCTGACCAAGCGCGGCCTGGACTTGCAGTTCAATGCCGACATCGAGCGTATCGACAAGCAGGCCGACGGCAGCCTTAAGGCCACTTTGAAGGATGGCCGCGTGCTGGAAGCCGATTGCGTGTTCTACGCCACTGGCCGCCGTCCAATGCTGGATAACCTGGGCCTGGAAAATACCGGGGTCAAACTGGACGAGCGCGGTTTCGTCGCGGTGGATGATCTCTACCAGACCGCCGAGCCGTCGATCCTGGCGATTGGCGATGTGATTGGTCGTGTGCAGCTGACGCCGGTGGCCCTGGCTGAAGGCATGGCCGTGGCGCGGCGGTTGTTCAAGCCCGAGCAATACCGCCCGGTGGATTACGCCAATATCGCGACGGCGGTGTTCAGCCTGCCGAATATCGGCACAGTCGGCCTGACTGAAGAGGATGCACGCAAAAATGGCCACAACGTGCAGATCTTTGAAAGCCGGTTCCGGCCGATGAAGCTGACCCTGACCGATTGCCAGGAAAAGACCCTGATGAAGCTGGTGGTCGACGCCGACACCGACAAAGTGTTGGGTTGCCACATGGTCGGCCCGGATGCGGGTGAGATCGTGCAAGGGCTGGCGATCGCGCTCAAGGCGGGCGCGACCAAGCAGCATTTCGATGAAACCATCGGCGTGCATCCTACGGCGGCGGAAGAATTCGTCACCATGCGCACGCCTGTGGCGCCCTGATCAGCTTGGCTCTGCTGCCTCTGGCAGCGTTGCAACGACGGTCGCCAGGCGCAGGCCTTCGATGCTTGCCTGGGCCTTGATCAGGTCCAGCTCAAGCGCCTTGTTGTGCTGCTGATATTCAAGCAGTGACGCTTGGCGCGATTGGCTGTCCAGCACGGCAACCCGTAGGCGCTCCTGGAGCAGGGTGCGCTCGCTGTCGATCTTGCTGAGCTGTTCCTTGAGTTTCAACTGTAGCGCCTGGTCCTGGCGAGCGTGCTCCTGCAGCGTATTCAATTCCTTGGTTGTCACTCGCTGCTCACTCAGCAGGCGCTCGTTGTCGCGATGCAGTTGGGTGATTTCGTCCTGGCGCACCAGAGCGCTTTGCTGGGCCTGACGCAATTCGGCCTGTACCTGTTGCAACTGGCCCTCATGGCGACGCTGTTCCTGTTCACGCTGCTCCTTGATGGCAGTGCGGTAATGCTCAAGCGCATCGCGGGCGTGCAGGTGTTTTTCTTCCAGTGAGCGAATCTGCTCGTCTTTGTCGTTGAGCCTTAGCTCGTAGTCGCTGCACGCCTGGCTCAGCCCGGCGTTACGGGTTTGCTCGGTCTGCAGGCTGGTGCTGGCGGTTTGCAGCGCCGCGCTTTCTTCAGCGAGGGCAGCGGCCTGGATATCAAATTGCTGTTTGAGTTGGGTGTGCGCTTCTTCCAGGGTTTCTAACTGGGCGAGCAGGGCGGCTTTTTGTTGCTCGAATTGCGCCAGGGCCAGGTCGATCGGCTCTTGGGCCTTCTCTTTCAGGCGTTGGGACAGGCGTGCGACCAGTTCACCAAGCTCATCGTCGATCGGCGCTTGGGTGATGGTCTGGCGCGTCTCACTTCCGTCCAGCTCTTTCAAATAGCGATGAATGGTGGTTTTCGAGCCGGTATTACCCATTTCGATACGCACCGCATCGATGCTGGGGTTTTCGCCACGGGCGAGGATCGCCAGGCGTGCCGTTTGCACTACTGCTTTGTTTATGCCACCGCGAGCCATGGGGTCTCCGTCGATTAAGTACTGTGGTACATGGTATGTATATACATACTATAACATGATTAAAAACTCGTTGAAATTCATGATTTAACAGATGGGATATTGACGTATTATCCCGTGTCATAAGCATTTTCATCAGCCATTCACCCGTCAGCGGTACGAAAAGACGCCTATGAGCGACCTGGACCGATATCTCAACGCTGCCACCCGCGACAACACGCGCCGCAGCTACCGCGCGGCCATCGAGCATTTCGAAGTCAGTTGGGGAGGGTTCCTGCCGGCCACCAGCGACAGCGTGGCGCGCTACCTCGTGGCGCATGCCGGGGTGTTGGCAGTCAACACCTTGAAACTGCGGCTCTCGGCCTTGGCGCAATGGCATACCAGCCAAGGGTTTGCCGACCCGACGAAGGCGCCGGTGGTACGCAAGGTGCTCAAGGGCATCCGCGCCTTGCACCCGGTGCGGGAGCGGCAGGCCGAGCCTTTGCAGCTCACGCAGTTGGAGCAAGTAATCGCCGCCCTGGACATTGAAGCCAAACAGGCCAGCGAGCATCACGACCAGCCGCGCTTGCTGCGGGCCAAGCGCGACGCTGCGCTGATTCTGTTGGGCTTCTGGCGGGGTTTTCGCAGTGATGAGCTGTGCCGATTAAGCATCGAGCACGTGCAGGCCGTGCCAGGCGCAGGCATTAGCCTGTACTTGCCACGCAGCAAAAGTGACCGTGACAACCTCGGCAAAACCTACCAGACCCCAGCGTTGCTCCGGCTGTGCCCGGTGCAGGCTTATAGCGAGTGGCTCAGCGCCTCGGCTTTGGTGCGCGGCCCGGTGTTTCGCGGCATCGACCGCTGGGGCAACCTGGGTGAGGAGGGCTTGCATCCCAACAGTGTGATCCCGTTATTGCGCCAGGCCCTTGAGCGCGCAGGCATCCCCGCCGATCAATACACCAGCCACTCCCTGCGTCGGGGCTTTGCCACTTGGGCGCATCGCAGTGGTTGGGATTTGAAGTCCCTGATGAGTTACGTCGGCTGGAACGACATGAAATCTGCGATGCGCTATGTTGAAGCGACGCCGTTTCTGGGCATGACCCTGGCAACCCAACCGCTGATTTGAGATTTTTTCTATTAATAGCGTCACCTGATAGAGAAACCCAATCGTCAGCATCAGGTTTGCCAATGAGCCATCGACCGTAAGAGCCGGTAGGATTCACCTCATCAACTTCTTAACCCCTGACGGAGAGTCAACGATGCCTATCATCAACAGCCAAGTAAAACCGTTTAAAGCCACCGCTTTCAAAAACGGCAGCTTCGTCGATGTGACCGACGCTGACCTGAAAGGCAAGTGGTCGGTTGTCTTCTTCTACCCAGCCGACTTCACCTTCGTTTGCCCAACCGAACTGGAAGACCTGGCTGACAACTATGCCGAATTCCAGAAGCTGGGCGTCGAAATCTACAGCGTTTCTACCGACACCCACTTTGCCCACGCTGCCTGGCACAACACGTCGCCAGCCATCGGCAAAATCCAGTACACCATGATTGGCGACCCAACCCTGACCATCTCCCGTAACTTCGACGTGCTGATCGAAGAGGCTGGGCTGGCAGACCGCGGCACCTTCGTGATCAACCCGGAAGGTCAGATCAAGATCGTTGAGCTGAACGACGGCGGTGTAGGTCGTGACGCTTCCGAGCTGCTGCGCAAGATCAAGGCCGCTCAGTACGTCGCTGCCCACCCGGGTGAAGTCTGCCCAGCCAAATGGAAAGAAGGCGAGGCCACTCTGGCGCCGTCTCTGGACCTGGTCGGCAAGATCTAAGTCTGTGAACGCGTATCAAGGGCGGGTATCCGCACTTAAGTAAGCTGCATCCGCCCTCAAAACGCCCGGGCGAGAGTCGCTCGGGCGTTTTTTTGCCTGCAATAAACCGAATGAACAGGAAATCGCCCGTATGTTGGACGCCAATCTTAAAGCTCAGTTGAAGTCATACCTGGAACGGGTCACCCAGCCGATCGAGATCATCGCCTCCCTCGACGACGGTGCGAAATCCCAGGAAATGCTTGCTCTTTTGCAGGACGTAACCAGCCTCTCAACGCTGATTACCCTGAACACCGATGGCAATGATGCGCGCAAGCCATCGTTCTCCATCAATCGCCCGGGTGCTGAGATCAGCCTGCGTTTCGCCGGCATCCCTATGGGCCATGAATTCACTTCGTTGGTGCTGGCCCTGTTGCAAGTGGGTGGCCACCCATCGAAAGCCAGTGTCGAAGTAATTGAACAGATCCGCGCCCTCAAAGGCGAGTTCAGCTTCGAGACGTACTTCTCGCTGTCGTGCCAGAACTGCCCGGACGTGGTCCAGGCGCTGAATCTGATGGCCGTGCTGAACCCGAACATCCGCCACGTTGCGATTGATGGCGCGCTGTTCCAGGCTGAAGTCGATGAGCGCCAGATCATGGCGGTCCCGAGTGTCTACTTGAACGGAGTCAACTTTGGCCAGGGCCGCATGGGCCTCGAAGAAATCCTCGCCAAGCTCGACACCAGCGGTATCGAGAAAGCCGCGGAAAAAATCAGCGCCAAGGACGCCTTCGACGTCCTGGTGGTTGGCGGTGGCCCCGCCGGGTCCTCGGCTGCCATTTACGCGGCACGTAAAGGTATTCGTACCGGTGTGGCGGCTGAACGCTTTGGTGGCCAGGTACTGGACACCATGTCCATCGAGAATTTTATCTCGGTACAGGAAACCGAAGGGCCGAAACTGGCTAGTGCGCTGGAAGCCCATGTGCGTCAGTACGATGTGGACATCATGAACCTGCAACGCGCTAGCAGCCTGGTACCGGCGAAAAATGCCGGGGAGCTGCACGAAATTCGCTTCGAAAGCGGTGCGACCCTCAAGTCCAAGACCGTGATCCTGGCCACAGGCGCCCGCTGGAGAGAGATGGGTGTGCCCGGTGAGCAGGAATACAAAGCCCGCGGCGTGTGCTTCTGCCCGCACTGCGATGGCCCGCTGTTCAAAGGCAAGCGTGTGGCGGTGATCGGCGGCGGTAACTCCGGCGTGGAAGCGGCCATTGACCTGGCCGGTATCGTCAGCCATGTCACCTTGCTTGAGTTCGACAGCAAGCTGCGCGCCGACGCCGTGTTGCAGCGCAAGCTCTACAGCCTGCCGAACGTGGATGTGATTACCAGTGCATTGACCAGTGAGGTCAAAGGCGATGGCCAGAAAGTCACCGGCCTTGCCTACAAGGACCGCGACAGCGGTGAGTTCAAGACCATCGACCTGGAAGGCATCTTCGTGCAGATTGGCTTGCTGCCCAACACCGACTGGCTCAAAGGCACGGTAGAGCTGTCGCCGCGCGGCGAGATCATTGTCGATGCCCGTGGCGAGACTTCACTGCCTGGCGTGTTCGCCGCCGGTGACGTAACCACCGTGCCGTACAAGCAGATCGTGATTGCAGTAGGCGAGGGCGCCAAGGCTTCGTTGAGCGCGTTCGATCACTTGATCCGCACCTCTGCTCCGGCGTAATCCTGGGCTGAAAATGAAAAACCCCATGAGCGATCATGGGGTTTTTCTCGTTCCCACGCCCGGCGCGGGATTCTCGTTCCCACGCTCCGCGGGGGAATGCATCCGGTGACGCTCCGCGTCACGCAGTGCTTATTACATCGGCGCCGGCTGGATGATCTCAACCCAATAGGCATCCGGGTCCTTGATGAACGCGAGGCTCTTCATGCGGCCATCCGTCAGGCGTTTCTGGAAATCACAGCCCAAGGCTTCGAAACGTTCGCACGCCGCCACAATGTCCGGCACCGAGATGCAGATATGGCCAAAGCCGCGTGGGTCGGTGTTGCCGTTGTGGTAGGCAAAGTCGGCATCGTTTTCGGTGCCGTGGTTGTGGGTCAGTTCGAGGATGCCCGGAATCGATTTCATCCATTGGGTACGCTCGGCGGCGTCGGCCGGGATCTGGGCCTTGTCCACCAGGGCCAGGAAGTACAGGCTGAATTCGGCTTCCGGGAAGTCACGTTTCTCGACCAGGGAGAAACCCAGGATGCGCGTGTAGAAGTCCAGCGACTTGGTGATGTCCTTGACCCGCAACATGGTGTGGTTGAACACGAAGTTTGCCGTAGCGTTGTCGGGTTGGGCAGTGACGCCCGGGAAGGTGTTCAATTCGTGCAGGCTCATGGGCCCTCCAGAAAAAATGTGAGATGAGCGGTCCATTGGCTTGCGGCCTGCCTCCATGCAGGCGGGCCATGATACGCAAGGCGCACCGGCTGCGCCAAATGAAAAAGCGCGCTAAACCCTTGCGGTCAGCGCGCGCCGGGCCGCACACTTTGCGGCTGGAACCTTGGGTGTTTTTTGCAATGATCGAGTTTCGTAGGCCGCTGTTGAGTGCTGTGTGCGTGTTGTTGGGCAGCCCGTTTGTGCTGGCAGCTGACCCGCAGGTCCATTGGCCCAGCGGTTGGCAGGTCGAAGAAGTCGTGCCTGACGGCGAACTCCCTGCCAAACCCCAAGCAGTGTCCCGGCAGCGAGCGATCAAGAATGATGAAAATGGCGCCACGTTGATGGTGATGGAGTTGACCGGGACGCCGATAGAAACCGGCCATAAAGTTAATCTTCCCGGCGTGTTGCTGGAGATGCGCAAGTCGATCCAGAAAGACTTTGCCCGTGGCGGTTATCAAAGCGTGTGCAGCAAAATGCACCCCACGACATTGAGTCGGCTTGACGCGCTGGAAACTACCTGTGTGATTACCGAGAACGGTCGACACGTATTGTCGCAAACATTAGTCGGTGCGCTGGATGTCGATAAGGCCTATGTATTTTCATACGCGGGCCAAGCGCAAGCGTACGAGGCGAGCAAGGAGGAAATCAGTTCGGTGCGTAACAGTCTGAAACTTTGACCCGCTCAAGCTGAGCGAATGTGAACAATGTGAACGCTAAGTTAAATTCGATTCCGAACCGCTAGAGCAAAAAAAGCCCCGCGCATGCGGGGGTTTTTTTTAGTACATGTTTCAGCCGCGAAGCCAGGAATCTACAGTGGCAGCGCCGTACTGTTCTTTCCAGGCTTTAAGGCCGCGGTGGTTGCCACCTTTGGTCTCGATCAGCTCGCCGGTATGCGGGTTGTGGTAAACCTTGACCACCCGTGCGCGGCGCTGTTTTGGCGCGGCGGCGGCCGGTGCGCCGCCTTTGCGTGGCGCTGGGTCGAGGATAGCGATCACGTCGCGCAGGCTTTTGTCGTATTTGCCCATCAGCGTCTTGAGCTTTTCTTCGAATTCGATTTCTTTCTTCAAGCCAGCGTCATTCTTCAAAGATTCCAGCTGTGCAAGCTGCTCTTGAAGGGCTTTTTCTGCTGCGCGAAATTCGGCGAGTCTGGACAAAATCTGTACTCCAATAATGTAGTTGCGGATATCAACTGCAGACAAAGCTATAAGCCAAGAACGTTAAGCCACGTCAACGAAAAAGACCCTTCTGCGAGTTCTGCACAGGCAGAAAAAATTGTAGTAGTTAATTCATTCCGAGTAAATCATGTCTTTTAAAGAAAGACCAATCTTTCATCGTAGACCGCGCAAGGCTATTCAACGATCCCCAAGGATTTAATGAATTCATCGCAGGGTAATGGTCGGCCAAACAGGTAACCCTGTAGGAAATCCACGCCTTGGGCCACGAGGTATTCACACTGTTGGGCTGTTTCTACACCTTCGGCAACAATGCCTAGATCCAGCTTGACCGACAACTCTATGATGCTGTCGAGAATATGCCGCGACAGCGCATCTGCACCGATCATGGCGACAAAGCTTTGATCGATCTTCAAGTAGTCGACATTGAAATTGCGCAAATAGCCCAAGCTGGAGTGGCCGGTGCCGAAGTCATCAATGGCGATCATGACGCCCAGTTGATGCAGGGCCTCGAACAGCCGGCGGGTGGTCTCGGTGGGTTCGATCAGCTCCCGCTCAGTCAGCTCCAGCACCAGGGTGACCTGGCCGGGTGGGAACGCGGCCAGAAATTCCTGGCAGTCCTGCACCAGCGCCATGTCCTGGCAATGGCGTGCAGTGATGTTCACGCCGATATGAAAGCCGGGGCTGAAACGTGCGGCGTGGGGCGCCAGTTGCGCGGCGGTCTGGCGCAGCAGGGCGCGGGTCATCGGCACGATCAGGCCAGAGTCTTCGGCCAGGGGAATAAACAGGTCCGGGCGCACCAGGCCTTCTTTGGGATGCCTCCAGCGCATCAGCACCTCACAGCCGGCCCATTGGCGTGTGTCACCCCGTACCACCGGTTGGAAATACGGGATGAACTCATTGGCGCCCAAGGCGCGTTGTAACTCGTGGGTTGGCGCGGACGAGCGTTTTTGCAGCCAGTGAGCGAGCAGCCCCGCCAATATGCCGAAAAACACCACCAGGCTGAACAGCGCCGGATACCGCGCCTGCATGTAGCGCCAGACTTCACCCTGGGGCATCCCGGCTTCGACACTGTAGCGATAGCGCTCGGAAGCCAGGCGTTGTGGGGCCACGGCAAATACCGGCAACGCGCCTTGATGCACCTTGCCGTCGGCCCCCAGCCAGTTCGGGCCGACTTGCAATACCAAGTACGCGTAACGGCTGATCAAGCGCAAGGCGTTGGTGAGGTGGTAACCGTCAACCGAGGCAAACGCGCCTTGATCGCCTTCCACCAGGCGGTACACCAGCAGGGCGGTATCGGGTGTAACGGGGTTACCTTTCATCAACCACAGGCGCCCATCCACATAGTCGTCCGGGTTGACGGGCGATTGGTAGCGACCGCCAAACAACGAGCTGCAATAGATGTTTTTCTGCCAGGACAGCGTCGTGGCCCGCACAAACGGCCGGCGCGTGACTTGTTCACGTAGCGCCAACTTGGCGCTGCTGTCACAAGGTTTACCGGCCAGCGGCAGCAAAGCCTGGGCAGCGATGGCGGTATTGTCGAGCATCAGGTCGAACTGGCGCACCGCTTCTTGAGCGGTTTGCGCCGTGCTTTGCTCAAGGGTGCGCTCGGCTTGCCAGTACAGAATCACAACCCCCAGCAAGATGGGCAACACGCCGCTGGTTGCACTGATGAAATAGCGTGCGGCTCGGCTTCGTGGGCCTTTGACAGTCAGGGGCATAGGGGCAGTCAGTCGCGAGAAAAAGAGTGAGATAAGCCGATGATAGATGGCATTACGCAGGCCTGCTCACTTGTTTCAAGCGGGTTGACCTCGCCGTTCGGTCAGTGGTGGCGGGGATCAGGCACCGCCCCCGCCCGAACCCGCAAAGTCCGTTGAAGTACAGAGTGTGGAGGGTGTCGCCGACGCTGCGTTTCACTACATTGGGTGACTATGTAGGGTGCGACGCATGAGAGGACGCTGCGCATAGCCAGGTCACTAAGTGAGCGAGGGGTACAACCCTTGCGCCAGCTCGATGAATGCCAGGGTAGCCGGGGAGGACTGTCGTCGATCCAGCACCGCCAGTCCGATCCGGCGTGGGACCTGCGGCGCCAATGGCAACGCCACATAACGCCAGTCGCTATGTTCCGGCAAGGAGGCCTGCGCAACCACACTCAAACCATCGCCCCGACTGACCGCCTCCAACGTACTGAGCAACTGCGCACAGCGGTACCGGACTTTGGGCTGCAATCGGGCTTGACTGAACAAGCGCATCACCAGCTCCGACGAGCCGGCTTCAGTCAGAATAAAGGGTTCATCGCAGAGCGCTTGCAGGGGCACGGCCTCAAGGGCGGCCAACCGGTGCCCGGCCGGTAGCAGCGCCACCAGTTGATCTTCCAGCAACGCGACCGTATCGAAGCGTTCCTGCTCCAGCACCACAAAACCGATATCCACCCGGCGCTCATCCAGCCACTGAATGACCTGGCGATCAGGCCCTTCATCCACATGCACTTCAATACCCGGATAAACCTGGCGAAAGCGCCTGAGGATAGGCGGCAACAACCGAACCGACGCCGTCGGCCCGAACGAGCCGATACGCAGCGTGCCACGCTTCATGCCGCGTGCATCCGCCGCTTCCTGCTGCAAGGTGTTGGCCAGCCCCAGCATGGCCCGGGCGCGTCCCAGCAATTGTGCGCCGATTTCGCTCAGTTCCACCGCCGTCTGATGGCGCCGAAACAACTCCACCCCCAGTTCCTGCTCCAAGGCCTTGATCGCGTGGGACACCGCCGACTGGCTGATACCCAGGCGATGCGCCGCACTGGTAAAACCTTGCAGTTCGGCCACCAGAGAAAAGATTTCCAGTTGGGTCAGGGTCATGAGTAAAGGCTCATTTTACGATGAGAAGTGATTAGCCAAAGAATACGCCCATTCGTCCCTCACCTGAGCACCGCCTTATGCGTCACGTCGCCGATGGCCTCACTTATCTGAAGCTTGCCGCTGTCACCATGATCTGGGGCGGCACCTTTGTCGCAGGGCGCTACCTGGCTGATCAGGTCCACCCGCTGCTGGCCGCCACTCTGCGTTTCACCTTGGCCAGCGCAGCATTGCTGCTGTTCATGGCCGCTTCGCGCACGGCCCTGGTGCGCCCCAGCACGCGCCAATGGGGCCAATTGGCGGTGTTGGGGTTCTTCGGGATTTTCTTTTACAACCTGTGCTTCTTTTATGGGCTGCAGTACACCAATGCGTCACGCGCCTCGTTGATTGTCGCGTTGAACCCGGCGGTGATCGGCCTGGCGTCCTGGTGGTTGTTCAAGGAGCGCCTGGGCCGCATCAAATGTATCGGTATCGCGTTGTGCCTGGCAGGCGCGGCGACCGTCATCATCAGTCGCAATCCCCAGGCATTGCAGGGCGCGACCATGGCCTGGGCCGGTGACCTGCTGATCCTCGGTTGCGTGGCGGGGTGGGGCGTTTACACGCTGTTCTCCCGTGGGCTCAATCAGAGCCTGGGGCCGTTGCAGACCGTGACCTGGTCGGTGCTGCTGGGCACGCTGATGCTAAGCGTTACGGCGCTGGTTTCACCCAGCGTGACCATGGCAGGGCTGCACGCTATTGATCTGCCGCAACTGCTCAGCCTGATGTACCTGGGCGTGATGGGGTCGGCGCTGGCGTATATCGGCTATTACGATGGCATTCGTCGCATAGGCGCCACACGGTCCGGGGTGTTCATCGCGCTCAACCCATTGACGGCGGTCATTTGCGGCGCGGTGCTGCTGGACGAACCGCTGACGATGGCGATGTTGGTGGGGGGGGCGGTCATCCTGCTGGGCATCTACCTGTGTAACAAACCCCTTGCGCAGGGCAGGGTAATGGGGATTTGATAAGACTACGGACAAACCCGGTTACGCTGTGTAGAATCAGTTTACGCATACAAGAATATGGACTTGCGCTCACGCAAGCCTCGGCCGTCAGAGACTGATGACACCATGAAGCTACTTGGCTCCCCCCTCATCTTTGGTGACTTTCTCGCCCGCAGCGTGCGAGGCCTTTCTTGTGCGCCACCCTCCAGCCTCATCCTTGCTCGCAACTAAACAATTGCTACCTACAAGAATGATGAGGCATCGAACATGACCGACCAACACGCAAACCCAATGGGCCTGATGGGCTTTGAATTCATCGAATTCGCCTCGCCGACCCCGGGCACCCTGGAGCCGATCTTCGAGATCATGGGCTTCACCAAAGTGGCCACCCACCGTTCCAAGAACGTGCACCTGTATCGCCAGGGCGAGATCAACCTGATCCTCAACAACGAACCCGACAGCCTCGCTTCCTACTTCGCGGCCGAGCACGGCCCGTCGGTGTGCGGCATGGCGTTCCGGGTCAAGGACTCGCAGCAGGCTTACAAGCGCGCCCTGGAACTGGGCGCCCAGCCGATCCACATCGACACCGGCCCGATGGAATTGAACCTGCCGGCGATCAAAGGCATTGGCGGTTCGCCGTTGTACCTGATCGACCGTTTCGGCGAAGGCAACTCGATCTACGACATCGACTTCGTCTACCTTGAAGGCGTTGACCGCCATCCGGTAGGCGCTGGCCTGAAGGTCATCGACCACCTGACCCACAACGTCTATCGCGGGCGCATGATCTATTGGGCCAATTTCTACGAGAAGCTGTTCAACTTCCGTGAAGCGCGTTATTTCGATATCAAGGGCGAGTACACCGGCCTGACCTCAAAGGCCATGAGCGCGCCGGACGGCCAGATCCGGATCCCGTTGAACGAAGAGTCGTCCAAGGGCGCCGGGCAGATCGAAGAGTTCCTGATGCAGTTCAATGGCGAGGGGATCCAGCACGTAGCGTTCCTCACCGACGACCTGATCAAGACCTGGGACGCGCTGAAGAAGATCGGCATGCGCTTTATGACCGCGCCGCCAGACACTTACTACGAAATGCTCGAAGGTCGCCTGCCGAACCATGGCGAGCCAGTGGATCAATTGCAATCGCGCGGCATCCTGCTGGACGGCTCGTCGGTTGCCGGTGACAAGCGCCTGCTGCTGCAGATCTTCTCGGAAACCCTGATGGGCCCGGTGTTCTTCGAATTCATCCAGCGTAAAGGCGACGATGGGTTTGGAGAGGGCAACTTCAAGGCGCTGTTCGAGTCGATCGAGCGCGACCAGGTGCGTCGTGGTGTGCTGACCGCCGATTGATCGACAGGCTAAAGCAAAACAGCCCGGTTTTTACCGGGCTGTTTTGTGCCTGATGCAGCGTGTTGCAAATGGCCTGTGGTTTATTGGGAACAGACGTTTCTTGAAATATCACTCAGAGGGTAGGGCGCAGACAATCCCTGCGTGTCCAATATCAAGAGGCCCTCTTATGAATGTGAATTCTCCTCCCCTTCAACGCCCGATTGGCCCATCTACATCAACCGAGCAGATACGGCCTGTGCGCAATGTTCGTTCAGCCGGTAATGCAGACCCGGTCGATCAGGCGCGTAAAAAGTTTCTCGATGACAGTGAAACCGAGTATGTGGGCAACACACTCACCGCCAAAGCGCATCAACTGACGGAGGCCGCGCTGTCACCCAACAAACC
Organism: Pseudomonas sp. DW-iso17; assembly: GCF_058725345.1. NCBI lineage: Bacteria > Pseudomonadati > Pseudomonadota > Gammaproteobacteria > Pseudomonadales > Pseudomonadaceae > Pseudomonas > Pseudomonas sp. DW-iso17. The sequence continues at coordinate 476,507 of NZ_JBZXEA010000032.1, read as the reverse complement.
GGGAAGTCCAGGGGTGCAGGTCTCGACATTTGCCGTTGATGGTGTTCAGTCCAACGACCTGATAATGATCAAGCGGGTGCCGCTTACAGAAGAGGGGCCTAATTTCGTCCTGTACATGCCGGAAGACGACGTGACCTCGTTTCATGAGTTCGATAATGCGCAGCAGATGACGGACTGGCTCAAAGACGTGGCCAATGATCCGATTGAGCGCAAGCGATTTACGAAGCATTTTGCCAATGATCAAGCGCCCAAGCAGGAGGAGCGGGTCAACCAGAAATTTGGCATGTTCGCTGATGGCGATAGCAATGCAGTGGTGGGAAGTTTTGGTTATGAGAAGGGGGATATCTTCGAGCGTTTAAACAAGGACACTTCGATCCCACCTGCTCAGGTCGACGGGCTGGTGCGAACGCAGCTCTATAAACTGGAACCCGATGGCAAGGCGTTTTATGTCGGATATCGGCCAGATGGAGAAGCCATCGTCTATAGCTACGACGCTTATGGAAACTTGCACGGCGACGGACAAAAAATGGGCGCCAAGAAGCGCAGATTCTATTTCGTTCAAAATGGGTTGAACGAAAACAAACCGCTTGAACCCATGACGTTCAATGCGTTCCGCAAAAAAATAGCCAGTGTTTCCTTGGGCAATGTGGGTGCCAATAATCTAAACGGTCTTTACGACGAATTCCTGAAGCAACTCAGAAGTCCTGGGCATGGCCTCGCCACCGCGTTGAAAGCGCTGGGTGTTCCTGAAGACATAGCCCACTCCATCGAAACCATCGCGAAAGACCCCGTCAAAGGAACGTTGCTTGAATTGAACCGCGACAACCGTATCGGCAAGCTGTTTGGTGTCGATCAGCAAGAGATGGATGCCAAGCTGGAAAGCGCAGGCAACCAAGCTCAACACAACATCCCCTATTACGGTAAGTGGCGAGAGAGGTTGGAAGATACCGCCACCGTCATTGAACAAGTTGCCGGCACACCTGATGTGCCGACAACCGAAGTCAGGACCTGACTCAATTGACAGAGGGGTACGGACGCCCCCACAGCCGACATCCACTCTCAGCCTCCCATCAAGCCCGGCGCTGACGCACCAAATGTTTGAATCCCTCATACACCAGCACCATCACCGCCAGCCAGATCGGAATATAGGTCAGCCACTGTCCGCCCTCGATCCCTTCGCCCAACAGCAACGCCACCGCGAGCAGCAATACCGGCTCCACATAGCTCAGCAGCCCGAACAGGCTGAACGCCAACAAGCGACTGGCAATGATGTAACTCACCAGCGCCGAGGCACTGATAAGGCCCAGCATGGGAATCAATGCATAGAGCTTTGGATGCCCATCCAGTACGGCAAAGCCTTGTTCGCCGCTTTGTACAAACCACCAGGCCACCGGCAGCATCAACGCCATATCCAGCCACAGCCCTCCCAGATGATCAGTGGTCAGGTATTTACGCACCACGAAGTACACCGGGTAGCCGATGATCACTACCAGTGTTGCCCAGGAAAAACCACCGGCCTGATACAGCTCATTCAGCACACCCAGCGCGGCAAACACCACAGCAATCTGTTGCAGCCGCGACAGGCGCTCGCCGTAGACCAGGCGCCCGGTGAGCACCATGGTCAACGGCAGCAGAAAATACCCCACGGACACGTCCAGGCTGCGCCCATTGAGCGGCGCCCACATGAACAACCACAACTGCACGCCGAGCAAGGCCGACGACACCAGTACGCCGCCGACCAGCCGTGGCTTGGCCGCCAGCATGCGCAGCAGTTCCCAGACCCTGCGCCACTCGCCGCTGACGAGCATGAACACCGTCATGCAGGGCACGGTGAGCAGCATGCGCCAGCCGAAAATCTCCAGGCCACTCAGGGGCGTAAGCAGTGATGTGAAGTAATACATCACGGCAAACAACACCGAGGCCAAGACCGATAACACAACACCTTTAGACACGCTGCCCTCGCGAAAGCCAATTATTGCGCGGGTAGTCTACAGGCGTGCCAATCGACCGGATACAAAATGCCCGACATCGTTGAACCCCGGCGAGGACGAATGCCCTGGCGTAACCAACGAATCAATGAACGCCTCGTCCTCAGCGCTGATCTTCACCGCCAGCGCTCCGGTGTAGGCGTCCCACTGCGCCTCGGTTCGCGGCCCGACAATCGCCGAGCTCACCGCCGCATTATTCAGCACCCAGGCGATTGCGAACTCGACGATCCCCACGCCACGCCCTTGAGTGTATTGCTGGATCTGCTGGGCAACGCGCAGTGATTCAACCCGCCACTCGGTTTCCAGGATGCGCTTGTCCTGGCGCGCGGCACGGCTGCCGGGCTCGGGCGTGACGTCCGGGGCGTACTTGCCGCTAAGGACCCCTCGGGCCAGCGGGCTGTAAGGCACCACACCCAGGCCGTAGGCCGCTGCAGCGGTGATCTGTTCTATCTCGGCCTGACGGTTGACGATGTTGTACAGCGGCTGGCTGATAATGGGTTTATCCACGCCCAGGCGTTCAGCCACGCGAATCACTTCAGCGATGCGCCAGCCTCGGTAGTTGGACAGGCCCCAGTAGCGGACTTTGCCCTGGCGGATCAGGTCGCCGATGGCGGACACGGTCACTTCCAACGGAGTGTGGTGGTCTTCGCGGTGCAGGTAGTAGATGTCCAGGTAGTCGGTATCCAGGCGTGCCAGGCTGGCGTCCAGCGCGTTGAACAGACGCTTGCGGCTCAAACCGCTGCGGTTGGGCACGCCGTCGGTAGGGCCGAAGCCGACCTTGGAGGCCACCACCCAATCCTGGCGGTTGCGTGCAATCGCCTCGCCGACGATTTCCTCGGAGCGTCCGCCTGTATACACGTCAGCTGTATCGATGAAGTTGATGCCCTGGTCCCAGGCCTTGTCGATGATGCGCAGCGAGTCTTCGGTACTGGTCTGCTCGCCAAACATCATGGTGCCGAGGGTCAGAGCGCTGACCTTTAACCCGGACTGACCCAATGTACGGTAAATCATGCAAAGCTCCTCATGGCAGGTAAACGTGAGTCATGCAATACCAGACCCGAGCGCTCTGGAACAAGCCCTGAGCGGATTTGTTCATGCGCGTAGCAAAGTCTCGCAACGGGCCTGTAAAAAACGATGCAGCACTTTCACGCGTTCTGACACTTGCAGGCGGTGAGGGCACATCAGGTTGAATGGCGTGGGTTCGCCTTGCCAGTCGAGTAGCAGGGGCACCAGCCGCCCAGCCTGGATATCACGGGCCACGTCCAGGTTGGCTTTATAGGCAATGCCATGCCCCGCCAACGCCCAGCGGCGGACAATCTCGCCATCGTCGCTGAGATAGTCACCGCTCACTTCAACCTCCTGGAGCAAGGTCCCCTGGCGGAAATACCAGGTGCTATTGGCCTGGCCCCGGCGCATGTAGCGCAGCGTGCTGTGGTGGGCCAAGTCTTCGGGCGTATGCGGGGTGCCGTGGCGCGCCAAGTAGTCGGGGCTGGCGCAGGCAATGCGATGGTGATCGGGTACCACCGGCAGGGCCACCAGGCTGGAGTCTCTCGGCACGCCAAAGCGCAAGGCGATGTCGACAGTGTCGCGAAACAAATCGGCATTGCTGTCGTTGAGCAACAGTTGCAGACGGATAGTGGGGTGCTCCAGCTTGAACTCATCCAACCAGCCCAACAGCACATTGCGACCGAAGTCCGAGGGAGCGGCCAATTGCAATAAACCACTGAGGCTTTGGCCTTGTTGCTTGATGGCATGTTCGCCTTCGGACAGGGCTTCCAGCGCTACCCGCACGCTGTCCAGATAACGCCGGCCTTCTTCGGTCAGGCGCATGCTGCGGGTGGAGCGGGCAAGCAGGCGGATGCCGAGACGGGTTTCAAGGCGCTTGAGGGCGATACTCGCGGCCGCTGGCGTGAGGCCCAGGCCACGGGCGGCGGCCGTCAGGCTACCGGTGTCGGCGCTGCGCACGAAGACTTCAAGGTCGAGAATCGAGCTCATTGATAAAAATCCTTTAAAGATCTTGTCGTTTTACCCGGATTTTTCATCGATTACCAAGCTGGGAAGATGAACGTTCACTTTCTGACCCAGGTAGTTTTCTCATGACCTCTTCTCTGAGCGGTAAAACCATCATCGTCATCGGTGGCAGCAGCGGTATCGGCGCGGCAGTTGCCCAGGCAGCCTTGGCGCGAGGCGCGCATGTGATCGTGGCCGGGCGCCGCTTGGCGCCAGGTTCCGACAGCGGGCTGCGCAACGAGCCGGTGGACGTCACCGACAGCGCCTCGTTAAAGCAGTTGTTCGAAACCGTGGGGCGCTTTGACCATCTGGTCTACACCTCGGGGCCTTCGGTGCGGGCCAAGCCTTTGATCGAAACAGACCTGGATGAAGCCCGGGACAACTTCGATGTAAAGCTCTGGGGCGCACTACGCGCCATTCAACACGCGCTGCCGTTTTTGCACGAGCAGGGCAGCATCACCCTGACCTCGGGCCAGTTGGGGCGCAAGTTAGCGGCAGGGCAGTTCATCAAGACGGGCATTAACGCTGCGACCGAGGCCTTGGGCAAGCAACTGGCCAAGGAACTGGCGCCGCGTCGAGTCAATGTGATCAGCCCAGGGGTGATAGACACACCGGCCTATGCAGGGCTTGGCCAAGAGCAACGTTTGGCAATGTTTGCCAAGGCGGGCCAAGGGTTGCCGGTTGGGCGGGTGGGGCAGGCTGAAGAAGTGGCGGCGGGGTATGTACTGGCCATGGAAAATGGCTTTATGACCGGTGCGGTGGTTGATATCGACGGTGGCGGCCTGTTGTAAATACATGGCCCAAGTGGGAGGGAGCAGATCCCTCCCACGTTGAAGGCGTCAGGCCTTGAGCGTGCGCGTCATCCGCAATGCCAGAACACTGCCGCTCACAATCACCGCCGCCAGCAGGTACAACGCCACATCCGTAGAGCCGGTAGCATCCTTCACAAAACCCACGATATACGGGCTGAGAAACCCCGCCATCTGCCCCATGGAGTTGATCAACGCCAAGCCACCCGCCGCCGCACCCGCGCTGAGCATCGCGGTGGGCACCGGCCAGAACATCGGCAGGCCGGTGAGGGCGCCCATGGTGGCGATGGTCAGGCCGAGAATGGCGATAGCGGGGGTGGTGGCGAAGTTAACGGCGATCACCAGGCCAATGGCGCCCATCAACATCGGTACCACCAAATGCCAGCGGCGCTCCTTGCGCAAATCGGCAGAGCGGCCCACCAGCAGCATGAACACTGCCGCCAACAGATACGGAATCGCGCTGAGCCAGCCAATCACCAGGTTGTCGCTGAAACCCATGTTCTTGATGATCGACGGCAGCCAGAAGTTGATCGCATATACGCCACTCTGGATGCAGAAGTAGATCAGGCCGAATGCCCAGATCGCCGGGTTCTTGAACACTTGGGCCAGGGAGTCGCTGGTGGTTTTCGGCTTGTTTGCCAGGTCTGTGGCCTGGTCAGCTTCCAGTACCGCACGCTCATGGGGCTTGAGCCACTTGGCGTTGGCGAAACTGTCACTGAGCAGGAAATAGGCGAGGGCGCCGAGGATCACGGTCGGGATGCCTTGCAGCAGGAACATCCACTGCCAGCCCGCCAAGCCACCTTGGCCTGCGGCAAAGTGATTGAGAATCCAGCCGGAAAACGGGCTGCCGAGCAAACCGGACACCGGGATCGCCGACATGAACAGTGCCATGATTCGCCCACGGCGGAAGGTCGGGAACCACTGCGAAAGGTACAACACCACACCGGGGAAGAAGCCGGCTTCAGCGGCACCGGTGAGCAGGCGCAGGGCGTAGAAATGCGTGGGTGTGGTCACAAACAGCAGGCATGTGGAGAGCGTACCCCACACGATCATCATCAATGCGATCCAGCGCCGCGGGCCAAACCGGGTCAGCGCCAGGTTACTCGGCACGCCGCACAGCACGTAGCCGATAAAGAAAATCCCGGCCCCCAGGCCGTACACGGTTTCACTGAATTTCAACGCATCGAGCATCTGCAGCTTGGCAAAGCCAACGTTTACCCGATCGAGGTAATTGAACAGATAGCAGATAAAGATGAAGGGGATCAGGCGCAGGGTGATGCGCTTGTAGATGGCGTTCTTATCGTCATCGCTGGCCAGTGCGGCAGTGGCGCTCTGTGACATGGGATTCTCTCTTTATTATGATTTTTCGCGGTGCGAGGGTAACGTTGACCGCCCTGACAGTCTCGGTGACGTGACGGGCAGCTGTCTTTGTGCTGGCGCACAGTCAAGCTGCCTTTGCGCTGTGCCGGTGAACAACCTTTTTTAGGAAATTAGCCCCATGTTCGAGCTGGATCATGCCCTGGCGCAGGAGATTGTCGATCGCACCATGGCAATCCTGCCCTATAACGTCAATGTCATGGACAGCCAGGGCTTGATCCTGGGCAGCGGCGAGCCGGAGCGTATCAACACACGCCATGAAGGTGCGCAATTGGTGTTGGCCAATGGGCGTGTGGTGGAAATCGACGGGCAGACCGCCAAGCATCTCAAGGGTGTGCAACCCGGCATCAACCTGCCGCTGTTGCATGATCAGCGCCTGATTGGCGTGCTGGGTATCACCGGAGAACCAGATGGGTTACGCACCTACGCCGAACTGGTGCGTATGACCGCTGAAATGCTGGTCAGCCAACGCCACCAGCAGGCCGAGCAACAATGGCGGCGCCAGCGTTGCGATGATCTGCTGGCCCTGCTGTTGGCCGACAGCAGCGACTCCCCGCGCCTGGTGGACGAAGCCCAGCAATTGGGGCTCAAGCCACAACTGGCGCGCACGCCGTACCTGTTTGAATTGGGCCCGGGCCAAACGGCGGAGGCCCTGAGCGCCTGGCTCGCCAGCCGCTACCCGGACAGTTGGTGCGTCAGCTCTGCGCAGTTCTCCTTGCTGTGGTGTCGACCTGCTGCGGTGCAGGTCGATAACCCCCGCTTGCTGGAAAAGCTCGAGGGCCTGGGTTGGAACATCCAGCGCATTGCCATCGGCGGGCAAGCGGAGGGCTTGGCGGGGCTGCGCCGCTGTTACCGCCGGGTAGGAGATCTGCTGGCTTATGGCCGCGATATCCTGCCGCAATCACGCCTGTTGACCCTCAACCGTTATCGCCTGCCGGTCATGCTTTGGCGTCATCGCAACGACGACGCCCTGGACGAATTGCTCAACCCGTTGCGCAAGGTGTTGGCCAAGGACAGCAACGGGCAACTGCTCGCCACGTTGCGCAGTTGGTGCGAGCACGACGGGCAAAGCCAGGCGTGTGCCGACGCCTTGGGCATTCACCGCAACAGCCTGCGCTACCGCATGGAACGCATAGCCGAACTCAGCGGCGTAGACCCGCTGACGCTAGATGGGATGCTTGCCTTGTACCTGGGCGTACAACTGCTGCCCCACCCCCTGTAGGCGCGAGCAAGCTCGCTCCTACAACGGGCATTGTAGAAATGAACAACAATCCCGCCCCACACTTGTGCATCGGCCCCGCGTCATTGCCCCTGCCAACTGGCAGCATGGGCGTTATAAAAACCGGAGAACGTCCATGAAAATCGTGATCGCCCCTGACTCGTTCAAAGACAGCCTGAGTGCCGCAGGCGTCGCCCAGGCGATTGCCGAGGGGTGGGCCGAGGTCTGGCCGGATGCGCACGTGCTTCAATGCCCGATGGCCGATGGCGGTGAAGGCACGGTGGATGCGGTGCTCGCCGCGTGTAAGGGGCAATTACGTCGGCAAACAGTCCGAGGCCCGCTGGGCGACAGCGTCGAAGCACGTTGGGGCTGGTTGGCCGACAGCCATACCGCGATGATCGAGATGGCCGAGGCCAGCGGCCTGCAACTCGTCGCGCCGGGGCAGCGCGACGCCTGTTCCAGTACCACCTATGGCACCGGCGAGTTGATCCGCGCCGCGCTGGATGCCGGGGCGCAGCGCATCATCCTGGCGATTGGCGGCAGTGCCACCAACGATGGCGGGGCGGGAGCGATGCAGGCCCTTGGCGTGCAGCTATTGGATAGCGAACGTCAGCCACTGCCGGCGGGTGGGTTGGCATTGGCACGCCTGGCCCATATCAGCCTTGAACAACTCGACCCGCGCCTGGCGCAGGTGCGTTTTGAAATCGCCGCCGACGTCAACAATCCCCTGTGCGGCCCCCACGGTGCCTCGTCGATTTTCGGCCCGCAAAAAGGCGCGAGTCCCGAGCAAGTGGCACACCTGGACGCGGCCCTTGGGCACTTCGCTGACCATTGCGCTCAGGTGCTGCCCAAGGATGTGCGCGACGAACCTGGCAGCGGCGCCGCCGGTGGCCTGGGCTTTGCTGCCAAGGCGTTTCTCGCTGCCCAGTTTCGTCCAGGGGTTGAGGTAGTCGCTGAACTGGTTGGCCTCGATGAAGCGGTGCGTGGCGCCGACCTGGTAATCACCGGTGAAGGTCGCTTCGACGCCCAGACGCTGCGGGGAAAAACTCCGTTTGGCGTGGCGCGCATTGCCCGGCGACACGGCGTGCCGGTGGTCGTGATCGCGGGCACCTTGGGCGACGGCTACGAGCAGATGTACGCCCACGGTGTGGATGCAGCGTTCGCCTTGCCGTCGGGGCCGATGTCTCTGGAGCAAGCCTGTCACGAGGCGCCGCGCCTGTTGCGTGAGCGGGCCTCGGACGTTGCACGGGTATGGCGCCTGGCAGCTACTCGCTGACCCCGCGCGCCAGCCGCTCCACCCACTGCTCTTGAAACCCCTGTAGCTGCGCACCGGGTTGCTGCAACTGCACAAATTCAAGCATCGGGTCTTGCACCGCCGTGCGCACTCCGCTCAGTTCCTCCAGGGTCGCCAAGCCGCAGAACGGCACATAGGCTTCGCTGTAGCCGCCTTCATGTACCAGCACCAGGCGGCCCTGGCACAGACGCTCGGCGGCCAGGCGCAGGGCGCGGGTCAGCAGCCGGAACGATTCACTGTGCAACAGCATGCGCGCCAACGGGTCGACGGCGTTGGCGTCATAACCACAGGCGACGATGATCAACTCCGGCTCGAAGCGCTCCAGCGCGGGCACTACGATGCGTTCCATGGCGTGTAGATAGGTGGCGTGGCCACTGCCTGGCGGCAAGGGGATATTGATGTTGGCCCCCACGCCCGCCCCGCGGCCGCGATCCTGCTCGCCGCTGTAACCGGGCGGGTAGCAGCCGTCCTGGTGCAAGGATACCGTCAACACATCGGCCCGTTCTTCGAAGATCGACTGCGTGCCGTTACCGTGGTGCACATCCCAGTCGATCACCGCGACTTTGCCCAGACCGTTGCGGGCCTTGGCGGCCTCGATGGCAATGGCAATGTTGGCCAGAAAACAAAAGCCCATAGCACTGTCTGCCAGGCAGTGATGACCCGGTGGCCGCGACAGCGAATAGGCGTTGTGCGCCTGGCCCTTGAGCACCATGTCCACGGCGGCCAGGGTCAGTCCGGCGGACAGTTGCGCAATTTCGAAGCTGCCCGGCCCAATCGGTGCCTGGGGGCCAAGCTCACCGCCACCCGCATCGCTCAAGGCCTTGAAACGCTGCAGGTAAGCGCGGCTGTGGACCCGCAGCAGATCCTCTTCACTGGCGGGCGGCGCGCTATGCAGTTGTAGTTGGCGGCTCAGTCCGGAGACATCCAACAGGCTTTTCAGGCGGCGCTTGGTCTCCGGTGACTCGGCATGCCCGCTGCCGGCCGGCGGCTGCACCCAGCCGCCCACGGGCAGGGTCAGCGCATGGGCGCCGGCGCTGTGCCACAGGCTCATTTCGTCGAAAAAAAATGCGGTGGTTGGGTTCATACCGGTTCCAGTTCAGTGGGGGAATGGGGACGGCTGGCGACGATCATCACCAGAGACAGCAAGGTGATAGCGGCTGCACCAAGCAGCAACAGGCTGAAACCGCCGCTGGCCTCGATCAGGCGGCCAGCGAGCGCCGGGCCGATGGCCAGGCCGCCGCCGATGACCAGGTTGGAGGCGTTCATCAGCTTGCCGCTGTGATCAAGGTCGGCCAGGCAGGCCAGGATCAGCGGCAGAATGAAGGTCCAGGTGAATTTGAACAGCAGCGCCGCCAAAGCAAATCGCAGCAATGCGGGCTGGCCGAACAACAGAAGCACCGCTGCCGCCATCAACAGGTAGCCCAGCAACAACAGCACTCCACGCGGCAAGCGGGTCCCGATCAGTGAAGCGCTCGCGGCCCCGGCAATGCCCATCACGGTGGCGATGGCGAGGATGTCGCCGCTGTGCTGCGCCGAAATCCCGGCACTGGCGCCCAAGGCACCGATAAAGGTCCAGACGCCTCCCAAGCTGATATAAAAGGCCAGGACCGCGCCAACCCCCAGGGCGGCTTTCCAGCGTGAACCGGGCAAGACCGGGGCGCGGCTGGTGGGCAACGCACGGCTACCGGCGGGAAAAGCCCGCGCCAATGGCAGCAGCAGAGCCATCAACCCTGCCAGGATCAGGTAGCAGGCATTCAAACCAAACCGTTCGAACAAACCAGGCAGCACCACCAGGCCGACGGCACCGACGATCAACTGCCCCATCACCCACAAACCATAGACTCGGCTGGGATTGGCGGTGGTGGCGGCACTGGCCAGGCAGAGGATCATCAACGAACCGCCGGCCAGGGCGCTGGCCCCGCGCAACACCAGCAGCACGGCGTAGGTGTCGGCGAGCATCGACAGCAGGTTGGCCGCAATGAACAGCAGCGCGGCGACCCGGGCGGCAGTGCGCCAGTCAACCCGCTTGAGCCACCACCAGGCGGGCAAGGTCGCCAGGCTCATGGCGCCCAGTTCCACGGAAAACAAGTCGCCAATCCGCGCCGGGCTCAGTTGCCATTGGCTGGCCAACTGCGCGGCCACGGCGGGAGCAGTCATCAGGAGGGTCGGAGTGATGGCGGCAAACAGTACGATCGCCGCCAGCCGTGCCGTTATCGCAGGGTTGGAAATGGGCATTTTCAAGCTCCAGGGAAAGGGGTCAGAACACATGCACGAGGCGCAACAGCGCTTCGGTGCCGGCATAACCATTGGAAGCCGCAACGTGTTGCGAAAGGCTGACCATCAGTTGGTTCTGCCGGTCGAGCCAGTGCCCGAGTTCGAAGCCGACTTGGGTGTAGCGCTTGTGGGTATCGTCGAGGCGACGGTTGTTGAGGCGCAGGGCGCCACCGTCGGCCTGGATCAGGCGCAATGCGCCGTAAGTGGCGGAGCTGAAGTCATACGAGGCAAAAGCCTGCAGGCGATACAGCGGGGCTTGCTTGAGTTCGCTGCCGAAGTAATCGTCATTGCGGCCATAGAGCTGGGCTTCCAGGTTGGCTTCCAGCACCCATTTCTCACCGATACCGTGGGTGTAGTTGTAGACAAAGGTGGCGCCCCAGCGATTGGCACCGGGGGACACGTCCGGGTTTTGGCTGTGGTACTCACCTATCGGCACAGTGATCAGGCTCAACAAGCCGCTGTAAGTGCGCGTCACCGGGTCGTTGACGAAAAACAGCGTGCCGCCCACCTGTGGATCGCCCAGGCCGCGCTCGCGGCTGCGCTGGTTGGCGCCGGGAAGGCGTGCGCTGATGTCGGCAAAGGGCAGGATGAATTGCGGCGTGCACAACGTGCCGCAGGCGTCGGTGAAATACACCTGACGGTAGGCCACGGCGTTGACCCTGAGGTCGGCCTTGCCGGTGCTGTCGGCGGGGCCATGGAAATCGCTGGCACGGGTGGCGGGCAGGTACAGCACACCCAGGCGGGTGCCCGGTGGGGCGGCGAAAAAATCGCGGGCGTTGAGGTCGGCAGCCTGGCTGTCGAGGCTGAACAGGCTGGCGCACAGCACTGTCAGGTTACGTAGGCGCGTTAAAGTCATGGCGAAGCGTCTCGTGTTAGAGGAGGCCGGAAAATGGGCAACAGCAGCCCGTGACCGTAAAAAACGACCGTGGCAAAACCGTGGGAGAAGCGGGCAGGGTCAGTCGGGCGGGGCGTGCACCAGGTGCGCTATGCGCGCCTTGTCCTTGACGCCGAGCTTGGCGTAGATGGCGCGAATATGGTGGCGCACGGTATTGGGCGAAAGGCCAAGGTCGCGGGCCACTTCCTTGTAGGTCTTGCCCTCGCCGAAGCCTTGGGCCACGTCGTTTTCCCGTGGGCTGAGCTGGGGCAGGGCACGGTTGAGGCGCGCGGCCAACAGCAATTGGTCGCCCACTGGGGACGCCTGGATGTGGATGCGCTTGCCGTCATACCCGCGCTCATCGAGCGGCACCGGCAGGGTGGGGCCACACCATTGCGGCCATTCGCTGAGCAGCAGGTCGACAAAACCGCGCTCGGCGCATTGCAACACACCCCGGGGGTCGCACACCGCCAGGGCCAGATTGCGCGGGCTGGCCAGGGTTTCACGCATGGCCACCAAGGTGCGGATCTGGTTTGCCGAGACCGCCGCCACCAGGTGCAGCATCAGGTTATTGAGCAACTGGCAATCCTGCGCGTTGAACGTGGGCGCAGTGGGCTGGCGGTAGAGCGTCAGGTGGTGGCTGAGGTGGGTTTGCGGGTCGATATGGATGACACACAGCAATTCACCTAGGCCGTGGCGATGCGCTAGCCAGTTCAAGGCGCTGCCGCTGGCGGGGTCGCGCATATTGATAATTACTGCCTCGCCAGGCGCGGCATGCACCCGTGCAACGGTCACGTCCAGATGGCGGATTGACTGCCAGTCCGCCAGGTAGTCGGGCGGCAACTGGTAGAGGTAGCTGTTGTGCTCTTGCGGCAGACCGTTGATGACAGCCGAGCGCCCCCACCAGGCACTGTCGAAGGCCAGCAATTGGCTGACGCGTGCCAGGGCATGGCACTGGAAGTGTTCGATGTCCTTGTGTTGGGCCAAGCGTTGCAGGTCCAGGGTCAGGGTGCTGAAGGCCTGCAACAGGCCCGAGTAATCAAGACGGCTCATGGGTATTCCTCTGTGGGACTTTTTTTGTTGTTCTCGTCACAGGGTGAAGGCCGAAGTGTCGGGTTGACGGGGCAGGGCCTGAGCTGAGTATCGGCGCTGCGCATAGGGATCGCCATCGTTCAGATGCAGGATGGTGCTGGTTGGCTGGTAAGAAAACGCCCGACTCGTCAGCCAGGCGCTTAGCCTCTACACTGGCCCGCCACTTGTCTTTCAAAGGATGAAATGCAATGCACCCACCTGAACCGTCTATCGTGATCCAGCGTTTTACCGAGGCCCACCTGGAGGGCGTCGCCTCGCTATACAACGAGCCGGCTGTTTGCCGTCAGGTGCTGCAAATGCCTTTTCAGTCGGTTGAGATGTGGCGCAAGCGCCTGGTGATGGATAACGAGCGGCGCCTGCAACTGGTGGCGTTGCAGGGCGGTGAGGTGATTGGCCAATTAGGGCTTGAGCAGTACCTGCGCGTACGCCAGAGCCACGTTGGTTCGTTGGGTATGGGCGTGGCGCCCGCGTGGCAGGGCAAGGGTGTCGGTTCGCGGCTGTTGGCGGCCGCGCTGGAGGTGGCCGACAACTGGATGAACCTGCGCCGTGTGGAGCTGACGGTCTACGCCGACAACGAGCCTGCGCACAACCTGTACCGCAAGTTCGGCTTCGAAGTGGAAGGGCGGCTGCGCGATTACGCCCTGCGCGACGGTATGTTTGTCGACACCCTGAGCATGGCGCGCCTGCGCACGTCGGCTTGATCCTGTAAAACTGTGGGAGCGGGCTTGCCCGCGAAGGCGGAGTATCAGTCACTGAATCTTCAACTGAACCACCGCTATCGCAGGCAAGCCAGCTCCCACACGGGTCATGCATTGCCCACAGAGTCAGCGCCCGGTACAGATGCCCTGCAAGGCAAACCCCACCGCGGCCTGCGCGTGCAACGCGGTGGTGTCCAGCAGCGGCAGTGCGCTGTGTTCGGGCTGGATCAGCAGGCAGATTTCCGTGCAGCCAAGAATAATCGCCTGAGCGCCGCGTGCGGCGAGAGTCTGGATCGCCTGCTGATACACCTGGCGCGAGGCGTCGCTGATGACGCCCACGCACAACTCTTCATAGATGATTCGGTGCACCGCCTTGCGTTCATCCGCGTCTGGCACCAGCACGGTGAGCCCCTGGCCGGCGAGGCGCGATTTAAGGAAATCCTGCTCCATGGTGAACGCGGTACCCAACAAGCCTACCGTCAAGGTCCCGGCCTCCAGGGCCGCAGCCGCCGTGGCATCGGCAATATGCAGGAAGGGAATCGACACTGCCGCCTCAATGCGCGGTGCCACTAAATGCATGGTGTTGGTACACAGCACCACACAATCAGCCCCCCCGGCCTGCAAGCGTCGCGCGGCATCTTCCAGGATCAGCGCGGTATCGTCCCAACGCCCGGCATGCTGAGCCTGTTCCACCGGGCCGAAATCCACGCTGTACATCAACACTTGCGCCGACCGCAGCGGGCCGAGCTGGTCGCGCACACGCTGGTTGATAAGGCGGTAATACTCGGCGCTGGACTCCCAGCTCATGCCGCCGATAAGGCCGATGGTGCGCATGTGGTGCTCCGGACAAAAAGTGTGGCTTCACCTTACCCATTGAAGGCGGATGAGTCATACGCAGTTGCCAGCCAATTCACCGGAGCAGTTCAAATAACCTTGATCAACGATCACTTCTGATCAATACCCGGCGCTAAATTAAGGTGCGATGCCTCAACATTGGCTATACCTACCACTCGTTCTTACGATGATGCTCGCCAGGGAGTTCAATAATGAAATTAAGGCTAATGATCGGCACACTGTGCGTCGCTTCGCTCGGTATGGCCGGTTGCGCCAGCAAGGTGGTGCAACCGAATGAGTATTCAGGGTTTCTTTCCAACTACAGCCAGCTCAAGGAGGCCAAGTCACCCTCGGGGGCTGAGGTGATGCGCTGGGTTGATCCACAACTGGATTTGAACCGTTACACGGCGGTGTACATCGAGCCCACCCAGTTTTACCCCAAGCCCCAGGCCACTTCCCGCATTCCAGAGAGCACGTTGCGGGGAATCAACGACTATTACAACCAGGCGCTCAAGCGCGAGCTGGCTCAGTCATTGCCCGTGGCCAATGCCCCTGGCCCTGGAGTGATCGTGGTAAGGGCGGCGATTACCGCCGTGAGCAGCAAGACCGAGAGCCTCAAGCCTTATGAGTTTATCCCCGTCGCCCTGGTGGCTGCGGCAGTGAGCACCGGCACCGGCATTCGCGACCAGGAGACCACCCTGGGCACCGAGGCGCAGTTTCTCGACGGCGCCACTCATAAAGTGCTGGCCCAAGTGGTGCGCAAAGGCACCGGCAAGCCGCTGGCTAATGACTCCCAAGTGATGAAGGCCGACGATGTGAAAAGCGTCATCGATGGTTGGGCGTCGGACCTGCACCAGTCCTACGTGAAGCTGAAAAAACACTGAGTCAAAAAAAGCACGGTGGGTCATCGCCCGCCGTGCTTTTTTTTTCGCCGAGCTTATTTAAGCGGCGTCAACGCTGGTAGCTTCCACTGGCCGCCAGCGACTTCAGGCTTGGGCAGGTAAATGCGCAACACCGCGTAGAACGGGCCGGGTGGGGCCGGCAACCAGTTGCTCTGCTCAGCCTTGGGAGGTTCGTGGTGCTGCAGCGCCAGGGTCAAGCCACCATCGGCATCGAGCTTGAGGGTCGGCAGCATCTGCGAGTTGATCAGGTAGCGCTTCTTGTGATTCGGCACCAGCAATTTGGTCTTTGCGTCATACATCGTCAGTGACCAGAACGCATCGGCCGGCGGCAGCTGGTCCTTGGCAAAATGCACGGTGTAGCTGTGGCGTGCACCATTAGCCGGCTTGCCCTCGCTGTCGATGACGTAGCTCAAGTGCGCGGCTTCATCACTGGAGTTGCCGAACATCCCCAGCTCGGCACCGGCGTAGCGGTACAGGTAGTTGTTTTGCAGGTGGTCGCGGCTGCCGTACAGGTCTGCGTCGGTCACTTGGTGGGTATCCACCTTGGCCTTCTTGAACGCGGCGAATTCGGCGCGGCCATCGGCGATGCCGTCCTCCAGGGCCTTGCGCTGCTCGGTAGTCAACTGCTTGACCTTGAACGGCGCGCCTGGGGCGATACCGATCTTGGCAAAGCGTGCCAGCAGATCTTTTTCGCTGTCCTGGGGCGCGGCGAAGGCCAGCATGAAGTTCAGGTAGCGAAACAGCTGCGGGCCTTCGGTCATGGTTGCCATCGGCTTGGGCCATTGGATCTTCGGCACAGTGGCAGGCGCGGGTTGCTTCACATAACTGCTCAGCGCCTGCACCTTGTAGCCGCTCTGGATCTGCTTGACCTTGCCCAGGTCTTTGTCATCAAACAGCTGCGTGCGGTAAAGGGCGTAGGCGATGTTGCTTTCGCTGTAGACCACACGGTCGATGTCCACCGGCTGCTGACCTTTCCAGTCTGGCCCGGCGATCATGTAGTGGCCGCCGTTATTGCCGGTACTGCGGGTACCCAGGTAGGCAAAATTCTGCGTATAGAGGTCGATCAACTGCACCGAGTAATAGCGCTTGTCTTCAATCTTGGGCAGGGTCAGCACCAGCGGCTCTCTACGCAGGTCCATCCACACGAACGAGTAGGGCGTGTCGACGTTGGGGGTGGTAACCGCGTTGTCCTTGGGGGTGAGCACCTGGACGCCGTTGTCGATACGGTTAAACGGCGCCTTGAAGTGGGCACCGCCTTTATCAACGGCCTGGGTGTAGAGCGTCTTGTACATCTGCACCACCGGGAAGCCGTACAAGTAGGCTTCCTTGGCAATGGCCCTGGCTTCGCTGGGGCTTGCGGTGAAGTCAGCCCAGGCGCCGGAGCTCATGAGTATCCAGAGGCTCGCCAACAGCAGGCGCGTCGGTTTTCCAATCATGTTGTTGCGTCCTTCCTGAGTGCTATCTGAGAGCGTGGCGTGAAGGCGCTGAGTTTCCTGTTTTATTGGCCGGTCGTCACGTTAATCTCTGAAAAGGACGATGAGGAAGGGGCGTTAGAGCATGGATTTGACTTTGTCACGCAATTGATCAATGGAGAACGGCTTGCCAATCACCTGCATACCGGCGGGCACATCAATGTTTTCGGCATAGCCGCTGGCAAACAGGATAGGCAGGGTAGCGCGCAGTTCGCGGACTTTGGTTGCCAGTTGCTTGCCGTCCATGTCGGGCAGGCCGACGTCGGTCATCATCAGGTCGATGATCTGGTCGGTATTTTGCACCTGCGCCAGTGCTTCCCCAGCATCCGCGGCTTCGAGCACAGTGAACTCCAACTCTTCGAGGACATCGACGATCAGCATGCGCACGATGGCGTCGTCTTCGACTACAAGGATGGTGGAGGTGTGGGACATAGTGAACTTTCCTGAACAGTGAGAGCGCTGGGCTTAAAGGCAACTAGATTGTGAGTAATAACAATGCCAGCAAGTTCCGAAGCAATTGCTGGCATTGTGACCTTAGCGGCGCAAAAAGTCCCGTCCGCTTGCGTGTCGACTCACCAAGGTACCGGCGCCATGCGCTTGACCGCATCCGCTGTCAATCAACGCACAAACATAGCGTTGAGCGATGTTATTCGGGCAAACTTGCGGTTTTCCCGCATTTGGCCAAGGCATGCCCATGACACCCGCGTCGTCCGTCGATGAAAAAAGCTTTCGTACCCTGCTGAGCCGGAACGTGGCCCTGCCCTTGGGCGTGGGCGTGCTCAGCGCGGTGTTTTTCGTCTGCCTGATTACCTATTTGCTCTCGGTGATCCAGTGGGTGGAGCACACCGACCGCGTCATTAACAACCTCAATGAGACGTCCAAACTGACGGTTGACCTGGAAACAGGGATGCGCGGGTTCCTGATCACCGGTGACGAGCACTTCCTTGATCCGTACGAAGTGGCCAAGCCGCGGATCATTGCCGACCTGCGCAATCTGCAAGACCTGGTAGCCGACAATCCGCAGCAGGTTGACCGGCTCAAGCGCTTGGAAACCTTGCAGACCGAATGGAACACCTACGCGCAGTCGATGATTGAGCTGCAGCGCAACAGCGGTGATTACCGTGGCGCGGTCAAGGCGGGCCGGGGCAAGCGGCTCACTGATGAAATTCGCAAGGAATACGAAGACGCGGTGGCGATGGAGCAGCAGTTCCGTATCACCCGTAACGCAGAGGTCACCCGCACGACGGTGATCAGTGTCACGTTGTACCTGGCGTTTGTACTGGGGTTGAGTGGTTTTCTGGCCTACATCGGCAGGAAGAATTTAATCTCACTTTCAAAGAGTTACAGCGCAAACCTCGCGTCACAACAGAAGATTGCACGGCGCCTCGAGCAAACCGCCTGGCTGCGCAATGGCCAGACCGAGCTGGCCGAGCAAGTACTCGGCCAACTGACCCTGAACATGCTGGGACGCAATATCCTGCAATTCTTCGCCCAGTACATGGGCTCTGCGGTCGCCGCGCTGTACGTGCGTGAAGAACACGGCGGCCTCAAGCGCGTGGCCACGTATGGTTTCTCCCGCGAGCAGGAACAGCAAGAACAGTCGATCTACAGCGACGAAGGCATCGTCGGGCAGGCCGCTCAGCTCAATCGTCTGATTCGCCTGGACGATGTGCCGGTGGATTACTTCAAGGTCAGTTCCGGTCTTGGCGAAGGGGCCACTCGCAGCATCCTGGTGATGCCGACCAGCGATGATGACCGTGTCAACGGCGTAGTCGAGCTGGGCTTCCTGCGCCCTCTGGATGAGCGTGATATCGAACTGCTGGAACTGATCGCCGGCAATATCGGCACCTCCATCGAAGCCGCGCGCTATCGCCAGCGCTTGCAGGAAGTGCTGGCCGAGACCCAGCAACTCAACGAAGAGCTGCAAGTGCAGCAGGAAGAGCTCAAGACCGCCAACGAAGAGCTCGAAGAGCAATCGCGCATCCTCAAGGAGTCCCAGGCTCACCTGGAAACCCAACAGGCTGAGCTTGAACAGACCAACGAGCAACTCGCCGAACAGACCCAGACCCTGGCCGAACAGCGCGACGCCATGGACCGCAAGAACATCGAGCTGAACCAGGCCCAGCTTGAGCTGGAAGACCGCGCCGATGAGTTGCAGCGCTCCAGCAAGTACAAATCCGAATTTCTTGCCAACATGTCCCATGAGCTGCGCACACCGCTCAACAGTTCGCTGATCCTGGCCAAACTGCTGGCGGATAACCCGCAGGAAAACCTCAGCGCCGAGCAGGTCAAGTTTGCCGAGTCGATCTATTCGGCCGGCAATGACTTGCTCAACCTGATCAACGACATCCTGGATATTTCCAAGGTCGAAGCCGGCAAGCTGGAAGTGCGCCCGGAAAACGCCAGCGTCGAGCGCCTGGTGGATGGCCTGCGTGGCATGTTCGAGCCGCTGGCAATGGACCGCAAACTGGGCTTCCAGGTGGACGTGCAACAAGGCTCGCCAACCCTGCTGTTTACTGATCGCCAACGCCTGGAGCAGATCCTCAAGAACCTGTTGTCCAACGCCATCAAGTTCACTGAACAGGGCGAGGTCAGCCTGTCGGTGTCCCGCGCGCCGGGGGAGGGCATTGCCTTTACCGTGCGCGATTCCGGCATTGGTATCGCCCCGGATCAACAGGAAAGCATCTTCGAAGCTTTCCGCCAGGCCGACGGCACCACCAATCGCCGTTACGGCGGTACAGGCCTGGGCTTGTCGATTTCCCGTGACCTGGCCACCTTGCTGGGCGGCTATATCAGTGTGACCAGCGAACCGGGCAAAGGCAGTATTTTCACGCTCGTATTGCCTGAACAGTATGTAGAACGCGACGAGGCCGCGGCGCCGATCGAGCCACCGCGCCAAGTGGTGGTCGCGCCGGCACCAACGCCCGTCAAGGTATCGCCGCTGCCGGTGGCTGATGCCGAGTTGATCCCGCGCTTTGCCGATGACCGCGAAAAAGCGCCGTTCAGCACTCGCTGCATCCTGGTAGTGGAAGACGAGCCGAATTTTGCGCGCATTCTGTTCGATCTTGCCCACGAGCTGGGTTACCACTGCCTGGTCGCCCACGGTGCCGACGAGGGCTACAGCCTCGCCGAGCAATACATCCCCGACGCGATTCTGCTGGACATGCGCCTGCCCGACCACTCAGGACTGACTGTGCTGCAACGCCTCAAGGAGCACGCCAACACGCGCCACATCCCGGTGCACGTGATCTCTGTGGAAGACCGTGTCGAAGCCGCCATGCACATGGGTGCCATCGGTTATGCGGTCAAGCCCACCACCCGCGAAGAGCTCAAGGACGTGTTCGCGCGCCTGGAAGCCAAGTTGACCCAGAAGGTCAAGCGCATCCTGCTGGTGGAAGACGATGACCTGCAGCGCGACAGCATTGCCCGCCTGATCGGCGACGATGACATCGAGATCACTGCCGTAGGCTTCGCCCAAGAGGCCCTCGACCTGTTGCGCACCACCATCTACGACTGCATGATCATCGACCTCAAGCTGCCGGACATGCTCGGCAACGAGCTGCTCAAGCGCATGGCCACCGAGGACATCTGCTCGTTCCCGCCGGTGATCGTCTACACCGGGCGCAACCTGACCCGGGACGAAGAGGCCGAACTGCGCAAGTATTCACGCTCGATCATCATCAAGGGGGCGCGCTCGCCCGAGCGTCTGCTGGATGAAGTCACGCTGTTTCTGCACAAAGTCGAATCCCAGTTGTCCCATGACCGCCAGAAGATGCTCAAGACCGCCCGCAGCCGCGACAAGGTGTTCGAGGGGCGCAAAATCCTCTTGGTGGACGACGACGTGCGCAATATCTTCGCCCTGACCAGCGCCCTGGAGCACAAAGGTGCTGTGGTGGTGATCGGGCGTAACGGCCAGGAGGCTATCGATAAACTCAATGAAGTCGAAGATATCGACCTGGTGCTGATGGACGTGATGATGCCGGAGATGGACGGTTACGAGGCCACCGCCTTGATCCGCCAGGACCCACGCTGGAAAAAACTGCCAATCATTGCCGTGACGGCCAAGGCCATGAAGGACGATCAGGAGCGTTGCCTGGCAGCAGGCTCAAACGATTACCTGGCCAAGCCGATTGACCTGGACCGCCTGTTCTCACTGATTCGCGTATGGCTACCGAAGATGGAACGCATTTAAGTGGAGCAGTGTTTCTTGGATAAGAGCAGCGATATTGAGCTGCGCCTGTTGATCGAGGCGATTTACCTCAAGTACAGCTACGACTTTCGCGACTATTCGGGCGCGTCGGTCAAACGCCGTGTGGCCCATGCCTTGCGTCAGTTCGACTGCGCGACCATTTCCGCACTGCAAGAGCGCGTGTTGCACGACCCTGCAGCGTTCATGCAGTTGCTGCAATTCTTGACCATCCCGGTGAGCGAGATGTTTCGCGACCCGTCGCACTTCCTCGCGATTCGCCAGGAAGTCGTGCCGCTGCTCAAGACCTACCCGTCGATCAAGATCTGGATCGCCGGCTGCAGCACAGGCGAGGAGGTGTACTCCATGGCCATCCTGCTGCGTGAAGAAGGCTTGCTGGAACGCACCATCATCTACGCCACGGACATCAACCCGGCGTCGCTGGATAAAGCCAAGCAGGGCATCTTTTCCCTGGAGAACGTGCGCGCCTATACCGCCAATTATCAGCAGGCCGGCGGGCAACGTTCATTTGCCGACTACTACACAGCAGCTTACGATTACGCGATCTTTGACAAGACATTGCGCGAGAACGTGACCTTTGCCGATCACAGCCTGGCGACCGACAGCGTATTTTCAGAAACGCAATTAATTTCATGCCGTAACGTATTGATTTATTTCAATAAAAAATTGCAAGATCGAGCGTTTGGCTTGTTTCATGAGTCGCTGTGTCATCGCGGCTTTTTGGTGCTGGGCAGCAAGGAAACCCTGGATTTTTCCGCCTACAGCAAGCAATTCGAACCCTTGGTCAAGCAGGAACGGATCTACCGAAAATCATGAGCGACGCGCCGGACACCCCGATTTCGGGGATCGAAGCCATCGTCGTCGGCGCGTCCGCCGGCGGCGTCGAGGCGTTGCTGAGTATTTTCGGCCAGTTGTCCAGTACCTTCGGCCTGCCGATCATTGCCGTGCTGCACCTGCCGGACGAGCGCCGCAGCCAATTGGCGGAAGTCTTTGCCCGGCGCCTGAACATCCCGGTCAAGGAGGCAAGGGACAAAGAAGCGCTGGAGGCGGGCACCTTGTACTTTGCCGGGCCCGGTTATCACCTGTCGGTAGAGCAGGACCGCAGCCTGTCCCTGAGCCAGGAAGACCGGGTGCACCATTCCAGACCCGCCATCGACTACCTGTTTTCCTCGGCGGCCGATGTGTATGGGCCTCGCCTGCTCGCCATTTTGTTGACTGGCGCCAACCAGGACGGCGCAAGTGGGCTGGCCCACGTCAAGCAATCGGGTGGCATTACCATCGTGCAGGACCCACAAGAGGCACGCATTGCCGTCATGCCCCTGGCGGCCCTGGCCTTGCACACACCTGACCATATTCTTTCCTTGAGCCGAATCGGCTCATTGCTGGCTTCCCTGGAACCCTTCCCATGTTAAGTACTGTCCAGGCCAAACTGCTGATCGTCGACGATCTGCCGGAAAACCTGCTGGCCCTAGAGGCGCTGATCAAGCGTGAGGATCGCCAGGTCTTCAAGGCATTGAGTGCCGATGAGGCGTTGTCCCTGTTGCTGGAACATGAATTCGCCATGGCGATCCTCGACGTGCAGATGCCTGGCATGAACGGGTTCGAGCTGGCCGAACTGATGCGCGGCACCGAAAAGACCAAGAACATCCCCATCGTGTTCGTCAGCGCCGCCGGGCGCGAACTCAACTACGCCTTCAAGGGTTATGAGAGCGGCGCGGTGGACTTCCTGCATAAGCCCTTGGATATCCATGCGGTCAAGAGCAAGGTCAATGTGTTCGTCGACCTGTATCGCCAGAGCAAGGCGATGAAGCTGCAAGTCGAAGAGCTGGAGCGTAGCCGCCGCGAGCAGGAACTGTTGCTCACGCGCCTGCAGGCCACTCAGGCCGAACTGGAACAAGCGGTGCGCATGCGTGACGATTTCATGTCGATTGTCGCCCACGAAGTGCGTACACCCCTGAACGGGCTGATTCTGGAGACCCAGTTGCGCAAGATGCACCTGGCCCGGGACAACGCCGCCGCGTTCACTCTGGACAAGATGCACGCCATGGTTGACCGCGATGAGCGCCAGATCAAAAGCCTGATCCGTCTGATCGAAGACATGCTTGACGTGTCACGCATCCGTACCGGCAAGCTGTCCATACGCCCGGCGCGTTTTGACCTGGCGCAGTTGGTGCGCAACCTCGTGCACAACTTCGAGCCACAGGTCGCCGCGGCTGAATCGTCGATGCAGTTGGTGGCAGACGAGCCTGTAGAGGGCCACTGGGATGAATTCCGTATCGAGCAGGTGATCACCAACCTGCTGACCAATGCCCTGCGCTACGGGGCTAAAAGCCCGGTGGATGTACGGGTGTATACCGAGCATGGCGAGGCGCGCGTGGAAGTGCGCGACCGTGGCATTGGTATCAGTGAAGACAACCAGAAGCGTATTTTCCAGCAGTTCGAACGGGTTTCCGCCAATCATGCCGCCGCCGGCCTGGGCCTGGGATTGTTTATTTCCGAGCAGATAGTAGCGGCCCATGGCGGCACCATCGAGGTGGAGAGCCAGATAGGCGAGGGCGCCTTGTTTCGTGTGTGCTTGCCCCTTGAGGCGACCGCGTGAAATCAATCGTCAGCTCGACGCAACCTCTGCGTGACCCCATGGTCGTAACTGCAGCAATTGACCGGACAAAGGCTTCCCATGAGTGAAGATGCACAAGATGTCGTACTGATCGTCGAGGACGACGAATCCATTATGTTTGTGCTGGGTGAGTACCTGGCAGGCTTGGGCTACCGGGTCTTGAAGGCGATCGACGGGGAGCAGGCCTTCGAAATCCTTGCGACCAAACCGCACCTGGACTTGATGGTCACCGATTACCGCCTGCCGGGTGGAATTTCCGGGGTGCAGATCGCTGAGCCGGCGCTCAAGCTGCGACCGGAACTGAAAGTGATCTTTATCAGCGGCTATCCGCAGGAAATTCTCGACTGCAACAGCCCGATCACGCGCAACGCGCCGATTTTGGCCAAGCCGTTTGATCTGGATACGCTGCAGGAGCATATCCAGCGTTTATTGGCGTGATGATTCAAACGAGACGCGCAAGTTTTGTGCGATAGCAAAAGTTCTTCTCGAACCACCGAGAAGAACCTTTTTGAGGTATTGCGCGTTTTTCCCGCTTGACGACATCCTTTATGCCGAAGGCACGAAATCCTTCAAGGGAAGACCAAACGGCTGTTTACTGACAGGGTCAAGGGCATACCATTTGCCGTTTTTCTGGGTGGCAGCGATTGCTGTTGTTGTCCCTTGCATGTTGGCGTTGCCTATTGTGGCGTTCTCAACGTTCCTGAAGATCTTTACAGGGTCATACTTGATTTTAAACGAAGGTTGATTATTCCGTCCGGGACCACTGTTCGCCAAGTAAGTTATACCTTCTTGCACGAAGCCTTGCGCAATACCCTTTGGATCGATAGGGTTGAGTGCGCCTATGGCGCCACGCACCAATCTTTTTGCGGTACTTCCAAACGCAGACGAGCCCGCTCTGGCACCAGCGCCAGCGGCCCGCACCGCCCCACCGGCGCCGGCAAGAAGAAAGCCAAAAACATCAAACGCCACATCGATAAGGCCCTCGCGCCAGTTTCCTGCGATAAAGTTTTTGACGGCGTTATAACCCGGAATAAGCCCTACCACAAAATCTTCGATTTTTTGCCAGAAAGGGACTTCACCATCGAATGCAGTGGTGCCCCGCAGTGACTCTGCGTTATCCCGAATACTGATTTTTTTTACCATGGCATCAGCGATGTACTGGGTCTTTTCGCTGGCGAAGCTGTTGGGGGCATCGTTGACCGCGTCGGTGGACCCGGCCGCAAGAACGTTATCGCTGTAATTGCCATCAGGGGCGATGGGGACAAGGCGCTTGGAGTTAATCTTATCGTCCGAAATGGCACCTGGAATTTTGTCGTTCAAATCGATACGTTTTCGAATGGTATTTTTTGCGCTGTCTATTTCATAGGTATGGGTGCCTTTATTGCCTTGTGCATCCACAAACTCGCTTTGTAAAAATATACTGGTCGGTGACGAGTCTTTTCTTTTTTGTACCTGCGAATAAGCTTCGTACGAAACGTCTACTTCTTTAGAAATCGTAACTTTCCCATGCTCAATTATTTTTCGATCCTCAATAGGGAGTTTGGAAATCAAGTTCTTGACTTGCGTTTGCGTGGCTCGTTCAAAGCGATCGAATAAAACAGAAAGCTGTGTTTCGAATGTATAAACTACGGAACTATTTGTAAACTTTCGCAAGGCGATGGTGCTAAGGTCGATATCTTTATCGCTGGATGTATAGCTATCCAAAGCGACATCCTTATGGTGTCGCTCCGCGTTAATCAATATATCCACCAATGAGTAGGGCCCTGGAAATTCCAAAAAGCCAGAGTCCTTTGGTGTCAGCACTTTTCGTTTTATTTGCTCTTCCGACAAGTGCGGATTTTGCTCTTTGATGCTGGCCACTGCCATTTCATGCAACACAGGGAACGGCGTCGCAAACGTCTTGGAAGACTCATTCAACTGATGCATCTGCTCATTGAATGCAGCGCGTACCTTTGCCATATCTTCTTCTGAGTATTGATCTGTGCTGCTCCTGGTCAGCACACCATTGTAAACGCCCCAGTCTTTCAGGGCGTCCGTTTGAGCCTGCTGCTCAACCAGTTTGTCTGCCAGCGTTATTGGCGCCAGTTCATGTCGCATCATGACTTGGGCATACGTCATTCGGCTGGTCGAGCCAGGAGCCTCAGCCTCTATACGGGCTACTGCCGTAACGAAACTGACCCAAGAGTGGGTACCCTTGGTCAATGTTTCGGGTATGTCTTTGACCAG
This sequence comes from Pseudomonas sp. DW-iso17, assembly GCF_058725345.1. NCBI lineage: Bacteria > Pseudomonadati > Pseudomonadota > Gammaproteobacteria > Pseudomonadales > Pseudomonadaceae > Pseudomonas > Pseudomonas sp. DW-iso17. Next base: position 450,614 of record NZ_JBZXEA010000032.1, on the reverse strand, counting down.
GAGTTCCGGAGCCTTGCGGGCCAATAGAACTTCCATGGCCAGCACGCCGTTGTAATGGTTCGTCACTCCGGTTTCGCGCAAGTGATCAGACAGCGTTGCGTATATGTCTTGGGCGTTCATTCCGGAGAGGTTCATGTTGGCGAGGTCGAAGCCTGCAACTTTAGTCCTGTTCGAATCGGGTGAAGTTGCGTTGATGCTGAGGGGGTCCAACGAGTCGTAGAGCGCTGTCAACATCCAATCAGCGATCACGTTAGGCGATGCAATTTCGCCAAATTCGCGCTCCGCCGCAAGGGCGAATTTTTTAACATTGGGAAACTCCAGGACGTTGTCAATGCCGCGGCTACGATCTTCCAGAAAGCTTGCACCGAAATTCTGTCGATATTCAACCCCGCGAGTCAAATAGGCGAGCAGGGTGTTTTCTGGCTGACCTTCCAAAAACTTACTGGTCATGGCGGCAAGTGCACGCCGATCATCATTGCTCATCGGCGTTGGCCATGAGTGCGCCCCACCTAGATTGCCATGCGCCGGTTTTTCAATGGGAGGGCTTGCCAACGACTGCGCAATGTTCTTTAACTCCGACGCATTAGTTGGAAGTACTATGCCATGCCCTACGAGGTAGTCGCGCAGCGTCACCGCCACATCCGGTTTCAGATTGTGGTCCCGGAAGTAGGAAGAGGTGGGATCTATCTCAACTGGCGTATCCAGAACATTTTGCAACCGTTGCTTAATGGTTAGCTGGAGCTTTTCGATAGTTTCTTCGTAACCAGATCTTTTTTGCCAGAATTGGAGCTCGGCCTCCAGGTCCTCAAGGTCCTTAGCTTTTTCGTTTACGACGTTTGATATTACCCCAATCACGGCATTTCGATTGTTCAGATCCCCCAACTCCGACACTTGATTATTCAGGTATTGCTGGGGAGGGAAATTAAACCTCTCATTGTAGGTGTCAGAATCCGGATCCTGCAGTTTATCAAGTAGCTGCTGGATGGATGCCTGTCGCTGAGAAGGCGATAGTATGCGGTCGGAGGGCACGGCATGACCATGAAACCGTGCGATGTCTGCGATCGTTGCGGTGGTCGCGGTGGATGCGGTATCGAAACTTACGACATTGCCGGGGCCTGCCAGCGTTTTGGCAACACTCATGAGCAGGGGCCAACCCGTAAAGCTGTGAATATCCAAGGATTTGGCGGTGGGCGTGGGCGGTGAAAAGTCGAAGGGGTTTCGCTGTTTGGCCCCCGTGGTAGTGACGTCGAGGGTACCGCTGTCGACATTGATAGTAAGCGGCTTTGATAGGTCTACATCATTCTGCTTGGCCCAGTCCTTGAACGCAGGGCTTCCAAGTAGTTTAAGCATCAGCGCACGCGTCTGCCCTAAGGACGAATTCCACGGAATTCTGTCAACTTCAACTTCGCGATAGTCTTGATTGTCACCCAACAAATCTCGCAACGTACCACCGTATATGCTGGCTAACCACTGATCCTTATCTTGCAGAGAGGTTTGTCTTGTTCCCGGAAGCTCTGTCGCGACCTCGAGGCGGGCAGATTGCGGTTGTGGAACGGCGCTTGCCAGTTGGGGCGTATAAAGCTCGGAAAAGCGTGAATTGGAAATGGCAGTCATCAGAAATATTCCTGGTCGATGTGGGTAGTGCGTTATTCGCCAACGTATGTGGAAAAAAACTCACATCGATTCCATCTGCTGCCTGCTAAACCGTGACGACTTATTGCCACATGTGGCCGCTCTACGCCTGGATCATCTCCCGCACCTTGGCCGTCAACAAATCAAACGTAAAAGGCTTGGTGATCAGTTGCATCCCCGGGTCCAGGAAGCCACCCCGCACCGCGGCGTGCTCGGCGTATCCGGTAATAAACAATACTTTGAGTTCCGGACGAATCTGCCGGCCGATTTCCGCCAGTTGTCGGCCGTTCATCCCCGGCAAACCGACGTCGCTGATCATCAGGTCGATGCGCTGTTCGGATTCAATGATCGGCACCGCCGCATTCGCGTCCCCAGCCTCGATAAACCCGTAACCCAGTTCTTTGAGCACCGCGCTGACCAACACCCGAACTGCGGGATCATCCTCGACGATCAAAACCGTTTCCCCTGCATTGGCAAACGGCAGCAATGTCGGGTTGAGCGGCTCCTGAGCTTGGGGCTCACCGATAAAGCGCGGCAGGAACAAACTGACCGTCGTACCTTTGCCGACTTCGCTGTGGATGGTCACATGCCCACGAGACTGGCGAGCGAAGCCGTAGATCATCGACAGCCCAAGACCGGTGCCTTGGCCGATGGGTTTGGTGGTAAAAAACGGATCGAACACGCGATCCATCAGGTGTTGCGGTATGCCGCAACCGTTGTCGCTGACACTCAGTTCTACGTAGTCGCCCGGGGTCAAGGTGCCGTAGGCGGCGGTAAAGACACTGTCGAGGTGACGATTGGTGGTCTCCACGGTCAGCGTGCCACCCGTGGGCATGGCGTCGCGCGCGTTGATCACCAGGTTGAGCAGGGCGCTTTCGAGCTGGTTCGGGTCGGCCTCGGCCGTCCACAAGGCGTCGCTCAGGCGCATGTCCAGGTTGATACTTTCGTTGATGCTGCGTTGCAATAATTCGCCCATGGACGTGACCAACTGGTTGATCTGCACAGGCTTGGAGTCCAGTGATTGTCGACGGGAGAACGCCAACAGTCGATGGGTGAGGCTCGCCGCGCGGTTGGCCGAGGTCACGCCCAGGTCGATCAGGCTGTCCAGGTCATCCAGTTTGCCCCGGGACACACGTCGGCGTAGCAGTTCCAGGCTACCGATAATGCCGGTAAGCATATTGTTGAAGTCATGGGCGATACCACCGGTCAACTGGCCAACGGCTTCCATTTTCTGCGATTGACGCAGGGCTTCTTCATTGTGACGCAGTTGGGCGGTGCGTTCCTCCACTTGCTGCTCAAGCGTTTCCAAAGTGCGCTGGAGACGCAACTCACTCTCGCTCAAGTCAATCAACCGGTCCCGCGCTTCGTACTGGCGCCGTCGACCGCGCAGGGCCGCGCTCACCAGGCTGATCAAGGTGATGGGATGGAACGGCCGCTCCAGAAACGTGACGTTGCCCAGCAAGCCGCTCAGCCGCGTCGAGCCGTTCTGCTCTTTGCCGCCATGCTGGGTCATCAGCACGATAGGCAGGTCGGACCAGGCCGGTTGCTGATGCAACAGCTCGAGTAACGGCTCAAGGTCGACGCCACGCAGTGCCTCAGCCGCAATGATGAGCAGCCCGGCGCCTTGCGTCAGCTCTTCGCACAAAGCGGCCAGGCTGTTGGCGACAATCCCGCTGTAGCCGGCTTCGTTAAGCATCATCAGCGCCAATGAGCCATCGCGGCCCATGGGCGCCAGCACGATGGCACGCTCGTAGACGGGAGACAGGGCCGGCACTAGCCCTCATCCTTGAGCAGAGGGGAGCCGGCACCCATATAGGTTGGAATGCCCCGCAGCACACCCTGGAAGTTATCCAGGGGTACACCTACCGTCATACCGCGGCTGCCGATGCGATATTCACGAATGGTCGACTCGTGGGAGCCCGTTCTTTTTTTGATGACCGAAATGGCCCGGCGAACTTTACCCAGGGCCTCGAAATAACGCAGCAAGATCACGGTGTCGGCCAGGTAGGTGATGTCGACCGGCGTCTGCATGTCGCCGACCAGGCCGTGCTGGGCCACCGTCATGAAGGTGGCTGCACCACGGCGGTTAAGGTATAGCAGCAGTTCATGCATATGCAGGATCAGCGCGTTTTCTTCGGGCATGGCCGCCTGGTAGCCGTTGATACTGTCGATGACCACGGTCTTGATACCGCGCTCATCCACGCAGCGGCGAACCCGGTGGGAAAATTCGCCGGGGGAGAGTTCGGCCGCGTCGACCTGTTCGATCAGCAGGTTTCCGGTGTCCCGTAAGGCGGCGAGGTCGATGCCCATGTTCTTCATGCGCTCGAACAGCAGGCCCAGCTCTTCATCGAAGATGAACAGCGCAGCCTTTTCGCCACGGGCCACGGCGGCGGCAGCGAAGATCATCGAGATCAAAGACTTGCCGGTACCGGCCGGGCCGAGAATCAGGCTGCTGGAGCCGGTCTCGATCCCCCCGCCGAGCAGAGAATCCAACTCCTCGATACCGCTGCTCAAGGTTTGACGGTTGTAACCGCCGCGATGTTCGGCCGCCACCAGGCGCGGGAATACGTGAATGCCGTCGCCCATGATGGTGAAGTCGTGGAAGCCGCCACGGTATTTCTGGCCCCGGTACTTGACCACACGGATACGCCGACGCTCGGCGCCATAGTTGGGCGTCAGCTCCTCCAGGCGAATCACCCCGTGCGCAACGCTGTGCACGGTCTTATCCAGGGATTCGGTGGTCAAGTCATCCAGCAGTAACACGGTGGCGTCATAACGCACGAAGTAGTGCTTGATCGCCAGGATCTGCCGGCGATAGCGCAACGAGCTTTGCGCCAGAAGGCGGATCTCAGACAGGCTGTCGACCACCACGCGGGTCGGCTTGACCCGCTCTACCACTTCAAAGATCTGGCGGGTGGCTTCACCCAGCTCCAGGTCGGAGGAGTACAGCAGGCTTTGCTGGTGATCGGCGTTGAGCAGGCTTTCCGGTGGGGTCAGCTCGAAGATATGAATATGCTCATCCAAGTCCCAGCCGTGGGATTTGGCACCCTGGCGCAGTTCGTGCTCGGTTTCGGACAGGGTGATATATAAGCAACGTTCGCCGTTCTGCGCACCGGCCCGCAGAAAATGCAGGGCCACGGTGGTTTTACCGGTGCCGGGTTCGCCTTCGAGCAAAAACACGTGGCTTCGCGATAGCCCCCCGGCAAGAATGTCATCAAGACCTTCGACGCCGGTGGCCGCCTTTTCACTCAACAGCTGTTTGGATGTACTCAAGAAGTGCCCTCAGGTCACGTACAAGTAGAGGGGCACGCCGACTGGGACGTGCCATATTCACTTGACCGTAGTGGCCACTAGCGGTTCAACGTTTTGGATGAATTGTACGAAGAGAGGTCGCTTTACACGTTTTTTTGCAGTGCTGAGCTGATCGCCTATCAGAGGCCCTGTTGTAACGCCGGATCATCCGGGTTCTGTTGCTCCAGTTGGGCGAGCAGCACCTGAACGTTCTGCAACTGCCCGGTCTCTTTCCAGTAATTGACCAGCAACACGCGGGCTTTGCGATTGGCGGGATGCCGCTGGACGATTTCTTCCAACTGGCGCTGGGCCGCCTCTACTTCGTCCTGGGCGTGCAGGGTGGTGGCCAGGTCATAGCGATAATCCGGGTTGTCCGGCGCAAGCTCCACCGCCTTGGACAGGCCGAGCAGGGCGTAGGGGCGCTCGCCATGGTGCAACAGCCACATGCCCAAGGCATGTTGCAGGTAGGCCGACTCCGGATGCGCCGCCAGTTGCCGGGCCAGCAGTTGGCGCGACTCGTCGGTCTTGCCTTGCTTGTCCAGCAGTTCGATTTGCGATACCACCGCTTGCAGGTTGTCCGGCTGCAAGCGCATTGCCTGCTCCAGGGCGTTTTGCGCCTCCGGCAGCAGGGCGCTGTGGATGTACAGGCGCGCCAATTGAATCCAGCCTTCAGCGGTTTCGGGCTGGGCCTTGAGCGTTGTCACGAATTCATCGAGCACCTGCTGCAGTGGGCCAAAGTACAAACCCAGTGTATCGGGCGACAGGCCCAGCAAGGCGTTGGCGGCGGCAAAGCGCACCGATTGTTCCGGATCGTCCAGCACCGGACCGAGCAGTAAGGTGCGCTGGCCAGTGGGCACCAGGCCGACGATGCTGTGAATAGCGGCTTCGCGCACCAGCGCCGACTCATTGGCGAGGTCTTTATCGGCCAGCTTCAGCGCCTGGGGGCTGGGGTAATTGGGCAGCTCAGCATGCAAGGCGGCGCGGCGCTCGGGCGACAGGTCCGGCCGGCCCAACTGTTGGTACAACACACGTGCGGCGCCGGGCTCGCCGTTATGCGCCTGCTTCAAGGCCTTGGAATAGCCATGGGCGATGGCTGGGGGTACGGCCACTGCAGGGGTGCGGGAGAAAAACCAGGTGATCAGTACGATCAACAACAGGGCGCACAGGCCGATGATGGAGTAACGGCGTGACTTTGACATGCAGGCGTCCGAAAGCTTGGGCAGCAAAGTTCCAAGCTTCGGTCAGTGCGAGGCGAGTGTCAAACCCGCGTCAGGTCAGCACGTAGTCCGCTGGCTCCAACGCTGGCGGCAGGTTGACTTCACCAAGGGCGGCGAGGATCTCGCGCTCCAATGTCCGCAGGATAGCGTCACACGGCAAGTCGTTTTCGTCGAAGCCGAAGGGGTCTTCCAATTCGTCGCCAATCGCATCCAGGCCAAAGAAGGTGTAGCTGACAATCGCGGTGAACACTGGCGTCAACCAGCCAAGTGGCTCGGCCATGGCGAATGGCAGCAAGATGCAGAACAGGTAAATGGTGCGGTGCAACAGCAGGGTGTAGGGAAAGGGCAGTGGCGTGGTCTTGATGCGCTCGCATGCCGCCTGCACCTGGCTCAGGCTGACTAGCCGGGCTTCCAGTTGGGTGTAGCGCCATTCGCTGATCACGCCCTGTTGTGCCAGGACCGAAAAGCGCGCACCGACCGTTTGCAGCACGCTGTCCGGCAGGTTGGGGTGGCCCACTGGCATGCTGATCCAAGGGTGTATCGCCCGGGCTTGATCTTCATGGCGCAAATGCGCGACCAAGCCATGGGCAAAACCGCACAGGCCGCGCAGCAGGCCAGCACGCTCGGCGGTGTCCCCCAGCACCTGGGTCTCGCGAATCAGCGAGCGCACGTCAATGACCATTTGCCCCAGTTGCTTGCGGCCCTCCCACCAACGGTCGTAGCAGGCGTTGTTGCGAAAACTCATGAAGATCGACAGTGACAGGCCCAACAAGGTGAAGGGCGTAGCGTTGACCTTGGAAAAATAGGCGGGGTGCAGGGTTTCCACCAGCACGATGACCGAGGCCAACAGCGTGACCAGCAGGCTGCGCCAGGCAATGCGCTTGGCAATGGAGCCTTTGAGGGAGAACAGGATACCCAGGACGTTGGGTTTAGGGCGAACGATCATGGAGGGCTTCTGTGGCGTGCAGGCGGTCAGATTAGAAGCTGCTATGCATCGCGTCCAATCACTTGGATCGACCGCCTGATCAGTCGACTCAATGACTAACGTGGGAGCCGGGCAGTACATAACCCTGTGGGAGCGGGCTTGCCTGCGAAAGCGGTGGTGCAGTGACAGCTGTGGTGACTGACCCACCGCCTTCGCGGGCCAGCCCGCTCCCACCGAAAAGCGAAAAAGCCCCCCGCGTTTCGCTACGGACTGGCCAAACCAGTCAGCCAAGTTGAAAGCTTTGACCATTGCCGCTGCGCCGCTCTGGAGCGACTATTTCAGCGCTTTTCTCGAGTTGAAAACGTCCTGAAAATAAAAACACAGAAGGATAGGAAGCGATGCGTGAGTATTTGGCTGCCACCACCGAGTTTGATTACCAGCACACCGTCGACGCCGCACTGGCCGGCAACCTGCAAGCGCTCAATGCCTGCGTGGAATGCTGTGACCGTCACGCGTTGCCGGGGCGCATCGCGTTGTTCTGGGAGGGCAAGGACGGACGCAGCGCCACGTCAACCTTTACCGAACTGCAAGAGCAGGCCGCGCGTTTCGCCAACTTCCTCTTGGCCCAGGGCGTCAAGCGCGGTGACAAGGTGGCGGGCCTGTTGCCCCGTACTGCCGAATTGTTGGTGGTCGTGCTGGCGACGTGGCGCATCGGCGCGGTCTATCAGCCGCTGTTTACCGCGTTCGGACCCAAGGCAATTGAACATCGCTTGAACAGCTCGGGCGCAGCGCTGGTGGTCACCGATGCAGTGAACCGTCCCAAGCTGGCGGAAGTCGCCGACTGCCCGACCATCGTCACGGTCGCCGGGGCCAAGGGCGAAGGTATCGCGCGGGGCGACTACAGCTTCTGGGCCGAACTGCCCAGCTACTCTTCTCACTGCGAGCCGGTGCTGCTGGGCGCAGAGGAGCCGTTCCTGCTGATGTTCACCTCCGGCACCACCGGCCCGTCCAAGGCGCTGTCGGTACCGCTCAAGGCCATCGTCGCGTTCCAGGGCTACATGCGCGACGCCGTGGACTTGCGCCCCGAGGACGCATTCTGGAACGTTGCCGACCCTGGCTGGGCCTATGGCATCTATTTCGGCGTGACCGGGCCGTTGTCCATGGGGCACCCGATCACCTTCTACGATGGCCCGTTCACCCTGGAAAGCACCTGCCGGGTCATCAATAAATACGCGATCACCAACCTGACCGGTTCGCCCACGGCGTATCGGCTGTTGATTGCCGGTGGCGAACAGTTCGCCGGTTCGATCAAGGGCAAGCTGCGCATCGTCAGCAGTGCCGGTGAGCCTTTGAACCCGGAGGTGATCCGCTGGTTCGCCGACCACCTGGGCGTGACCATCCACGACCATTACGGCCAGACCGAGCTGGGCATGGTGCTGTGCAATCACCATGGTTTGGCGCATCCGGTGCATGTGGGCTCGGCGGGTTTTGCCTCGCCAGGGCATCGCATCGTGGTGCTGGATGACAACCATCAGGAGCTGCCAGCCGGCCAACCCGGCATCCTGGCCATCGACCGCGAGCAATCGCCTATGTGCTGGTTTGCCGGGTACGACGGCGTGAAAACCAAGGCGTTCGTCGGCAAGTACTACCTCAGCGGCGATACCGTGGAGCTGAACCCGGACGGCAGCATCAGCTTTGTCGGACGCAGCGACGACGTGATCACTACATCCGGCTACCGCGTGGGCCCCTTCGACGTGGAAAGCGCGTTGGTCGAACACCCGGCGGTGGTCGAGGCTGCCGTGGTCGGCAAGCCTTGCCCGGAGCGCACTGAGCTGGTCAAAGCCTTTGTGGTGATCAGCGAGCAATACCGCGCCACCCCGGAGCTGGCTGAAGAGCTGCGCCTGCATGTGCGCCAGCGCCTGGCCGCCCATGCGTACCCGCGGGAAATCGAATTTGTCAGCGACTTGCCCAAGACCCCGAGCGGCAAGCTGCAACGCTTTATTTTGCGCAATCAGGAAATAGCCAAGGCCCAGGCGGCCGTGGCTTGACCCTTTTAAAAGGAAACAACGATGCAGATTGAAAACAAGGTATTCCTGGTCAGCGGCGGCGCGTCGGGCCTCGGCGCGGCCACGGCCGAAATGCTGGTCGCCGCGGGTGCCAAGGTGATGCTGGTGGACTTGAACGCCGACGCCGTGACTGCCAAGGCCAAGCAACTGGGCGACAATGCCCGCAGCGCCGTGGCGGACATCAGCCAGGAAGCCGCTGCAGAAGCGGCCGTGACGGCGGCGGTCGAGGCCTTTGGGGGCTTGCACGGCCTGGTCAACTGCGCGGGTGTCGTGCGTGGCGAGAAGATCCTCGGCAAGAACGGCCCGCACGGCCTGGCGAGCTTTGCCCAAGTCATCAACGTCAACTTGATCGGCAGTTTCAACCTGCTGCGCCTGGCCGCTGCGGCGATCGCTGAAACCGAGGCGAATGCCGACGGCGAGCGGGGCGTCATCATTAATACCGCCTCGGTGGCGGCATTCGATGGGCAGATCGGCCAGGCTGCGTACGCCGCGTCCAAGGGCGCGATCGCCAGCCTCACCTTGCCTGCCGCGCGGGAACTGGCGCGCTTTGGTATCCGGGTGATGACCATTGCACCCGGCATTTTCGAAACCCCGATGATGGCCGGCATGACCGACGAAGTCCGCAACTCCCTGGCTGCCGGCGTGCCGTTCCCGCCACGCCTGGGCAAACCCGCCGAATATGCCGCGCTGGTACGCCACATCATTGAAAACAGCATGCTTAATGGTGAGGTGATCCGTCTCGACGGTGCCTTGCGCATGGCCGCCAAATAAGGAGCAATGGCTATGAACGATCCAATTGTTATTGTCAGCGCCGTGCGCACGCCCATGGGCGGGTTCCAGGGCGACCTCAAAAGCCTGACCGCGCCGCAACTGGGCGCAGCCGCCATTCGTGCGGCGGTCGAGCGTGCCGGTATCGCCACCGATGCCGTCGACGAAGTGCTGTTTGGCTGTGTACTGCCCGCCGGGCTTGGGCAAGCGCCTGCTCGCCAGGCTGCCTTGGGCGCCGGGCTGGACAAGGGCACGCGCTGCACCACCCTCAACAAAATGTGCGGTTCCGGCATGGAAGCGACGATTCTGGCCCACGATTCGCTGCGCGCTGGCAGTGTCGATGTGGTGATCGCGGGCGGCATGGAAAGCATGTCCAACGCCCCGTACCTGCTGGACCGTGCGCGCAGCGGCTACCGCATGGGCCACGGCAAGGTGCTGGACCATATGTTCCTCGACGGCCTTGAAGATGCCTACGACAAGGGGCGCCTGATGGGCACCTTTGCCGAGGACTGCGCCGAGCACAATGGTTTTACCCGTGAAGCTCAGGACGCGTTTGCCATCGCTTCCCTGACCCGCGCACAAGAGGCTATCACCCACGGCAGCTTTGCCAGTGAAATCGTCCCGGTGCAGGTCACCGTGGGCAAAGAACAAAAAACCATTCTGCACGATGAGCAACCGCCGAAAGCCAGGCTGGACAAGATTGCCAGCCTGAAACCGGCGTTCCGTGACGGCGGTACAGTGACAGCAGCCAACTCCAGCTCGATCTCCGATGGCGCCGCGGCGTTGTTGCTGATGCGTGAGTCCCAGGCGCTCAAGCGCGGCCTCAAGCCGTTGGCAGTGATCCACGGGCACGCCGCGTTTGCCGATGAGCCTGGGCTGTTTCCGGTGGCGCCGGTGGGGGCGATTCGCAAACTGATGAGCAAGACCGGCTGGAGCCTCGACGAGGTGGACCTGTTCGAAATCAACGAGGCCTTCGCCGTGGTCAGCCTGGTGACCATGAGCAAGCTGGAGATTCCCCATGACAAGGTCAACGTGCATGGTGGTGCCTGTGCATTAGGCCACCCGATTGGTGCCTCCGGCGCACGCATCCTGGTGACGTTGCTCGCGGCCCTGCGCCAGAAGGGCCTCAAGCGTGGCGTCGCCGCTATCTGCATTGGCGGCGGTGAAGCCACGGCCATGGCCGTTGAATGCTTGTATTGAGGATGACCTATGTTGCCCAATGACGAACAACTGCAGATCAGCGACGCCGCCCGGCAATTTGCCCAGGAACGTTTGAAACCCTTCGCCGCCGAGTGGGACCGCGAGCATCGTTTTCCCAAGGAGGCCATTGCGCAAATGGCCGAACTGGGCTTTTTCGGCATGCTGGTCCCGGAACAGTGGGGCGGTTGCGACACTGGCTACCTGGCCTACGCCATGGCCCTGGAAGAAATCGCCGCCGGCGACGGTGCCTGCTCCACGATCATGAGCGTGCACAACTCGGTGGGTTGTGTGCCGATCCTCAAGTTTGGCAATGACCAGCAGAAAGAGCAGTTCCTCACGCCCCTGGCCAGTGGCGCCATGCTCGGTGCCTTCGCGCTGACCGAACCCCAGGCAGGCTCCGATGCCAGCAGCCTGAAAACCCGGGCGCGCCTTGAAGGCGACCACTATGTACTCAACGGCTGCAAACAGTTCATCACCTCCGGGCAAAACGCCGGGATCGTGATTGTGTTTGCGGTCACCGACCCCGCCGCAGGCAAGCGTGGGATCAGCGCGTTTATCGTGCCCACCGATTCGCCCGGTTATACCGTGGCACGGGTGGAAGACAAGCTGGGGCAGCATGCCTCGGACACTTGCCAGATCCTGTTTGAAGACGTGAAAGTACCGGTGGCCAACCGTCTGGGCGAGGAGGGCGAGGGCTACAAAATCGCCTTGGCCAACCTGGAAGGTGGCCGCGTGGGCATCGCCTCCCAGTCGGTGGGCATGGCCCGTGCCGCCTTCGAAGCGGCCCGCGACTATGCCCGTGAGCGTGAAAGCTTTGGCAAGCCGTTGGTCGAACACCAGGCCGTGGCCTTTCGCCTGGCCGACATGGCCACCCAGATCGCCGTCGCCCGGCAGATGGTGCATTACGCCGCCGCCCTGCGTGACAGTGGCAAGCCGGCGCTGGTGGAAGCGTCCATGGCCAAGCTGTTTGCGTCCGAAATGGCCGAGAAAGTCTGCTCGGCCGCCTTGCAAACCCTGGGCGGTTACGGTTACCTGAACGACTTCCCCCTGGAGCGGATCTACCGCGATGTGCGGGTCTGCCAGATTTACGAAGGCACCAGCGATATTCAACGCATGGTCATCTCACGCAATCTTTAAGGAGCCGATACATGAGTTACGAAACCATCCTGCTTGACGTCCAGGGCCGTGTGGGGCTGATCACGCTTAACCGCCCCAACGCCCTGAACGCTTTGAATGCACAACTGGTCAGTGAGCTGAACCAGGCGCTGGACAGCCTGGAAGCCAACCCTGAAATTGGCTGCATCGTGCTGACTGGCTCGAAAAAAGCCTTCGCGGCCGGTGCCGACATCAAGGAAATGGCCGAGCTGACCTACCCGCAGATCTACATGGACGACTTGTTCAGCGACAGCGACCGCGTGGCCAACCGCCGCAAGCCGATCATCGCCGCCGTGAATGGCTTCGCCCTGGGCGGTGGCTGCGAACTGGCCCTGATGTGTGACTTTATCCTTGCCGGCGACACCGCCAAGTTCGGCCAGCCGGAAATCAACCTGGGCGTGCTGCCAGGCATGGGCGGCACCCAGCGCCTGACCCGCGCAGTGGGCAAGGCCAAGGCCATGGAGATGTGCTTGACCGGGCGTTTTATCGACGCGGTAGAGGCCGAGCGCTGCGGGATCGTGGCGCGCATCGTGCCCGCCGATGAATTGCTGGAAGAAGCGCTGAAAGTGGCCGCCCTGATCGCCGGTAAATCCGTACCGATCAGCATGATGGTCAAGGAAAGCGTGAACCGTGCGTTTGAAGTCAGCCTGTCCGAAGGCGTGCGCTTTGAGCGCCGGGTGTTCCATGCGGCGTTCGCGACCCAGGACCAGAAAGAAGGCATGGCCGCGTTTGTGGCCAAGCGGGCGCCGGAATTCAAGGATAAGTAACCCCTGCCAAACGCCGCAAAGCAAAGGTGGGAGCTGGCATGCCTGCGATGGCATCGCCTCGGTTTATGATGTACCGAGGTGTCTGCATCGCAGGCAAGCCAGCTCCCACGGGGCTTTGGGTCATGCCCATCAGAGCTGGTAGTTTTTCAACTCCCTGGCAATCACCATCCGCTGAATCTCGCTGGTGCCTTCGTAAATCTGCGTGATCCGTGCGTCCCGGTAGTAACGCTCCACCGGGTAATCCTCCAGATACCCATACCCTCCATGAATCTGCATTGCCTTGGAGCAGACCCGCTCGGCCATTTCCGAGGCGAACAGCTTGGCCTGGGAGGCTTCGGACAAGCAGGGTTTGCCGGCGGTGCGCAGGCGCGCGGCGTGGAGGATCAGCAGGCGCGCAGCGTTGAGCTGGGTTTGCATGTCGGCCAGCAGGTTGGCCACGCTCTGGTGTTCGATGATTGCCTTGTCGAACTGCACCCGCTCACGGGCGTAGGCCAGCGCGGCTTCAAACGCGGCGCGGGCGATGCCCAGGGCCTGGGCGGCGATACCAATGCGGCCGCCTTCCAGATTGGAGAGGGCGATGGCCAGCCCCTTGCCGCGCTCACCCAACAGATTGGCTTCGGGAACCTTGCATTGGTTGAGGGTGACGGCGCAGGTGTCTGACGCACGAATGCCCATCTTGTGCTCGGTGCGGTCGACCACGAAACCTGGGGTGTCGGTCGGCACCAGGAACGCCGAAATGCCTTTCTTGCCCAGTTCCGGGTCGGTCACGGCGAACACGATGGCCAATTTGGCGCGCTTGCCGTTGCTGACGAACTGTTTGGCGCCATTGATGACCCATTGGCCATCACGCAGTTCGGCGCGTGTGCGCAGGTTATGGGCTTCGGAGCCGGCCTGGGGCTCGGTCAGGCAGAAGCAACCGATGGCCTGGCCGCTGGCGAGTTCGGCCAGCCAGGTGTGTTTCTGTTCGGTGGTGCCGTAGTTGAGGATCGGCCCGCAACCGACTGAATTATGGATGCTCATCAAGGCGCCAGTGGCGCCGTCACCGGCGGATATTTCTTCCACGGCCAGGGCGTAGGCCACGTAATCGACATAGGTGCCACCCCATTCTTCCGGGACCACCATGCCCAGCAGGCCCAGCTCCCCCATCTTCGCCACCAGGGCGTCGTCGATCCAGCCGGCTTTTTCCCAGGCTTGGGCGTAGGGGGCGATTTCGCCACGGGCAAAATCCCGCGCCATGTCGCGGATCATCACTTGTTCTTCAGTGTATTCAAGATCTTGCATGGCTTATTTCTCAATCTGCGCGAAGTCGCGGAAGAAGCTCTCCACATGGCTGGCATCCAGCGCATGGAGGGTGGGCGGGTTCCACTTCGGCGTCTTGTCCTTGTCGATGATCAGGGCGCGAACCCCTTCGATCAGGTCGCCGCGCTCGAACCATTGGCGGTCCAGGTGCAGTTCGAGGGCAAAGCAGTGTTCCAGTGGCAGGTGGCGGCCACGGCGCAGCATCTCCAGGGTCACGGCCATGGCCAGGGGCGAGCGGGTCTGCATGAGGTTGGCGGTGGTCAGCGCCCAGTCATGGCTATCGGCCACGGTGACTTGTTGCAGTTGCTCGACGATGCTGGGCACGTCCGGCAACCCGAAAAAGTGGTCAATGGCCGGGCGCAAGGCCGCCAGCGGGGCGTCGGGCAATTGCTGCACGGCCAGCCTGGCAAGTGCGCCTTGCAAGTCCTTGAGGGGAGACTCGCTCCATTGCAGACGGTCGAGCTTCTGATCCAGTTCAACCAGCTTGGCGCTGTCGATGTACCAGTCCGCCAGCCCGCAATACAAGGCATCCGCCGCGCGGATTTGCACGCCGGTCACCCCAAGGTAGGTGCCCAGTTCGCCAGGAATACGCGAGAGGAAATAACTGCCGCCCACATCCGGGAAGTACCCGATGGCCACTTCCGGCATCGCCAGGCGGCTGCGTTCGGTGACCACCCGCAGGTCCGCGCCTTGCACCAGGCCCATGCCACCGCCGAGTACGAAGCCGTCCATCAATGCCAGTACGGGTTTACGGTAATGGTGGATGGCAAGGTCGAGGGCATATTCCTCGACGAAGAAATCCTGGTGCAGGGTGTCGCCTTGCTTGAAGCTGTCGTACAGCGAACGGATGTCGCCACCGGCGCAAAAGGCCTTCTCACCGGCGCCGCGCAGGACGATGGCATAGACCTCAGGGTCGTCGGCCCAGACCTGCAAGTGCGCGGCCAATTGGCGGACCATGTTCAGGGTGATGGCGTTAAGGCCTGCGGGGCGGTTGAGGGTGAGGTGGCCGATATGGTTACGCACCTGTGCCAGAACTGCATCCTGCTGGATCTCGGCGTGGCTTGCTTGGGATGAAACCTGAGCAGTCATCTCTAACTCCCTGCTTTTATTGTTCTTTATCAAGACGTTCGCGGGCGAACTCTCTCGTGATCGTACCAGTGCAAATTTGCCTCGTACAACTTGGAATCATGCAGGTCGTTGTTGCATTTATGCAGTGTCGCTCAAACCACCCGGCTGGCCAGAACCTCACCGATACTGCGACGCCGGGCATGGCCCTCGGCGGCGTGGATCAGTTGTTCAAGCTCTGTCGGTTCGACATCGTAGAACTGCTCCATCTCGGCCAACGCTAGCTTGAGGTCGGCTGCCGTGATGCTCGGCTCGCTCACGGCGGTGGCAGTGCCCAGGATAACCGGGGCAGGCTCGGCAAGCCCCTTGGGATAACGCGTGCGCGTGGCATTGTTATAGGCCAGCGCGCAGGCGAGCAGGGCGCCGGCCCCTAGCATCACCGGCGCAAGCTCGTACCAGCCGAGGCCGACCGATGCCGGATCGGCCAGCACCAGGGTCATGGCCAGGCCGCCGGCCGGCGGGTGCAGGCAGCGCAGCCAGCAGATGAGGATCACCGTCATGCCTGCCGCCAGGCAGGCGCTGCCCAAGGTGCGCCCCAGGACGCGGGCGACCAGCAACGCGACGACGCCTGCACACAGGTAACTGCCGATTATCGACCAGGGTTGGGCCAGCGCCCCCGACGACACGGCAAACAGCAATACGGCCGATGCGCCAAGAGGGCCGAGCAGGTGCAGGGCCACCTCCATGCCGAACACCTGGGCACAGGCCCAGACACTGAACAGCGTGCCCAGGGCCATGCCGATGGCTGCACGGCTCCATTCGGCGGGACGGGTGTTGATTGCAGCGGGTAACCAGCGAGCGAGCATTGAAAGACGGTCCATAAACAGCGGGCGAAAAAAAAGGCCTGCCTGGTTTCCCGGAACAGCCCTTTGAAGGTTCCAACATTGGGGGAAGGAACCTGCGCAGTGTGCCGCGCTTGATCTGGTGGCGCCACTGCATATTAATGAACATTGAATGCAAAATAAATGCAGTTAACCGGCTTCGCCATAGGTTATCTGCCCGGTGGACGCGGATGCAGCGGGGTTGATCTTGCCCAGCACGCGACTATGGGTTTCTTCGTTGAACAGGCGCGCTTGCAAGTCTTCGCGCAGCCTGGGGTCGTCGGCCAACGGCCCCTTTAACGCCACCAGTGCGTCACGCAATGCCATCAAACGATCCAGCCTGGGTAAGGGTACGGTTAACAGGTCTTCTCGCACGGCATTGTCCTCTCAATGAAGTAAGCCATCGCGCGCGGGCAGCCTACAACGTCCTTGTTGTGAAGTGCCCTGACCCAAGCGTTTCAGGGCAGTCCTGACGATCGGGTGGTAGATAGTAAGTGCACGTGGCAGCGAGTCTACAGTTGGGCTCCGAGCACCGGAAGGGAAAGTGCACCAGCCATTACGCAAACAAATGTAGGTGTTTTCTTGGTACCTATGATGAAAGTCGCCCACTCGTGGAGGGAGTGGGCGTTCTTCTTACAGTGCAGCCGGAAAAGCACTCAAGGCGTCGAGGCTTTTGCCAAATGCAGCAACACATAGGGGGTTTTGTCGAACGCTGCGGTAAGCGTTGGCGTGATTGAACGCAGGCGCGGATCGTCCAGCGCCTGGAAATCAGCCTGGCTCATGACCAACCATGCCGGCGCCTGGACCGGTTTCAATTCGGCAGGCAATTGGGTAAACAGCGGAACCTTGTCGCAATCGAAGTTGACCATGAATTTGATGGCTTTCGCGTCTTTGCCCAGTGCGTGCAACACCAGCGGCGCCGGTTGCTGTTGAACCTGCGCCTTGACGGCGAGGCTGAAGGTGCGGGTGTCGTACACCTGACGTTCCAGGGGTTCAACCACCATGATGTAGGTGGCCCAGAGTGAGAGCACGGCGGCCAAGGCGGGACCGTAGGTGCGCAGCCGCGAGCGGAACAATGCCAGCAGGGCCAGCACCTGTAGCAAGCCAAGCACGACGAAGATCAGCTCAAGGTCGGCCAGCGGTTCCGGGTAGCGCCGCCGCGCCACCACCAAGCCAATGGCCAACAGCGTTGGCAACAGCGTCCAGATGCCCAGCATCAAGGCGCGCAGCCACGCAAACAGTCGCCCTTGTGTGACCGCGAAGGGATACGCGGCAATGATCGCGGCCATCGGCAACATCGGCAGGATATAGCGCGCTTTCTTGGCTTGGGGCACCGACAGCCCCAGCATCACCAACACACCGGCTGCCGCGCAGTAGAGCACCAGCTTCAATGCCGGGTCCGGCGCACGTCGACCGCCCATCAGCACCGCCAGCAGCACCAACAACGCGATTGGATAGGCCAGGGCGTAGTTGCCCAGGGAGCTGGTGAAGTAATACAGCACGCCGCCGGAGCCTTCGCTGCCATCCATGCGCCCCAGGAACTGCATGCGAATCACGTCATGCATAAAATCTTCGCCGCCGCTGAGCTTGGCCAGCAGCAGCAACAGGCCGACGCACGCCGCCAGCAGCGCCAGTGCCAGCAGGCCGAAGCTGAACAGTTGGCGCCACTGGCGGTTGATCAGGTAGTAGCTGCACAACACGCCCGTAGGGATCACCAGGCCGATCGGGCCGCGAATGGCAAACCCCAGCAGCACCAGCAAAAACACCCAATGCAGGCGCTTGGCTGCGGCGAAATGATCATGGGCGTAGCCCAGGTAGAACACCGCCAACGCCACGGCGGCGAGCATCTGGTCGAGGGAGACTGCACGGGTTTCGCTGATGAACGTACTGCTGAGCAGCAGCATCGCAATACTCAGCAGGCCCCAACGTGGCGAGTAGGGTGCAGTGAGGCGATAGACCAGCACCACAATCAGCGCCGACGCGACCGCAGTGGGCAGCCACGCCGTCAGGCTGGTGACCTGGCCCAAGGGCACCGACAGCAGCCACGTCAACAGGGTCGACGTCGCCAGGTAATCGGCATACGGCTGACCATAGGTGGTGGGAAAGAAACTCGGCCCGTGACGCAGCATTTCCTGGGCAAACAGCACAAAGCGCGAATCAAAGCCGATGATCGCCTGGTGCCAGTTGCCGACGATAAACAGCACCAGCGCCAAGAGCCCAAGCCCCAGCGACTGGTGGCGGATCGTTGCGCGCTGCGCGGACGGTAAGGCGTTGTTCACCTAGCAAGCGTCCTTGACCTGTTCCACCCAGTTTTGCTGGGGGATCGGCAACTCGCAGGAATCGCCGCGGCCGATGGGGAAGTATTTGAAGCCTTTGCGCGCCAGGCGCTCGCCGTCGTACAGGTTACGGCCGTCGAAGATCACCGGGGTTTTCAGGCGCTGGTGAATCAGGTCAAAGTCCGGCGCCTTGAATTGCTGCCATTCGGTGCACACGATCAACGCATCGGCGCCGCCCAAGGTGGATTCCGGGGTGCCCATCAGCATCAGGCGCGGGTCATCGCCGTAGATGCGTTGGGTTTCCTGCATGGCTTCAGGGTCAAAGGCGCGCACATTGGCGCCGGCAGCCCACAGCGCTTCCATCAGCACGCGGCTGGGGGCATCACGCATGTCATCGGTGTTGGGCTTGAAGGCCAGGCCCCACAGGGCAAACGTCTTGCCCTTGAGGTTGCCCTGGAAGAACGCGTTGATGCGCTCGAACAACTTGCTCTTCTGGCGCTGGTTGATGGCTTCCACGGCTTCGAGCAGGTCGCTGGAGCAGTTGGCCTGCTTGGCGCTGTGGATCAGGGCGCGCATGTCTTTGGGGAAGCACGAGCCGCCATAACCGCAGCCGGGGTAGATAAAGTGGTAGCCGATGCGTGAGTCGGCACCGATGCCCAGGCGCACCGACTCAATGTCGGCACCCAGGTGTTCAGCCAACTCGGCGATCTGGTTGATGAAGCTGATCTTGGTGGCCAGCATGCAGTTGGCGGCGTACTTGGTCAGTTCTGCGCTGCGCAGGTCCATGAAGATGATGCGGTCGTGGTTGCGGTTGAACGGTGCGTACAGGTCGCGCATCACGTCGCGCACCTCTTCACGCTCGCAGCCGATGATGATCCGGTCCGGGCGGCGGCAGTCGGCAACGGCGGAGCCTTCCTTGAGGAATTCCGGGTTGGAGACGATATCGAACTGCAGCTCACGGCCGGCGGCACGCAGGTTATTGAGGATGTGGTCACGCAACGTGTCGCCGGTGCCTACCGGTACGGTGGATTTCTCCACCAGGATCACCGGCGCCACGCGATGGCGGGCAACTGCATCACCCACCGACAGCACGTATTTCAAGTCGGCCGAACCGTCTTCATCCGACGGCGTGCCCACAGCAATAAACAAGACTTCACCGTGCTCGACGGCGAGTTTTTCGTCGTGGGTAAAGCGCAGGCGTCCGCTTTCCAGGTTGTCCTTGACCATGGCTGCCAGGCCCGGCTCGAAGATGGTCACATGCCCCTTCTGCAGCGACTCGACTTTGTGCTTGTCAACGTCCATGCAAATGACATCGTGACCGACTTCGGCTAATACCGTGGCCTGAACCAGACCAACGTAACCACTACCAAATACACTGATTTTCATGGGGTATTCCTGGGACTTGAGGTGCTAGCACGACGAGAGTTGATAACCAGTACGCCGAGGATGACCAAGGCCACCCCCAGGGTTTTTGAAAGCGAAAAATCTTCGTTGAACACCGGTAGGCTGGCGGCCAGCAAATACACCAGCGCGTAACTGATGCTGAGCAGCGAATAGGCGCGGCCCAGGGGTAAGTGCTTCAGTGCGCCGAGCCAGCACAGCATCGACAGCGCATAGGCGATGATCGCCAGGATCACCACGCCCAGGGCGCCGAGGTCGATGCTGTTGTCCGTGAAGGCAGCCAGCCATTGGGTGGGCAGCGGCAGGCGCGTCATGCTCCAGCGCATGCCCAATTGGGCGCCACTCACCAGGCCGACACTGCCCAGGGCCAGGGCGAAACCCCGCATGCGGCTCATACCTGGCGCCCCAGCAAGACCACGCCGGCAATCACCAGCCCCACACCCAGCCAATGACGGGCATCAATGGGTTCGTGAAACACAAAGCGCGCCATCAGCGTGACCAGCACAAAATTCAGGCTGAGCATGGGGTAGGCAATGCCGACTTCCAGGCGCTGCAACACCAGCAGCCACACCAGCAAGCCCAGGCCTAGGCACACCAGCGCCGACCACAACCACGGCGAGCGCAGTTTCGGTGCCCAGCCGTCCGGCACGCCGCGCCAGCTCTCCACGGCGAATTTTTGCGAGACCTGGCCCATGCAGGTGAGCAGGCAGGCCGTGAGCAGTAGCAGCAGGGTGATCATGGCGCGACCTGCGGGAAAATCAGGATCACGATCTTGCCTTGCGCATAACGCTTGCCGTCAGTGGGCAGCAGCGCGAGTTCTTCCTTTTCGCCGGTGCTATTGACGCGCATCACCACGCCCACCGCACCGGTACGACGGGTTTCGGCCATCCACGTCTGGATGCGGTTACGGTCGACCAGACGCGGGGCCGTGTCCTCGTAAGCCAGGCCGTACTTGACCTCACCCGAGGTGTTGTACAGCGTGATATCCGGGCGTTTGAGGCGCCAGGACAGCGCCGACGCGGCGCCCAGGTCGTTGCTCAGCAGGGCAACGCTGGGCTGCAACTCGTCGATGTGATCAATGATGAACTGATCCGGGGTCTTGTTGTAAACCACCGAATGGGGCAACGCCGCAGGCACCAGCAGCACCAGCAATCCACTGCCGATCAGCGGCGCGGCCCACAATGCCAAGGGGCGTGCCGCTTGCAGCAGATTGACCACGATCCAGCCGAACAAAAAGATGAACACCAGCACCAGGCTGACGGTTTCCTCACCCGGTTCGTAGACCGGCTTCTTCAACTGGAACCAGCTGAGGGCCAGCAACACCAGCACACCCATCACCAGGTTCAACCAGCCATTGATGCGCAGCACACGGCCGCGGCCTTGAGCCAGTTTGTCGCTCAGGGCCGAGCCCATCAGCAAGGCCAGGGGGAGCATGCACGGCATGATGTAGGAGGGCAGCTTGCCTTTGGCCAGGCTGAAAAAGGCCAGGGGCATCAACAGCCACAGTAGCAGGAACGCGGTTTTCGGCACGCGCCGCTGCAGCCAGGCCTGCTTGAGCGCGGACGGCAACAGCGCGACCCACGGCAGTGCGAACCCTACCAGCAGCGGCAGGTAATACCAGAAGGGTTCGGCGTGCTGGGCGTCTTCACCGGCAAAGCGTTGGATGTGCTCGTGCCAGAAAAAGAAATGCCAGTAGTCCGGCTCTTGCAGGTGCACAGCCAACGCCCACGGCACGCTGACAGCAATCGCCACCACTACGGCAACAGGGCCAAATTTGCACAACTCGACAAAACGTTTTTGCCAGACGGCGTAGGGCAGGGCGACCAGCACCGGCAGCAACCAGGCCAGGAAGCCCTTGGTCATGAAGCCCATGCCGCACGCCAGGCCTAGCAAGGCCCAGGACCACAAGCGCGCGCGCCGCGTGGTGCTGTCGAAACAGAACCACAAGGCCACGCCCGTCAGGTTGACCCAGAAGGTGAACTGCGGGTCCAGGTTGGCATAGCCGCCCAGCGCGGCCACGCTGACGAAGCTCATGTAGAGCAACGTGCTGACCAGGCTTTTTTGCGGATCATTCCACAACCGACGAGAGACCAGGTACACCAGCAAAATGCCCAAACCGGTGCTCAACGCCGAGGCAAACCGCACGCCGAACAGGTTCTGCCCGAAGATCGCCTGGCCCAGCGCGATCATCCAATAGCCTGCGGCGGGCTTTTCGAAGTAGCGAATGCCCATGAAGTGCGGCGCGGCCCACTTGCCGGTCAGCAGCATCTCCTGGCTGATTTGCGCATAGCGGGTCTCATCGGGAATCCACAGGCCATGGGTGGCCAACGGCAGCAGGTAGAACACGGCGAATGCCAGCAGGAGCAGGGGCAAAGCCCAGCGGCGGATCATGCCTGCTGCACTCCCAGCCAACCCTCGCGGCCGCTCAAGGCGCCGCGCACCAGCTGTTGCTGGGGCAGGGTGGACACATCCGCGGGCAACAGCTCGCCCAAGGGTTTGAACTCGATGCCGCGCTGCCCGGCCTGGGCGAGCAACTGGCGAAAATCATTGGCCATCAGAATCCCTTCTACTTCCGCGTGGATCGTGTAGACGTTCAGCTTTGACGCGTTGAACCGATCAAGAATGAAGCGGTTGAAATCGTTGGCAGCCACCACCGGCCCGACGACTTCGTCGAAGGTCGGCAGGTCTACCGGAATTTGTGGGGTGCCCGCGCTGCCATCGGCCAGGGTTGGTCGAAACAGACTGGAGCCCCGGCAATCGCTGTTGTAGCGAAAGTTGAAGCCTTGCTTGGCTTGCACCACACGCTCATCGGCACGCCAGCCGGCGGCCGCTGAACAGTCGATGCGCTCGCCGAGGATGTCGCTCAAGGTGTCTACGCCGCGTCGAATCTGCTCGACCAGTTGTGCCTCGCTCCAACGCCCGGTGTTGGCCTGCCAGCCATGGTGGTCCCAGGCGTGCAGGCCGACTTCATGCCCGGCCGCCTTGGCCTGGCGCATCAAATGCCCCAGGTCTCGGCCAATCGGCTTGCCTGGCCAGGCAGTGCCGGCCAACAAGATGTCCCAGCCATACAGGCCGGCCGCGTTGGAGCGCAGCATCTTCCACAGGAACTGCGGGCGGATCAGGCGCCACAAGTGACGCCCCATGTTGTCCGGCCCGACACTGAAGAAGAACGTCGCCTTGACCCCGGCTTCGGCCAGGGAGTCGAGCAACCGCGGCACACCTTCACGGGTGCCGCGGTAGGTGTCGACGTCGATGCGAAGACCTGCCTGCATTACTTTTTATCCGCAATTTCAAGCATGGCTTCACGCAAGAAGAAATCGAGCGTGTTGCCGATGGTTTCGCTCATCTCTACGCTCGGCTCCCAGTTCAGCAGGCGCTTGGCGTTGTCGATGCTCGGCTTGCGGTGCGCCACGTCCTGGTAGCCTGTGCCGTAGAACGCCTTGCTCTCGACGTCGCGGAAACCGGCGAACGGCGGGAAGTTGTGGCGCAGTGGGTGAGCCTCGAACTGACGCAGCAGTTCTTCGCCCAACTGGCGAATGCTGGCTTCGTTTTCGGGGTTGCCGATGTTGATGATCTGCCCGTCGCAGACGCCATTGTCGTTATCAATGATGCGCGCCAGGGCTTCGATGCCGTCGGCAATGTCGGTGAAGCAACGCTTCTGCTCACCGCCGTCGAACAGACGGATCGGCGTGCCTTCCACCAGGTTCAGGATCAGCTGGGTAATGGCGCGGGAGCTGCCGATACGCGCCGAGTCCAGGCGGTCCAGGCGCGGGCCCATCCAGTTGAATGGCCGGAACAGGGTGAACTTCAGGCCCTTGTCGCCGTAGGCCCAGATCACGCGGTCCAGCAGTTGCTTGGAGACGGAGTAGATCCAGCGTTGCTTGTTGACCGGGCCCACTACCAGGTTGGAGGTGTCTTCGTCGAAATACTGGTCTTGGCACATGCCATAGACTTCGGAGGTCGACGGGAAAATCACGCGCTTGTTGTACTTGACGCAGTAGCGCACCAGCTTGAGGTTTTCTTCGAAGTCCAGTTCGAATACGCGCAGCGGGTTACGGGTGTATTCGATCGGCGTGGCGATGGCCACCAGCGGCAGCACCACGTCGCATTTCTTGATGTGGTACTCGATCCATTCGGTGTGGATGCTGATGTCGCCTTCCACGTAATGGAAGTTGGGGTGGCTGCGCAGGCGCTCGATGGCGTCTGAGCCGATGTCCAGGCCATAGACTTCGTAGCGGTCGTCACGCAGCAGGCGCTCGGACAGGTGGTTACCGATAAAACCGTTCACGCCCAGGATCAGCACACGGGTACGGCGCGGCTTGCGGCCCGACTCGGCGCCGCGCAGCACGGAACCGTCTACCAGGCCCAACTCATCGGCCAGGGACGGGCCGGCCAGGTACAGGCCGTTTTCGTTGCGCTGGCCGAACTTGACCACCAGGGAATCTTCACCGCAGGCAATGCGCAGGGGGTTGACGCTGATTACACGGCCAGGCGCCAGACCTTCGTTGCCCTTGACCACGTCGGCTTGCCACACGATCAACTTGTGCTCGCCCACGGCGCAGAAGGCGCCCGGGTACGGCTGGGTCACTGCACGTACCAGGTTGAACAGTTGCTCGGCGGGCTTTTTCCAGTCCAGCTTGCCATCGGCGGCGGTGCGACGACCGAAGTAGGTGGCTTTGCTCTCGTCCTGGGCGGTTTCGCTCAGCTTGCCCTGGGCCAGCTGTGGCAGGGCATCACGCAGCAGGGCAGTCGCCGCATCGCGCAGCTTGGCGTGCAGGCTCAGGCCGGTATCGCTGCGCTCGATGGTGACTTTCTGCTGGGCCAGGATCGCGCCGGCATCGGCACGCTTGACCATGCGATGCAGGGTCACGCCGGTTTCGGTTTCGCCGTTGACCAGCACCCAGTTGGCCGGGGCGCGGCCACGGTATTTAGGCAGCAAGGAGCCGTGCAGGTTGAACGCGCCTTTGCGGGCGGTGGCCAACAGCGGCTCGCTCAGCAGGTTGCGGTAGTAGAACGAGAAGATGTACTCCGGGTTCAGCTTGGCGATGCGTTCGATCCACAGCGGGTGGTTGGCGTCTTCCGGTGCATGCACCGGGATGCCATTGCGGGCGCAGAGTTGGGCGACGGAACCGTAGAAGTTGTTTTCCTTGGGGTCATCGGCATGGGTGAATACGGCGGCAATGTCGTAACCGGCGCTGAGCAGCGCTTCAATGCCTGCGCAACCAATATCGTGGTAGGCGAATACAACAGCTTTTGAACTCATGACTGGACCTGATCCGAAGAAGAAGTAGACGTATGGGAAGACACCAGGCCGTCGACCACGACGACTGGAGCCGGTGCTGCCGGTTGGTTGCGCAGCACTTTTTCAATAAAGAAGCGTGGGCGGGCGCGGACATCGCTGTACATGCGGCCCAGGTATTCGCCCAAAAGGCCCATGCCGATGAACTGGCCACCGGTGAACACGAACAACACCGCAAACAGCACGAACAGGCCATCACCGGCCCAGTCGGCACCGAAGGCCAGGCGCATGACGATCAGGGCAAAGGCAAACAGCACGCCCAGTGCCGCCAGGCTGAAACCGACGATGGACAGCAGGCGCAAGGGCGTGGTGGTCATGCAGGTCAGCAGGTCGAACATCAGGCTGATCAGGCGCATGGCGCTGTATTTGGATTCGCCGTGCTCACGTTCGGCGTGGTGCACCAGGATTTCCGTGGTGTGGCGGGCAAAGCCGTTGGCCAGGATCGGGATGAACGTGCTGCGCTCACGGCAGGCGAGCATGGCGTCGACGATGGTGCGGCGGTAGGCGCGCAACATGCAGCCGTAGTCGGTCATGGCCACGCCGGTAGAGCGCTGCACGGCAAGGTTGATCAAGCGCGAGGGCCAGCGGCGGAAGGCCGAGTCCTGGCGGTTATTACGCACGGTGGCGACCACGTCGTAGCCCAGGGCGGCTTGCTCGACCAGGCGCGGGATTTCTTCCGGCGGGTTCTGCAGGTCGGCGTCAAGGGTGATCACCACTTCGCCACGGCACTGTTCAAAGCCGGCCATGATCGCCGCGTGCTGGCCGTAGTTGCGGTTAAGGATTACCGCCACCACATTGCTGCCGTCTTCGGCGGCGGCGTCTTCGAGCAGTTGGGCCGAATTGTCGCGGCTACCGTCATCCACCAGGATGATTTCGTATTCGTAAGCCAATTGCTTGCAGGCTGCCGTGGTGCGGCGCAGCAACTCAGGCAGGCTTTCTTGTTCGTTGTAGACCGGGATAACGATCGACACGCAATGAATAGGGTAGGGTTTCAAAGATTCATGACCTCGGGCTAAAGCGACTTCAAGCGTGAAAACAGCAGCGTTCATTGGGCAAAACTACAGCCCGCAGGATATAAAACGGGGCTAAAGATGATGCGTTTTCAATAGGTTAGTCGATAATCCACGGATTGCTCTCAAGTGTTGCCTACAAGGTTAAGCGCAAAAATGTGCAACGAATATGAAAGGCGGATGAAAAACTCGTTTATTTGACAGGCAGACAGCTAGGGTTCAGCTAAGTAATCAAGGCGTTACATGTAAGCCTCACAGGGCGATATCGGAGCTTCGTGCAAGACGCTTGGTTCAATCTGAGCGAGGCGATCAGCCCAATGTTTGCCCTTCAACAATCTTCTCTGCATTGGCGCTCAAGTGCCGGTAAAGTAAGCCCTCTCTTGCCAGGGTACTCGGATGAATAGCGTGCAGCTTTTACGCGGCCAGTTGCGGCCAGCGCTGATGGGATTGTTGATGACGGTGGCCTGTGTCACCAGCGTGCGGGCTGATCAGGGCGTCGCGCTGACCCCACTGGACCAGGTGCCGGACGGGGTGGAAGTGCGCGGCAAGCAGGTCGCCGCCTATACCTGGGATGACCGCCAAGGCAAAAACCTGCTGGTACTCGCCGAGCAAGTCGGTGAGCGCGATGACGATGGTACCCAGTCGGCCTTTGTCTACGCGGCGCAATACGTGCTGGGAGGCGAGCGCCCCAAGCGCGTGTGGATGCTGTACGACGATGTACAGCACTGCGAATTCGACGCCGGGCTGCGCTTTGACCGGGCTGCCACCAAGGTCACCGACCTGCTGGGCGACGGCAATACCCAGGCCACGGTCGGTTATTCGCGGGCCTGCACCAGTGATGTCAGCCCCAACGAATTCAAGCTGATCATGCATGCCGGAAAGTCCGAGAAGTATCGTCTGCGCGGCCTCGACCGCGTGGGCGCAAGTTGGTGGGATGAGGACGCGGGCGCCTTGCGCGGCATGCCACTGCCCACTGACTGCAGCGTCGTGGCGCAGCAAGCGTTGGTCAGCCAATACAAGGAGCAGGGCACCGAACTGCCCCTGCCAGGCTGCTATGGCGACGAGAAGGACTTTGCCAAGGCGCCGGACAGTTACCTCGCTTTTATGCGCCAGCAGTGGTTCGCGCTGATGCAGCAACAGGACGCCGACTGGAGCCAGTCCCAGGCCCAACCCCAGGCAGCCAGTGAGGACGACGATACAGCCCCGTGATTTTGTGCCAGGGCCGCTCCTGGGTTAGACTCGGCCTTCGCCAACCCACTAAATACATCGACTAATCAAATAGTTGGTCGATGTATTTAATCCAAAGGCTGATCTACCTTGACCGAGTCCATTCGCAACCCGCTGACCCTTTACCTCACCCGTCTGGCGCCTTCCAGCCAGTTGACCATGCGCTACGTGCTGCAGGATGCCGCCGACCGCCTGGGTTTCGAAGATCTCAACCTCGAAGAGATTGACTGGCACCTGCTGCAGCCCGAACACGTCATCGCACTGGTGGCTGCCTTGCGCGAGGACGGCTTAGCGCCGAACACTTCGTCGCTGTATGTGAATGCGGTGCGCGGGGTCATGAATGAAGCGTGGCGCATGAGCTTGATCAGCCAGGACCACCTGTTGAAGATGCGCTCGGTCAAGGCCACACCCGGCACGCGCCTGAGCCAGGGCCGCAATCTGCGCCGCACCTTGATCCGCGAGATGCTCGACGTCTGCGCCGCCGACCCCCGGCCTCAGGGCCTGCGGGATGCCGCAGTGATCGGTCTGTTATATGGCTCGGGCATGCGCAAGTCGGAGTCGGTGAACCTGGACCTGGCACAGATCAACTTTGACGAGCGCAGCTTGCGCGTGATCGGCAAGGGCAACAAAGAGCTGGTCAAGTACGCGCCGGACTGGGCGTTTGCCAAGCTGCAGGCCTGGCTGGCGTTCCGCCGCGAGCACCTCAAGGAAGGCGAGCAGGACGACAGCTTCTTGTTCAACCGTATCCGGCGAGGCAGCCATATCACCCGGGAACGCATCACCAAGCATGCGATTTACTACATCGCGCGCCAGCGCGGCGATCAAGTGGGGGTCAAGATCATGCCCCATGATTTCCGTCGTTCGTTTATCACGCGGGTGATCGAGGAGCATGATTTGTCGATTGCGCAGAAACTGGCGCATCACACCAATATCCAGACCACCGCCAGCTATGACGTGCGTGACGACAATGAGCGGCGGCGGGCGGTGGATCGATTTGATTTGTAGGCTTGTGGATACACCACGATTCAAATGTGGGAGCTGGCTTGCCTGCGAAGAGGGCCTCACAGGCAACCAGAATGTTGAATCTGCCTGCTCCTCTGCTCAGGAGGAAGGCGGGACGCTTGAAACCAGGTGAGCCGGCAAGCGCCGCAACGTCCACAAGGTGGTCAGCATCGCGGCAAGCGCACACAGCGCAATGCCGATCAACATCGGCGCCGGTGTATGGTCGGCAAAGATCCCCACCAAGGTCATCGCCACAGCCGCCGTGACCATCTGGATCGCGCCCAGCAGTGCAGACGCAGAACCCGCCACCGCACCATGATCCTCCAGCGACAGTACCCCGGCCGCCGGCAATAGCAGGCCAAGAAAGCCAAAACCGATAAACAACAGCCCCATCATCAAGCCCAGGCTGTCACCCCACAGTGTAGTAGCCGCCAGCAAGCTCATGACCGCCGCCACGCCCACCACCGACCAGCGAATCAACGGCGCCAGGCCAAAGCGGGCGCTGAGGCGGGCGGTCAATTGGCTCATGGCAAAAAACGAAGCCGCGTTGAGCGCAAAGCACAGGCTGAACTGGGTCGGTGTCAGGCCAAAAAATTCGATGTACACGAAGGGCGCGCTGCCGATGAACACGAAAAAGGTGGCCAGGCCAAACCCGCACACCACCGACAAACCCGTAAAGACCGGGTCGCGGAGGAGGGCGCCATAACTGCCGAACGCCTGGCCCAGTGTCTTGCCCAGGCGGCGCTCGGCCGGGTGGGTTTCTGGCAGTTGTACGGCGGTCATCACCAGACACAGCACGGCCACCACCGCCAACACGGCAAACACTTCGCGCCAGCTCCAGATCGAAATCACCAGGCTACCGGCCAGCGGCGCGAGGATCGGCGAAACACTCATCACCAGCATCAACAAAGCCATCAGACGCGCCGCTTCATGGCCGGTATACAGGTCACGGACAATCGCCCGTGGGATCACCATGCCCGCACAAGCACCGAACGCCTGCACCGCACGAAAACCAATCAACACTTCGATGGTCGGTGCCAGCGCGCAGCCGACGCTGCCAATGGCAAAGATCACCAAACCCGCATAAATCGGTGGTTTACGCCCGAACACGTCGCTGAGGGGGCCGTAGAACAACTGGCACACGCCGATAATCATGAAGAACACCGTCAAACTCATCTGCACGGCCGCCGGCGAGGCCTGGAGGCTGGCGCCCAGGGTCGGCAGCGCCGGCAGGTAGATGTCGATGGCAAACGGGCCGACGGCGGTGATCAAGCCCAGCAACAGGGCGAGGCGGGCGATACGTTGAGGCATTTGGCAGATCCAGGTAGAGCAACGGACGGTCAGCTTAAGGGAACCGCGCAGATCCGCAAACTTAGGCTTCACTAACAAGCAACAGCTGCCGATACAGCTAGCAGCGACATTGAAACGGTTGGGTTCCCAACCGGCGGTCCTGGCACGGGGTACCACTATGACGATCAAATTACGCTTGGTGCTGTTGATTGCGACCGGGTTGCTCACCGCTTTGATCATGAGCCTGGCTGGCTACCTGGGCAATACGCGGATGGCCGATGCGGTACAGGACAACGACGTCAGCATGACGGTACTGCGCAACCACATGGAAGCCGACATGATGCACGACGCCCTGCGTGCGGATGTACTGTCGGCGATGTTGGTCGGGCTGGGCAAAAGCACCAGTACGCCGGCCGAGGTCAACAGCTCGATCAAGGAGCATGCCGAGCACTTTCGCGAGGTGCTGGCGGACAATCTCAAGCTGCCGTTGGACGCCTCGATCAAGGCCAGCCTGGAAAAAATCAAACCCAGCCTGGACACCTACATCAGTGCCGGCGAGCGCATCGTCGCGCTGGCCCTGGACAATCCCGAGGCCGCACGAGGCGAACTGCAGACCTTCAATGCCGCGTTCAGCCAGTTGGAAGAACAAATGGCGGCGTTGAGCGAACTGATCGAAAACAATACCCAACTCACCAGCACCGGTACCCGGCAAACCATCAGTAACGCTAACTGGACCTTGATTATTGTATTGGGGGCGAGCCTGCTGTTGCTGCTGGCACAAGGACGTTGGGTGACCCTGAGCATCATGGGGCCGTTGCGCACCGCCAGCCGTATTGCCCAGAGCATTGCCCATGGCAACCTGAGCGAGCCGATTGCCGAACCCAAGAACCAGGACGAAGCCAGTGCACTGATTCGCAGCTTGGCGACGATGCAGCGGGATTTGCGCGGCATGATCGAAGTGGTTCGCAGCAACGCCCACGGCGTCAATGGCATGAGCGAGCGCCTCAGCCAGGGTTGCCATGAAGTGGCAGGCAGCAGCCAGCAACAAAGCGTCGCCGCCAGCACCATGGCCGCCGCCGCGAGCGAAATGACCGCCAGCATCGAAGAAATCACCCGTCACGCCCAACGTGCCCTGGACATGGCCAGCCAGGCTGAAACCCTGGCCAAGGACGGCGGCCGGGTTATCCACCAGGTGGTCAGCGACATGGATGGCATCGCCCGTTCTGCCCAACAGTCAGCCCAAGTGATCCGCACGCTGGACAAGGAGTCCGAGGCGATCTACAGCATTATCCAGGTGATCAAGGGGATTGCCGACCAGACCAACCTGCTGGCCCTGAACGCCGCCATCGAAGCCGCTCGCGCCGGTGAACAAGGGCGCGGCTTTGCGGTCGTGGCCGACGAAGTGCGCAGCCTGGCCGGACGCACCAGCGCCTCCACCCAGGAAATAGCCAGCATGGTCGGGAGTATCCAGCAGAACACCCGTGAAGCGGTGATCAGCATGGAGGAGGGCGTTGCCCAAGTGGACAAGGGCATGGCGGTGACTGCCGAGGTGGAGCGCGCCATTCGCGAGATCCTCCAGGCTACGCTGAGTACCACTGAATTGGTCAACGATATTTCACGCACGATTAGTGAGCAGAGCCTGGCCAGTAATGAGATCGCTCATCAGGTGGAGAGAATTGCGGGGATGTCGGAAAGTAACAGTCGGGTGATTGGCGAGACGGCGTCGACGACGGATGAATTGTCGAGTTTGGCGGGGAAGCTTTCGCAGTCGGTGGATCGGTTTAGGCTTTGATCTGGGGTAACAGCTTATAACTCAACTAAATAGTCATTTAGTTTAGTTATGTACAAACGCTATTAAAAAGGAGGAGGGTAGCTCAGCAGATGAACTCGGGGTAGCTCATCCTTGCTCGTTATCTTCCAAATTTGAACGCTATCTCTCAAGGATTAGAAATTAGCACCCAGTGAAATCACGTGTAGTCGGTAACAAGTCACGTCGTTTATGGGCTGCAACCATCAAGCGTGTGGATGGCTGAATTGATCCTACGCACGAACTGCCGTCAGGATTATCGTGCCGTTAGGTTTTACTTCCAGATCGAGTGTGTCGCCGCAGGCCAACTTGATGGCCGACAGGAGATCGTCAGTCAGCGGTATGATCAAATCGCCAGTGCCATCAGCTGCATCCTGGCATTTTACTTTCCAGCGTATTTTTAGCCTTAGGTTTCGGGTTTATTATTTTCTCCAGGTGGTCAGATGACAGAGGCAATTTATGATTATGACCCAGCAGACTCGCTGGTTGATTCAGAGGCCGTAGCTGTATTTTTGGCTGATGCACACGACACCGGTGATGCGGCTTTCATTGCCGAGGCTATGGCCGTTGTTGCACGCGCCAAGATTCGTATCGAGGCAGATGGCCAAGCCCAGGATTCATCGTTCTGAACCTGTGTTGCTAGTAGCAACACCTGAGCGCTGATCACCAGGTGAAATATAGCCTCCAGAGCCCCCCAGCTCCGTATAGGACGGTTCGCATAATGTATATTATGTTAAACGACAGGCCATGTTAGAAATGTTCATAAGCCACGTAAGTCACTGATTCGACCAATTCGTATTTGACGTCTACTCTCTCAACGGGCCATGTGTTTCGTGTTCATGGCGAGTCCTTGAATGAGGTAGCTGTCGATGAAACTGATTCAGTGCAGGTTCTCTTCAGGTCAACGACTACCGCTGCTTGTACAAGCTGGTGATGCGACGCCGTTGCCCATACTCATTCCGTTCATCTACGTCCAACTCAAACTCAGGCACCGGGCTTACAACACGGCTGCGGCGCACCTGCGCGCGATCCAGGCTTTCTACGCCTATGCCAAAAGCCGAGATCTGGATATCGATGAGGCCATCTTGGCCTGCCACTTTGAGGCGATTCTGGCTTTGCTGGACGGTTACGCTATTTGGCTCCAAAGTGGCCGTCATGCCGATAATCTGATCGCCCGAATCGGCAAAGCTGGCACTGTACTTTTTCAGCAGATCAGTTCACGAACACGTGACCAGTACCTGCGCCTGCTGAAGAAATACCTGTCTTGGTGCGTCACCCGTTACATCCCGCGCGCCCGTCAGAGTTCAGCCACACAGGCTGACATCAACGTGGTATTTGCCGATGTTGCCGACGTCATTGAGCGGCGCTTTGAGAGCCATATCATCAATGCTCGTCCCGATCGCACTCGTTACCGCAGCCTGACAGATACGCAACTACAGATCGTTCGCACACTGATTCGCCCTGGCGCTGCGGCGAATCCGTTCCCGGAACGTTTGCAACTGCGTAACTGGCTAATGATTGAATTGCTCTTGGAGACCGGCATCCGTCGCGGAGAGCTTCTGAAGCTCTACACCACGGATATCAATAAAGGTTCTCAGCACGCCTATGTCAGCATCAATGATCGCGAACATGATCCCCGCGACCCGCGCGTTGAAGAGCCTGCGCTCAAAACACATGGGCGGACCGTAGGCATCTCCGCACAGTTGTATGAGGTCTACGAGCGCTATATCCAGCGCGACCGGCGCCCTCTGCGTGACGGTAAACCGATGAAATTGCTGTATCGCTATTTGTTCATCTCGGATCGTGGCCGCCCGCTGTCGATCCGCGCGTTGTCTAACGTTCTTGATCGGCTGTTTCTGACCATTGAGCTGGCTCATCCAGGATTGTTGCCTACACTTTCTGCGCATGACTTTCGCCACACCTTTGCAGACCACTTTTTGGCTTACCTGGTCGAAAAGCGTGGGCATGACCTCGAGCGGGCCACGGACGAACTGCGGCGAGTCTGCGGTTGGTCTGAGACCTCGACTATGCCACGCCGTTACGCAGGTCGTTATCTAGCCGAGTCGGCCAACCTCCACAATGCCCAGCGCAGCTCGGCAGCCTGGAGTCGACTTGACAGTTAAGGAGGTTCGCCGTGACCAAATCAGCCGATCAAGAACACGCGTCACCGCCCTCCTCTTTGCCAGCTTACGTGTTCAGGGGGCCCGCTTACGTTGCAATTCGAACTCGTACTAATGACCAGCCACGCTACGTCGATACGCGGCTGAAGGTGTGGACATGGTACGACGGTGGACTTGCAATGAAAATCGATTGGACTGCGATCCAGTTGAATTCAGAGCTAATCGAAATAGGCAAAGGCTTTATGGCTTATGCACTTGAGAAATATGCACCTCGAACTGCGGCAATGTTCGCGGATACCCTTCGATTTTTACCTGGTACAAATCTCGCGGTCGGACTTCCTTGGGCCACACATGAACTAATCACTGCTCTCGAAGAAATCAAAAAAACGAGGACAGTACTGGTAGGATTTCGAGGGCTTTATCGTTGGGCAATGGATAGAGGAATCAATGGCTTCGATCCAATCACATATTTAAAAATCAAGGAGGTAAAGTCAGATCGTGTTGACCCGTATGCTCGAATTTTTCTCTCGCAGTCTGGTTTAGAGCTTGATGAGGAAATTCGATTACTCAAACGCATTGAGCGAGAACTCAAATCTGACTCTTGGGAGGATGTTCAGTTTAATATAGTGCTTCATTTGGGTTTCGAACTCGCACCTCGGTCGATTCAATTTCATTCGCTCGACATTGCTGATTTTGAATTTATTGAGAGCGCTGATCACGAGAAGTACTACACCCTGTGGTTACCCATGGCCAAAAAAGTCGGCCAGCGCAGACCTGAGCGGCGCCCCCGCAAGATAACCACCCGCCTGGGTGAGAAAATCTCACACCACGTTTTAGAAATTCAACGCCGTTTTGGTAGCGACTGTGAACCATTATTTGTCAATCCTTGTGGAAGGCGTCTCTCGGTTATTGAAATCGGTACAGGCCTCAAATACGAGCTGCGTGAAGCTGGGATAGATAGGCCGAATCAGGTATCCATGTTGTTGCGTCATCACCTCGGGCAAGGCTTGGCGGATCAGGGTACTCCAGCAGACATGATTGCCGAACTGCTCGGTCACAACAGCACGGTTGCAGCGCGTGCTTACGTAACGGCCACCCCTAACATTGCCCGGATCAAAGAGAAAGCACTGGGTAAGAGCCCGGCCTATCAACGCATCATGCGCAGCTTATTAACTGGGAAAATCGTCCAACGCCGCGATGCGGCTCCTGAAGCAGCCGTCCGCGGCGTCATTGATACGCAATACATAGGCGATATTGGTGCCTGCGCCCTGCCCGTTCATACCCACTGTCCCTACAACCCTATATACGCGTGCTACACCTGCAAGAAGTTCCACCCCTTTGCTGACGGCCACCACGAGCAGGTAAAGGATGCGCTCCAGCGGGAGGCCCAACGGTTCATTGATATGGCAGAACGAGCCGGTGATCTGAGTCACAACCGGCCCCTCGCCCAGCATCAGACAACCATCCTGGCAGTAAGCGCTACGATCGAACGCTGCCGGCGGCACACGGAGGGTGCCGAAGATGACGCTGTCTAGGGCAAGGCTGAGCCTCGAAAGCTTTATTGCACAGGAGAAAGCGATTTTTCGGTCATTACCGATTTCAACACCATGGGCAGAATCATTCTGGGGTATCGGAAATTGGTTGCCGCAAAGGGATGTTAACAAACATGCACTTACGTTTGAGACGCACCGACAAGCCCTGGAAAAGACAGGTTATCCTGCACCGCCGAAGGGCCCACTCCCCTTTGCTTTCCAAGACTTTAGCAAGGCTCTAATTGTGTATTTACAACGCACCAGAAGCCTGAAGTTTTCGATGGTGGCTGCATACAATATTGCTGTTCGACGGCTGTACAACACCCTGTTTGAGCGCGGCGTATCCGACCCCACACTCCTGACGCGAGGCGATTTCGACCGAGTCATAGGCTTTCTCCGTGAGAGCGGCTACAAGAATCTCTATGACGCGATCTCTCACCTCCAAGTAATAGCGAATACGATTGATAATCTGCAATTAACCGAGTTCGCCATCCACTTTGAGCATGATGCAAAACCAGAAAAACGCCGACACGATTACATTTCATTGCACGACCCTGATCTTGCGGTAAAACAGCGTAAATCTGATGATAGATTACCTTCTCGTGAGGCGATGGAGGCATATGCACTATGCTCGAACAACCCACTTAGTGACGGCGAAGAAATTTTGCTGCGAGTGATCGACTTATTGATAGCGACTGGGCAACGGGGTAACGAAGTAGCCGTAATACCCTATTATTGTTGGGTCGAAAGGCCGATCAAAGGGACGACAGGAGAAGTAGTTGTCGATGCCCATGGCAAGCCTCTGGTCGAATGCGGAATTAGGTACTTCGCGGAAAAGCAATTTCAATCCCGTGTTCATTGGCTGGCTGAAAGCGACATTCCTTTAGCCAGGCGCGCAGTAGAGCGATTAAAAACGCTAACCAATGAACAACGAGAAATTGCCGCCTGGCAAGAACTCCACCCAGGACGTATTTGGAGCTACCCCCCTCAGTCAGTGATCTCCGATGCAAAGGTCTTGGACTGGCTAGGTTTTAGCGAAGCAAGAAGCGCAAGCAGAAATCTATACCTTTTTCTCACACGCAACGGTGTCTATCCATTTGACGATGAACCGGATGAAAAGCGAGGAAGGTCGTTAAAGCGACGTTACGTCGCCGGGGAGATTGAGCGACTGATCGTCCCGAGGCTCCGTGGGCACGCGGCATTGACAGAAAATGTCGGGGGACAGGTTCGTATCGTACTTAGAACCAGCGAAACGCTTGCCATCGCTTTCGACGGCCAATTTCGTTTCGGTGGACGTGAGGCGAATGTGTTTCGTGCGGTACCGCGTCGGGTCACCCTCGGGGATATCAATCACGCATTAGGTGACGATGAAAAATATACGTCCATTTTTTCGCGTCGTTCATTAACCGAATCCGATGGAACTCCGATTAGGCTAACAAGCCACCAACCTAGACACTGGCGGAACACAATTTACCACTTGACCGGTATGAGCGATGTTCAGCAAGCGTTGGCTCTGGGGCGAAAACGCCTCGACCAGAATGTTTATTACCAACATACGAGCATTGAAGAAAACACTGCTGCCAATCATGAGTTTCTGGCGTTCAATAGCTATCACGAGCGCCTCGACTTTCTACATACAGCCATAAGAGATAAGCGCATTCATGGCGTTTTGACCGACAGTTACCATGCTTTGCTATCAGATAAAGGTACAACAACTGCAGAAGCATTCCTCACCGTACACGCCACGGCGCTGCATGTGACCCCTTTCGGAGGTTGTATCCACGATTTCTCCCAGGCCCCCTGCCCTAAGCATCTTCAATGCTGGAATGGCTGCTCGCATCTACATCTGATGGGCACTCCATCGGAGCGGGTCAACCTTGAAAAACAAGCCAAGAATCTGACGAAGGCAATATCCATCATGCGCGACGCAGGCACCGGGGAGGCAGGCAGCGATGTATGGCTAGCAGACCAGGAAAACAAGCTCAAGAATTTAAAATCTGTCCTTGCACGCGATACCAATGGAGGTGTGCAACGCGTGTTTCCAAACGGGCGTCCAATCACGGTTGTGGACTCGGACAAACGACACAGTTCGGTATCAGATGACTAGGGGCAACTATGGCACGACGACAGACATTGAGGGGCGGCACTCTTGACGAAGCAATAGACGCTCTCCTCGCCCAGATGATTAGCTCAGGAGTGGAGATCGCTCCCATTTCCCGACCGGAGGTGCAGCGCCGGTTGGGCCTGACAAGCCGAGCTACGCTAGGAGGTGACCGTGGAGACAGAATTGAGGCCGCTCGTGTTGTTCAAATGAGGGAAAGCGGGAGGGATCCGGATGGTGCCCGCCGGCGCAGGAGTCTCGAAGAGCGTATTGCAAGTCTTCAAGCGGAGAACGCTGCGTTGGCAATACAGCGAGACAAGCTTTTCGAGGCTCTGTCAGTGATAGCACACAACTGCCTCATGAACGGTCTGGACGTAGAGTCAGTTATGGCACCGTTGAGAAACACCCAATAGATAAGATTAGTAGTCTTCGTATCGACTACAGATTGCGGCATGGTAACCTGCCCACAGTGCTAGACAGGACTGTCTCAGCTCTGACGACTACACATTACGGTACACATATCCTAACTACTTCGACCTACACGCAGAGCGTTGACATGAGCGCCAACCGCTCGTAGAGTTTGGCTTGTAGCCCTTGAGGCACTTCAGCTTTACCTCCCCTTGAGGGATCTGCAAAGCCCGGTAACGACCGGGCTTTTGCCTTTCTGCTGTATTGCTCTGAACTCTCATAAGACGTTCCCTCGTATTCACCCTTTTATCGCCGTTGTGTTTTCAACCAGACGCGGCTTGCTGAGGGCTCCTCGTACTCGGCCTCAGTTTAGGGAAGCGAGGTATCTACAAAACGCAGGGCGATTCAGTCGCCGTCCGAGTTAGAAGGTCCTGCTGAGCGCTTGAAAGGGGTGATGAGAAAACCTGCTGGATCACGCCGTCAACGCATTCCCCCACCAGAGTTCGCCCGATAGAGAAAAATACGATTTCTACCCCGACGGCGGGAGGCATCATCCCACTGCCTCCTCTATTAGCCAAAAGGTTCATCTCATGGCTACTGACGAGCAGTGGGCCTGGGTGCTTGGTGAATCAACACACAAAGATCCCTACAGCACCTTTGGCAGCGATCACCATCAGCGCTGGCAATCCTTCAACGCTCATCTGCCTATGCAGGGTACTCAGCAAATTCTCGTCGAGCTCACTCGGGCGAGCCGGACAACCGTCGGGATGCGAATGCCATTCGCCCACATAATCCACCATGCCAGCAGTACGCTTGTGTACTACCTCCAGCGCTTCTGCCTGGCCCTCTTGCCCTCTAATGAAATGGCTCGGACTGGCCTCGCTGTCCGGCGGTGCCGGCAGAACGTCAACAATGACAATCGTCTTCGTTTTGAGATCCGTGACGCCGAGGATTGCGCCACCCGTTTCGTTCGGAAGGGCCTTCTGTCGAGCGGTGTACAATTTCTGAACCAGTGACTCGTCGTACTTCACCGTCCAGCCAGATGATTGCGCAGTATGCACTTGCGCGGTGTCGATCTCATGAGCGGTAACTGATCCGGATCGGTCATCTGATTCCCAGACACAAATCCTTGCCTGCGACTTGGCGACTGACTGCCGAAGCTGCCTGGAAAGAATTCCTGCATGACCATGAATAGATTCACCCGACATCCTTACCGAAATGTCACGACAGCCACCGCCCACCCAGCGATCCCCCAGAGGCTGGGCCAAGTGCTGATGACCCCACTCGTTTTCCAGTATCGCTCGGTAGTACTGTCCCTCCAGACCGTCAATGCGCCGAAGCCTGTCCTGATCTTCGAGAATCATCACACTTGAGAGACCTGAAGGTGTAACGAACAAGCTCACGGTGCGGGGAGCTTCCGGTCTACGGGCGAGCTCACGTGGTGCCTCCAACGTTGTCGTTACATCCACCAAGATTTGGGCAACGCTCAACGACGAGGCGATCTCCTCGGTATCCTCAAGTATGCTTTTGGCAATTGCCTTGGGTGGATCCCAGTTCGGAAAGATTTCTACAGCCAGATCCCTCACTACGTTGACCTTTGGCCGGCCAATGTATAAATCGAACGCCACATGGCGGCATAAATTGTGAGGCAGCACCCGATCAGGGTCTATGAACGTCCATCGCCCCCAGCCTTGGCGAATCCATAGATCAGCCAACACGCTACCTAACGCCCCCACCCCGGCCAGGACGCCTTGGATGTCACTGTTCTCCTCAGGGGTGCCCGATAGATCACGAGCGACTTTGGCTGTGAGAGCACTTCGAACTTCTACCGACATGAGCGGGATCAATCGCCAGGCAATACTGCCAGCTCCACCGAGGATCACGCTACGGTGACTCAGCCCTTTCGAATCAGGGGGGCCTAGCATATCTAGGGCCGTTGCTAGGTCAAACAGAGAGACGTCCAGCATGTACCCAGCTACGTCAAAGCGTTCAGCCTCGCCGTCGCGTACGCGCGGAATCCAGACAGTAATGAGTACACCTTGGCCTTGGGCGGGAGCAGCAGAAACACCGCCTTCAATGGCGTCGTAAACGGTCGCATGAAGCGACTGATAGAGGTCGCTGCCCCAGCTTACGAGTTGATCATGCAGATCACCCAAGGTCTCTGGATAGCGAGCCAACGTTGGGGATCCCACAGGATTGACCACCATTGAGACCATCCTGACCAGCTTCGACTGGTCGCCTGGCCGAGTGGGATCGGCCCTCAAGATGATCGAGTCACCTACATCCACTTTGCAAATGGTCAACGTGTTGCTACCCGATTTTGCGTAATCGGTATAGTTGGAAGGCAGGATAAGCTGGTAAGGGCTCATGTAAAAAAGCTGCTCAACCGGCTGATCACTCCGGTGCAGTTTCAACAGAGCAGACTCTCGCAACCACCAGAACATTCGAGCGATGAAACGCTCCGGCGTCCAGGTTCGCTCGACCGTCGACCAATTGCTGTCGTACAGACAAAGCACCCTAGCCCCGCCTATGGAAGGTGGATGCTGGTGCGACAGCACAGGGAAGTCTTTGCGCAGCGTGTAGACTACTACCGGCACGCGGAAGTCGGGGTTTACACCGACCGCCAATCGCTCGCGTCGCCTGACTCCTCCGAGATTACCCGAATCCACTGTACCGTCGCCGGCATCGATGACAATGTATTCGCTGATTATCGTCCCTGGTTTGTCCTTCCTGATTTCTCGAACATCGGTGTAGGGACAAGCACGTAAAGCTTTGAGGAGTGCCTGGGTATGGGGATAGAGGTGATCCTCATCTGCACAGTCCAAAACCTCACCGAGCTCGTAGTAATCGATCATTTGAACTTGCCAGCGCGTGGCGGAATCGACGCCGCTACGGAACTCGGTACAGCTCCAGCAAGCGCTGCAGCAACGGCCAGCAGTTTGACCTTACCATCCGACCGAACCTCGAAGTCCATGCAAGCCTTCTCACCGAGATCCCCAGTGCAAGAGAACCAACCATCAACTTCGTCCAGGATGCCCTGATACTCACGCTTCGCCCGGATGCAGGGTGGATCGCAATAATCGTCGAGAATCTCAACACTGCTGGAAACGATCGTTGCACCATTGCGTGCCTGGCTCAGGGCTTGACGGGCATCCCAACTTACCTTGGCGTTCTCGCCCTTGCCCGACCAGCTGTCCCACGAAAGCGTGTGCCAGGAACAGTGGTGCGGAGCTAGGAGCAGATCATATTCAAGCACCTCGGGCGTGGACTCGTAATGACTCCACATCCGCTCCCAGATCAATACCTCAGCGTCACCGCCAACAAGGAATTTGGTTTTGGTTTGCGAGTAAGCCGACGGCGAGATCTGAATATTCATGATCACGCTCGATTCGTTTTTTGTCAGGTCTTCTTCAAGATCCGCATCATCTTCATGCGGTGCCGGTGCGAGCAGGTGCGAGGTGAAAAACTGCGGAAGGTTTTCACCTGCGATCTGGCTGAAAGTCTGACCGGCTTTAACCAGGATTGGGCCAAGATCGTCAGTCTTCCCCTGGTTGTCTTCGCCCATGATGCGAATGCGGTTCCCATCACCTGCAATGCGATAATTGCGCCAGTAGATCACTCGCCGCCGCGCTTCTTTATCGAAAGCTTTCGCGTCGTCACAGAGGATGTGGTTCTTCGAACTCCGACGGAATACCAGAGGCGACGACCACATTTCACGGATCAAAATCCGCCTCTCCCAACGATCCTTGCCGTCGTCAGGGTAGTCCGCAGGATCGCCAAGCCAGAAGTGATTTCTCAGGCCTGCACAGTGGTCTTGGTCAGGATGACTCAATAGGAAGGCGTTGACGAATGGGCGGTCTTTGGCATCCCACTGCAGCCGCTCTCGCAATGCCCTGCCCACGTCAGGAGTGTCATCGTCTGGGTTGTCCGCAGCCTGGCGGATCCGCGAGTCAATCAGAATGGTGGTGACCAACGTATCGGCCAACCGGATCAACGTCATGTCACCGGTACCCACTTGAAAAAACGTCACCTTGGCAGCCATATATCCCTCCCCGGGCACTGGGCCATCTTTGAGAAATGCTACAGATACTGTAAGATACGTATAGAAACTCAACCCGTCTAGATACTATTCGAATATTTTTTATACCAATTACCTACCAGGCTGATTTCAGATGACTGCTACCGCTACTCGTACCGGACGCTGGGGCCAGGAACGCCGCCTTGAATTTATAGATTTTCGGCTGCTGTGGGAGCGAAAACTCAATCGCTCAGACCTGACCATTTTTTTTGGGATTTCTGTTCCTCAAGCGTCATTGGATTTCGCGACCTATCAAGAACTCGCTCCTGACAACATGGCCTATGACCGAACGCTGAAAGCGTACGTGGCAGGCCCTGACTTCAAACCCGTCTTGACCAACCCGGATCCAGCGCACTATCTAAATGAGCTACAGCAGCGTGGCATAGGCAATATCGCCCCAACGGATAGTTTCATCGGCTGGGCGCCCCCAGTGGCGAACCTACCTTCTCCCATGAGGCAGGTTGATCAACAGATCCTGATCAAGCTCATCAGGGCGCTCCAGGCAGGCGAGGCAGTGGACGTCGACTATCGATCAATGACCAATTTCGACGAGCCAGCTGTTCGGACTATCTTCCCCACATCGTTCGCCCATGACGGCTTTCGTTGGCACACCCGCGCCTTCTGCTTCAAGTCAGGGATATTCAAGGATTTCGTTTTAGGTCGCATCAACGCCCTGAAGACTTCGTTTGCCCCTCCTTCAGAGGTGCCAGAGGACGTTGAATGGGAGACCTTCATCGATGTGGTGATCGGCCCGAATCCGAGCTACCCGCCACAAAAGCAAAAAGCAATCGAGCACGATTACCAGATGGTGAATGGCGAAGCTCGGCTCAGAGCTCGCAAGCCACAGTTGTATTACCTAAACCGCCGGCTGAACCTGAATGTGAAGCCAGGCGACCCGGTCAGTGAGCATCAGCAGATTGTGATGCTTCGGATTGAGAATGCTCGCAAGGAGTCAGCAGAAGATGAGTGAAACCACTTCAGCCAAGCCAAAGACAGATCTGACGATCGTCATCATCATCTATCTGCTGGCACTTCTGGTCTTCGCGACCTACTCCATCGGTGCGATGGCTCTGGGTTGGCTTTCTGAGCCCTATAGGCCTCTGAGAGTGCCGTTGATGTGTGGCGCGATCGCCTACGTTGGCGGTGCCCTGTACTGCTTCCGTGCGATTTACCTCAACAAGTGCGTCCACAAGCGCTGGGATCCGGACTGGCACGTCTGGTATTTCATCCGCCCCATCACCAGCACAATCGCCGGTGCGGTGAGCTACCTCTTCTTGAAGGCAGGCTTGTTGGTACTGGAGTCGACCGCGAACGCCGGAGCAAGCGAAATTGGATTTTTCGCACTGGCCTTCATAGCCGGCTTCAACGTCGACAAGTTCGTGGCGAAAATTGAGGAGGTCGCGAAGGCGGTGTGGGGCATTGATAAAACCCGGAGTGGACAGACTCGGGCTGGTGAGGCGGAGCCGGTCAAACCGCCCACTCCAACCTCCCCTCAAGCCTGAATTAGGTTCTTGCTTGGGAGTTTGATGCGGCAGGCTCACTGCCTGCCGCTGAGACTTCGTCAGACAGCAACTCAAAGCAGATTCGGCAGGAGAATCTTCAGCTGTAGGAAGACAAACCACAAGAAGCAACCGCCACTGGCCAGGAACAGGCCAATGAGAGTGAGCCGGCATAACGGGCGCATCGTGTTTTGCCACTGCGCCACAATACGAGTGAATGTCAGCGCAGAAGCGTCGGTGCGGAACAGGTAGATGAAACCTTCCGCGTACGCCGACACCACCAAATTTCGAGGGGTTGGTAACCGCGATTGAAAATCCAGTGAGTTGTCGAACCAGCGCATTGCTTCCGCGGGCTGCAAACGCAGGCGGTTCACAGCAAGCAAGTTAACGAACCAGATCAATGTCCTTAGCGTATACGAAGCCTTCGGTGGTGGTGATTGGTACGTTGGACGGGCTGCAAAAAACGTCGTGTTTGCCAATGTTGTTTTCAGCGCGATAAGACCAATCGAGCTCCAGGATTACCTTCTTTTCGCGTAGCTCTGGGATTTCTCGGCATTTGTCTGCAATAGTATTCGTAATGTTGAAAACGAATTTGTACATATCAAATCCGAGTTCGTAGACCCTTCCGTCAAGCCTTAGGCTAGGCTTTTGGCAGAACATTTCGAGGTCTTTCGTGAGATTTGCGGCGTAGTCGAAGATCTCAGCGATATTACTCATTTCCCTTTGAATGAATC
This sequence comes from Pseudomonas sp. DW-iso17, assembly GCF_058725345.1. Lineage (NCBI taxonomy): Bacteria > Pseudomonadati > Pseudomonadota > Gammaproteobacteria > Pseudomonadales > Pseudomonadaceae > Pseudomonas > Pseudomonas sp. DW-iso17. The sequence goes on along the minus strand of NZ_JBZXEA010000032.1, from coordinate 406,564 downwards.
GCAATTTGGCTTTGTAATTTTTGTTTTTTTCGTCAGGTATCGTGTTATCGATAAATGATTTCACGCTTTTTGCGAGCACTTCTAGTGGTATTAGAAGGTGTTGCGAATGGCTAACGAGAACATTTTCCTCGACCTTGACACGGAGACGAATTTCGTCAACGTCGTCGACATGGTGAAAATAGTTTCTGATAAGCCGGAGTATTTTGAATTCTGGAGCAGTTTTGATGCTGCAGTTGAATAGCTCAAGCAGCTTATCAGCCGTAGAGTGGAGGTTATTCAGGTAGGTAAACAGCGTGTTGATGTCCCGCTCTTCAGAATGCCTGATGTCCAACAGTTCGCGCTGGCTGTGAAAATACCGATCAATAAACGTGTACTTCTCCATGTGGCTAGGCTCCACTCCCCGGCTGGTTTCACATCTTATTATAGTGAGGCGCAAGATTGTTCGAACTCATGCTCATTCAGCCCGCTCTGCGTACAGTCCAGGGCGAGGTAAGCCATGTGCTGGCAACTTGCACGCGTTCCAGTCTGCGCGAATAGGCCGTGCTATTTCCATTCTAGTGCGTAACCACCACAGCCAATGCTTGTAGGCGGTGATTCATCCAGAGCGAACGGCGCCCAGTGCGTGACGGAAAACCGATATTTCTTGCGAGGTTGCAGTAAATGGTTGCCAAGTGGTGGCGCTCCTTCAATCAGTCAAACAGAGGCCAATAACGGTACGCGAATGCTGACTTTCGGTTAGTCTTGTCGACTAGGAGCAGGGGAACAAGATGCAATAGGACACCTGCATTCGATTGCCGTCAAGGAAGTCAGCGCAGCATGCACATCACTTTTGGCCTTTTCTTGGATGCCCGTCAGGGACCGTCCCCAACGAACTTCTTCAATAGCCCGATAGTCGGTCGCCTCGGTTTTCTGTCACTGCTGGAGACCTACCTTGGTCTAAGCGCGCCAGAAGCCTCAGCGGCCAGACGCGTGACCATCTACTCTGGTCTGCTGCGGGCCAATGACAACGGCTCGCGCTTCTACAGTGAGTCCTTGAAAGTCGACAGTATCGGTACGGCCGCGCGCCTCCTTGCTTGGCGTGACGAGTGGCGGCTTGGCGGCTGGGACGGTTGCGCGAACCCGGAGCACCCACCGCGAATCCAGGACCTTGCAGCCGTCGAAAACGCCGCTCTCGCAGCTCTACCGCCAGGAGAGGCCGAACGCTTGCATCTGGTGATATACACTCTGAGTGCTTCCGGCCCTGGTCCCATCAAGTCAGTTCACCTGGTTGACCCGCCGGAGGACTTCCCGCGCCTCTGGCAACAGGTGTTGGATTACCTGCCCGAGGTTGAAGTTCGCCTTCCTGAACCACAGGGAGCAGGCCAACTTCGCGAGGTGCAGGAGCACGCCCTGACCGTACTGAACGGAGGCTCTGCGGGGAGTTTGGCCGTGCAGACCGACGGGAGCGTTTTGCTGGTACACACCCTCGCAGCCACTACTGCCGAACACTGGCTAAGCATGCAACACGCGCACATGCCCGAAGACCGAATGATCTTGGCCGAGGAGGCTGGAGACTCGTTGGACGTATCGCTGTCCGTGACTGGCAACGTCAACTGCGGGTTCGAACGCCCTAGTCAGCTCCGCCCAGCCCTTCAGGCTCTATCCCTTGCATTGGAGCTGTGCTGGGACCCAGTGGACATGAACCGATTGTTGGACTTCCTGACCCATCCGGTCGGCCCATTCAGTCGCGCTGCGAGAAGCAAGCTCGCACGCGCTGTCGCCAACCAACCCGGGATAGGCGGCGAAGCTTGGACGACGGTCAAGAACAGGATCGCTGCAGGTGACGATGCCCAGGAAGTGACAAATGAAATCACCTTCTGGCTGGAGTCAGAGCGCTGGTCACGCACAGTTGGCGTGCCGCTAGATGCACTGATTGCTCGTGTCGATCGGATGCAGGAGGCTATGCGGCGTCGCCTCTCAGGTGAGCCCGCTGACGCGGCAAGCTTTGTTGCGGCGCATAGCCAATGTGCGGCTGTTCAAGAAGCGTTAATCGAGCTGGCTCGGCAAGGTATGGCTACGCTATTGCCTCGAGAAGTTGAGCAGTTGGTTGCCCACGCCACACCCGCCGGAGCAACCGACCCCACTGCGGTTTCCCAAGTTGGTTGCATGCGCTCGACCAGTACGGCAGCCGCGTGCATCGAAGCAGCTGATGAAGTGATCTGGTGGATGCCGTCGACGCCTGCCCTGCCCTCGCCTCTACCTTGGTCTCCTGCCGAGGTGAACGCTCTGACTCAATCAGGTGTGCAGTTGCGAGACCCGGCGCGTGAACTCGTGTCGTTAGCACTGAAGTGGCTGCGGCCACTACTTGCCGCGAGAAAAAGATTCATCATCGTCTGCCCTCCTCCTGGTACAGAAATACATCCGATTCGCCAGCTTATTAAGAAGCTCGTACCGGATATCGAGTCCACTTCGCTTGACTTGGACACTGCACTCAACTCCACGCTTCTCGGGGTAACCGCCGAGGTGCTTGCACCTCAGGCGCTGCCCGCTATTCCACGACACATCCAACTCCCTCATCCCGTGCAGCTCGGCGACGCCTCACAGTCGTTTACTACGCTCAACGAGCTCTTCAATGACGCGGCTCTATTCGTTTTGAAACGAGTGGCGAAGCTAGATCCTACTTCAGTCCTGGGGGTTGATGAGGGCAACCGCCTGCTGGGCATCCTCGCTCATCGGGTGCTCGAGAAACTCTTCGCGCACAACAATGCCTTGAGTTGGTCAAACGCCGATGCCATTGCTTGGTTCCGCGCCGAAGCCGACTCGCTGTTGCTGACTGAAGGCGCTGTACTGCTTATGCAGGGTGCGGGGGTAACGCAGCAACACTTCCGGAAGGTTTGCGAACGAGCCATAGGGAGTCTCCTCGATCACCTCAGGCTCGCAGGTGCCATTCAGGTTCAGACTGAAGTGGAGTTCAGAGGAACCTTGGGAGCAGTTCCGCTGATCGGCAAAATTGATCTCTTGGTCACGCTTGGTGACAAGCGAACTGTCGCCTTGGACATAAAGTGGAGAGGCGATACCTACTACGCCGGGCTGCTTCGCTCTGGTGAGCACCTACAGTTGGCGCTCTACTCCAGCCTCATAGAGCAAACAAGCGGTGTCGCACCCGCCGCGCTTGGCTATTTCATCCTAGAAAGCGGCGGACTGTACATCACCGCTGCCGACATTTTCCCAAAAGCGCAAGTCAGAAGACCGCCCGACGGCGTAACCGTCTCCAACCTACTAGACCGTGCCCGCACCACGTGGGAGTGGCGCAAACAGCAGTTGGATGCGGGGACCATCGAAGTCGTTCCGGAAGATCCGAGTGACGAGTTCCAAGGCCCTGAGGGAACCCTTCCGGTCAACGGTCCAAACAAATGGGACCGAGACCACCTTATCTTGCTGGGAGGCTGGAAATGATGAACAGCATCGAATTCATCAGTGCAGGCGCCGGCAGTGGCAAGACCTACAAGCTGACCGAAACACTCGCTCAAGCTCTCGAATCGGGCACAGCGCGCCCTCACGCCATCTTGGCCACGACCTTCACCGTGAAGGCCGCTACCGAGCTGCGCGAACGCGCCCGCTCCTGGCTGCTTGAAAATGGACGTATAGACCTGGCCACAGCTATCGGCCAGGCCCGCTTGGGCACCGTCAATAGCGTTTGCGGCCAGATGCTCAAGCGTTTCTGCTTTGAGCTGGGCCTGTCTCCCGATCAGACTGTATTGGGCGAAGGTCAATCCAAGAGACTGCTCAAAGCTACACTTGCCGAGTCGATGGAAGCCGACGCTCAAACGGAGCTTGTTCGGCTCACAGAGCGGTTCGGCATTGAGCAGGCGGACTGGTCCAAGACTGTTGAGGCTGTCGTTAAGGCCGCGCTCGACAACGATATTGGACCGGAGGAGCTTCGAGTGATGGGTTCCCAGAACGCGGACGCGATGCTCACGAATTGGCCTGCTCCGGCTACTGGGCTGGACCCAACCGAAGCATTGGCGACTGCGCTGGCCGAAGCACACAAGGGGGTAGCGGCATACGTAGAACAGCAGCAAGCTGTCGGTGCCAAAGTTGCAGACAACCTATTAAAAGGCCTAGAGGGACTTCAGAAGCTAGATCGACTCTTCCGTGAAGGCCGCTGGTGCTGGCCCGACTGGATCGGCGCAGCCGGATTTGACGCCGGCGCCAAGGTCAGAGATATCGTGGCGCCAGTCAAATCCGCAGCGCAGGTCCACGAGTCTCACCCGGCCTTTCATGCCGAAGTCCGCCAGTACCTTGACCAGATATTCAACCTCGCCGCCGACGTTCTCAATGCCTACGAGCAGGCTAAGAAGGCGCTGGGTGCCGTCGACTTCAGCGACCAAGAGGTGTTGCTGCTACGTGCGTTGAGGACAAAGCCATCTGTCCGGGAAGTCTTGGCGGCAGAACTGGATCTCATCATGGTTGATGAGTTCCAGGACACCAGCCCTCTCCAGCTGGCGCTTTTCATCGAGCTGGCCAAGCTGGCTAAGAAGTCGGTGTGGGTCGGCGACCCCAAGCAGGCTATCTATGGCTTCCGCGGAACTGACGCAAGCCTCATTTCCGGCGTTCTCAACGCCATCAAGGGCTGGGGCGGAATCTTAGGGAAGGTCCTGGACACCTCCAGGCGCTCCAACGAAAGCCTGGTCTCGCTCACTAATGGTCTATTCATCTCTGCGTTCGAGCCCGAGCTGACGCCCGAACAGGTTCGGTTGCAGCCACTGCGCAAGGACATTCCGGACCAGCCCGCGCTGTTGAACTGGAACTTCGAGAGCAGCCGAAACGACTCGGATTACCTATGTCTTGGCCAGGCCATCCGCGAGCTGCTGGAGTCCGGGGCCAAGGTCGAAGACAAGGACACCAAGGAGCTCCGTCCGATTCAGTCCGGTGATATAGGAGTGCTTTGTCGCTACAACGACCAGGTCGAATTTGCCGTTACGTCGCTCACCCACTGGGGCATCCCGTCAGCCAGCCCACGCTCCGGCTTATTGGGAACTGCCGAAGCCATCTATGTCATGGCCTGCCTGAGGCGTATGAGCGACCCAACCGACACTGTCGCCACCGCGCTGGTTCTAACCCTGGCTGACAGCACTCCGATCGAAACCTGGCTTGCAGACAGGCTGCAGCATCTCGCAACGGACGAGGCCAAGCCATACGAGTGGCTCACGACGGGCGATAGCGCCCATAAACTAATTGCCCGATTGGAAACACTGCGTCCGACGCTAATGGCTTTGACGCCACTGGAAGTGCTGCGACTTGCTGCTGCCGAGTCCCAAGTAGCAAGACTGGTCGGTCAATGGTCCACTTCCCCCCACGAGAGCCGCAACCGGATGTCCAACGTCGAGGCACTGGTCGAGCTCGGAAAGACTTTCGAGGACGAGTGCGTCGCCGCGAAGCGGCCAGCGACGGTTAGCGGCATGCTTCGTTGGCTGGACGAACTCGCTAGCCAAGAGGATGATAATCGGGCAACTTCAGCAGACAACGCAGTCTCGGTTCTCACTTATCACGGGGCAAAGGGACTGGAGTGGCCAGTCGTCGTGCTGACAAGCCTCGATGCGATAGCACGTACTTCGCTTTGGGGCGTGCGCGCGAGGACAGTTGGAGACTTCGACCCGCAGCAGCCACTCGCCAACCGCTTCGTCCACTGCTGGTTAAAGAGCTGGGGCAAGCGGTCCCAGCCCCAAGCCGCACTCAATGCCGAAGCCAGCGTAACTGGCCAAGCCATGCAGGCAGAGGCATTGGCGGAGAACAAGCGTCTTCTATATGTGGGCCTGACCCGTGCACGTGACATGAACGTCGCACTATCTTTCGTGCGCAGGTCAGGCCCAGGCCGCGCCTGGGTCGGCGAGATTAAAGGTGCAGCCGAGCTGTTGTTCGGTGACTCAGAAATAATAACGACTTCCGAAGGCAAACAGCTTTCCAGGCTATCTAAGTCTTGGAACAAGGATGAGTGCTCAACGGAGCCACCTGCCAAAGCCCCGGAGGCTTGCCACTGGTTTACAACTCGTCCGCGCGTGCAGGCCGAACCTTTGTGGCACCGACCGAGCTCTGCTTCGGGCGGTGCATTCACGGTTGTCGAGACCGACGCCGTCGGAGTTCGGCTAAGCCTGGCAGGCAAGCCCGACATGGCATCGCTGGGCACGGCGCTTCATCTATGTATCGCACGCGCAGGCGTGCTTGGCGGTATTTCTCCCCCTGACGTCGAGGGCATTCTGAAGACCTGGGCCGTGGCTGGTTCTGTAGATAAGGATGCCGTGTGCACCCAGACCTCAGCGTTCCAAGCTTGGATAGCCAAGCGCTGGCCCGACTGTCCCGTTTACGTCGAGGTACCCATCGAAGCAGATGGCCCGAACGGCACTCGTATCCGGGGCCGCATCGATTTGCTGGTGGAGTTGCCAGACGGCTGGATTCTGGTGGACCACAAGTCGAACCCCGTGGGGTCAGCCAGAGACGACGACCTGATAGCCTTGCATGGGCCACAGCTAGAATCCTATGGCCATGCCCTTCTCAGCGCAACCGGCAAGCCCGTGAGCCAGCGATGGCTCTATTTTCCGGTTGCTGCACGAGCCGTCCGCCTGTCCTGACGCTCTCAGAAGTGCGCCGAGTTTAGATCAATAGAAAAAGGTGGTGTAGATATGGATGTAAAGTTCCTCTCGGTTTCGCAAACACAGACGGCGCTCATTGTAGTGGTCTAATGAAACCGGACATCCTCGGGTAAAACGGTGAGACATCGTTTAAACAGAGGTGGGAATCGGTCTGCGAACAACGCCCTATGGACCATTGCGATGGTACGCATGCGAGGTGATCCCAAAACCCAAAGCTACGTCGCCCGTCGTAGTGCTGAAGGTTTGTCTTCCAAAGAAATCCAGCGCTGTTTAAAGCGCTATATCGTCAGGGAGCTATACCCTTTGATCCTGGCAGATTTAGCCGATTCAGCTCGATCTTGTTGACATAGGAGCGTCAACGCGCCGATGGAGCGGGTGTTCAGGAGCCTGAAAACCGAGTGGATACCGACCATGGGCTACACGACGGTCCAACAAGCTCAGCGGGATATCAGCCATTTTTTGATGCACCGATACAACTGGATTCGACCGCACCAATTTAATGGTGGGCTGCCACCGGCTCAGGCCGAGAAAAAACTTAACGTCGTGTCCGGGATTAGTTGACCACTACAAACTCGGCTTGCGATCAATCTCGTAAGAGAGAAAGTTCGACGGTGACATCATGTGCGGACGCTAGGCTTGAATTTGCACTGCGCAAGACAGGCTGGTTACGACGCGACTAGCTCGCGGGATGAGCGTGAGGTACAGATTCAGATCAAGGGCCGTTGCGTTATTAATCTGAGAAAGCTCAACGGGCGGGTGGGGGCTGTTGATACGAATAAAACGTTCGATTCCTGCTGTTGGTGTTGTTGAATTTCGATTTCAATGCATTATCGATGTATGAAGCTTGTCGGGATTCGGTGATGCCAGCTTTTTGTTGAAGCTTGGTTCGAAAGCACGTAACGAATACTGTTCATGGGGATTAGGTTGTTCGTAGTGAGAAAAAAGCGCTCAGGGAGTCCGGTGATCACCCCGTGAGCGCCTTTCACCATATTCAAACTGAAAAAGATACCTTTAATGTAAAACCGCTTTCAGGATTCTCCGAAACATGCCAAAGGCTGCTTTCGTAACTGCGCAGCCGACCCAGCAACAAATTGTGGGGGTGTTTTTCACGACCGGCTGCTGCACAAACAATCATCTCTGAGTTATTTAGTTTCTTGATAACCTCATCGTGAATGCTATCGTTGCTGCCATGGTGGGGCAAAATAAAAACATCTACATTCTTTAGGAGCTTGCCGAACCTCTTAAGCCACGCCGATCTCGTACCGCGCTGGTTTAAATTTGCATCACCCGTACAAATCCACGCACCACCGTTTTTTCTTATAAGTGTATCTTCCGAGTGAATTATTTGATAAGGCTTAGGGAATGGCCAATCGAAGTTTTTATTGGTTCGAGAGATTTTCAAGTTGTTTTTGTGAGCTTGAGGCCCTGAATACAGACTCAGTGAGATTTTATTGTGATCTCTTGATATGATGGAGTAGCAAGCTTTCAATTCTTCGCAGCTTGCCTTGTCACTTAACAACTGGATCAGTTTTTTAGTAAAGGCTTTTGATGCCAGTGAACGCCCCGCGAATGTATGAGGAAACTGTTTTCCTACAGCTCTTCTAAAGCTCGCGATAGCTTCTTTGGGAAATGGATGCACATAAGGGACGAGCAGCCATGAAGGAATTGATTTACCCTTTACCTCCACAGAGATCGATGTATGTTCCCCGAGTGTTCGGACAGTACCGGCACCTGAACGAACAGATTTAGCTTCCTCTACCATTTCTGATCTGATTGTGTATGGGCGACTCGGGTCACCGCCTTCGGGCACGGGCACTATAATGCTATCGGGTTGCCCTTCTGGATCAGGCTCATAAGGAATTACATTAAGTGTATCGTCTGCGCGCTGTACTTGAATGATTTCCTTGACCCCCCGATCGACTAACCATCCAAAGGGGTCTGTCAAAAACGACTGAGTCGACAATCGAAGTGTAGAGTTTCCTGCTGCTTCACATGCGATCATTGTGAGGTGAAGAGCGTCCAGACAGGGAAGAACGACCATGTCAATCTGCACCTGTGCTGCCAGTGCATCAATTCCACTTACATGGTCCACATCTAAATGTGATACAAATAGTATGTCAATTTTTTGAAGCGAACACATCTTCAGCCCTTGTTCGAAGTGCTCTCGATTGATCGAGCCGCAATCGAAAGCGTAGGTGAAAATTCGTGAATGTTCATCCTCTATTTGGCCTATGAGGAATCCACCCTGGCCAACAGGAATCTGTTTGATCGTCGTAATAAATTTTTTTGCGGTCAAGAAACTCTCCTTGTAGTATTCGCATCTACCATCAATGCACACGATGAAAAAATTACGTAAATTCTGAAAAAAATCAAACCTTGCCCACGAGGTTTGATTGATTCGGAGTGAAAAACTAGACTACGCTTGGCACGTTGAATACGGTTGAATCTGTAATTTTTACTAAATGAACTTTATCTCCGCTTTGATTCCATACAGGGCTATTCAAACCCCAATACAGATAGCTGGCGGGCTCCTTCGTATTAGTTTGCCCTTTTTTGTTTAAGCCAGGCTTGGTGGTTAGAAAAATGTACTCATTTTTTTCAACTGTCCAGTCAGGGAACTTAAATACGTGGCGATGTTTATTGCTCGCGACTCCATCAGTGTCGTAGGTGTTATCAAGAATCATATAAGGCTTTAAATTGCATTTATCTAATGCTTGAAGCACAATGTATTCTTTTTTCTCATCGCCTTGATGTAAAACGGTAACTATTTTTATATCCAATTTAATTTTCTCGACGATCTATCTCTGAGGATGGCATGGAGCCATTACTGATGCAGATTAGCCCGAAGTCGGTTTTAATTGAAAGATATTTTGGATCCAAGGATTGCTCGGCCGAATCTCGACGAGGACGGCCTAGTGGCCTGCACCTGTAGGTGATGTGCGCCCCCCCTGGGGCGATTCAACCGCGCGCTCTTAAATGGCGATACCAGCTTGCTGACGCGGTCTTAAAATACAGGCTATGGCCAGTCGATTGGGCAAAAGATCTTGGGGTACCTCGAGAGTAGTGGCCACCTGCCAAGTCAACACGATGTCGGATCATGTTGGTCCAATTACCCTCTTTGATAAGATCAATCTGATGGCCTGCCAGGGCTAGAAAAAGCGTATGCACTACAGGATTATTCAGGCAGGGTTCGAGGGATGGCTGGGTTTGTGCTGTGGTTGACCCATTGCTCCTGAGCACCTACTACAAAGGTGTTGGCCTCAATCGGGCGCGTAGCTACATCGTTGTTATTGCTCGCTTGCGAAGCTGAGTTCAGAGCGAGTAGCCGTGTGACCATACCTCGTTAGCAACCCGTTTCGAATTGAGGCTTAAGGCGTTGTATCTTGCTATCATCGACTCATCGACTCATCGACGTGACTCAACATTCCCGCTTGCAGATCCTACGTGTGAGGCCGGGCCGCAGAGATTTTAGAGCGGCAGCACCTTCCTAGAACTCAAGCTGGCCCTGAAGTTCGTACTCACCCAGTTTGGTAACTCATGAAAATCACTGAATTAGTGCTGCACAACTTCCGAAAGTACGACGAAGCCTATCTCCAGTTCAATCCCCAGTTCAACGTCCTGATTGGTAACAATGGTAAGGGCAAAACGACCATACTCGACGCACTGGCGATGCTGCTCAACACTTACTTTCAGGGCGGCAAACTGACGACTGGTGGCGGCACGATCAAGGACTCGGATGCGCGAGCTGTTTTTCAAGAGGTCGAAGGTCAGGTGTTCCGTGAGGCATTTACGGAGGTCTGGCTGGAGGCTGTCTGTCAAACGAACGAAGAACCGCCCATTCGCTGGCGGCGAGATCTGGGTGACCGTGGTAAGAAGGCTAAGGATTTCGTCAGGGTTGGTGCAGAAGCGCGTGAGCGCGTTATACATCAGCCTCATGTGAATCTTCCGCTGCTGCTTTACTACGGCGCGGGGCGACTATGGGATAAGCATGATGATGTAGTGGCGGACAGCCCGTCTTCCCGCCTAACGGGCTACCGTTATTGCCTCGATCCGAAATCGGATCACAAAGCGTTTGAGAAATGGTTCAAACGCTTATCTATGGCAAAGATACAAAAAGGGAAAGACATACCTGCACTGGATGCGGTGACCAATGCGGTGACCTCTTGTATTCCTGGTGCGCAAAATTTCTATTTCGACGCGGGTTACGATCACCTGATGATTGCGTTGGATCATGAAGGCTTAATGCCGTTTGATGATCTCAGTGATGGGTATCGCAATATGGTTGGCATCATTGCGGACATCGCGCACCGTGCCTCACGCTTAAACCCGCATTTAGGTGTGGATGCAGCTATCAAAACTCAAGGGATCGTGTTGATCGATGAAATTGATTTGCATCTGCACCCTAAGTGGCAGCGTCGTGTGGTTTCGGACCTGAAAAATGCATTTCCGCTTCTGCAGTTTGTTGTCTCCTCTCATTCCCCTTTCATCTTGCAGTCTCTAGAGCCGGGGGAAGTTATAGACCTGGAGCGGGGGTTAAAACCCGCTCAAGCGGACTCGATTCCTGATGGTATTGCCGCTCCCGCTTCGGAGGCAAAATACGCTAATCGATCTATTGAGGACATCACCGAAGAGGTCATGAAGATTCCGGTGCCGCAGCGTGGGGAGCGTTACCAGAAAATGCATGAGGCGGCCATTGAATACTTCCGGCTGCTCAATGATGCTGCTGGAGATGTGAGTGATGAGCAGAAGGAAGCTATTAAAGCAGACCTTGACGCACTGTCCGATCCATTTAGTGACAACGTTGCCTATCACGCCTTTTTGACAATGAAGCGATTGGTTTCGGGTATCGATGGTGCTCCTGAGGGAAACCCTAAGGCGGATGATGAATGAGACCAGTCATTCGCGGGGCCTGCCCCACTGGAGCAGATGGAAGGGTTGTCGTATTTAAAGCTTACGCAATGGCTCGGGGTAAGCTTATCGAGCGACTCGGCGAATGTTGTTCCTATTGTGAAGTGCATCTTGATACTAGTTTGGCCATCGAGCATGTCCAGCCGAAGAAACCGCCGGGCGCCATCGCGAATGACCTGGTTCGCGAGCTAAGTTGGGACAACTTTTTACTTGCGTGTACAAATTGCAATAGCACGAAGGACAATAAGGACGTTGTGCTCGATGACTACATGTGGCCGGATCGGGACAACACCTTTCTTGCCTTAATCTACAAGCAAGGTGGGTTGGTCGAAGCCGCACCAGGGCATGACAATGTTCGAGCCACTCGCACGATCCGCCTTGTTGGTCTACACAAAGTTCCTAGCGTTAATGATCAGGAAAATGAAGCATCCGACCGTCGTTGGAACAACCGGCGCGAGGCATGGGACATCGCGCTGGAATCGAAGCAGAACCTTTTTGAGTTGGATCACCCAAAGATGCGCGATCAAATTGTGTTGCAGATCCAAGGTTTCTGGTCCATTTGGATGACGGTTTTCAAAGACGATCCAGATATGCTCAGGCGCATACTGGATCGTATTCCAGGTACAGCGAAACACTGCTTCGATGTTGCCAGTGGATATCAGGCGATTACTCGGGTTCTTCCTTAAGCTATCCGCAGCACAGCTCGGGTAACAGATCGGTAGCATCCGCCTGACTTGGAATGATTTATCGAAATGCTCTTTAGTCAGACGGCCGCTTTCAATAGCGGCCTTTTTTTGGCCTATCAAGCGGTTCCAGGATTCCTGTTGTATTGAATCGCCTCGGATTCTCTAGACGCCACGCAAGCGTAACCCGTGCCACCATCGAACATACCTCCAGCAACACTGGAAGGACGAATAAAGCTCGGGTTGACGAGGCTAATGACGGGGAAAGCTGGGTCTATGAACATCAATCGGTGAACAGTTGCGTTCATTTCAAGGGTATTGAGCTAGTATTCTTGGGCTGTTGACCTGCTTATGAACATCTAACATCGCCCACTTGTTAAATGAAGTGTTATGCCTTATAGGTTCATGAGCTACGTAAGTCACTGATTCGACGAATTCGTCTTTACGCCTACTCTCTCAACGGGCCATGTCCATAATGCCGTTTCTCTTCAGGTCAACGACTACCGCTGTTCGTGCAAACTGGTGACGCGGCGCCGTTGCCCAGGCTCGTCCCGTTCATGTACGTCCACTCAGACTCAGGAACCGCGCTTTCAATGATGCCTGGCGGCGAGTACCTTGAAGCCCTCGATGTCGACTCGGTTTGACGCGGGCGCTGGCGAAAGCGCTTGATGAAACTCGCGTTGATCAACTCTTCCACATCCAGATTCAAAGCACAGTTGACTAGCGCCGCTTCGCGCCTCCTACGATAAGCGCGTCGGTAATCTCAGTTCAGCGCACAATCCGCCGCCTTCGCGATTTCTCAAGGTCAGGGTGCCGCCGAGGGCTTGTGCCAGCTGCTGGGCGATAGCCAGGCCCAGGCCCGTGCCGCCGGTGCTGCGGTTGCGCGAATTTTCCACGCGGTAAAATGGCTCAATCACACGGGCCAGCTCCTCTTCGGCAATGCCGGGACCACGATCCATCACGGTCACCGAGAGGCTGTCGCCCTCCTCCGGCTCGACCCGCAGCTGCGCGGCACCGGCGAATTTGAGCGCGTTATCCGTGAGGTTTACCAGCACTCGGCGCAGCGCGTGGGGCCGAGTGTGAATCACTGCGTTGCTTTTGCCGCTGAGCTGCACGTCCTTGCCCATGTCCTGGTAGTCGAACACGAGGCTGTCGAGGAATGAATCAAAATCGGTACGGCGGCTTTCCTCGGTGGCGCCATGCACGCTGCGGGCATAGGCAACGCCTTCACGCACCAGATGCTCCATCTCGCCGAGGTCATTCCACAATTTGTCTTTGTCGCCGCAGTCGTCCATCAATTCGGCACGCAGCTTCATGCGCGTGATTGGGGTTTGCAGGTCGTGGGAAATCGCCGCCAGCAGTTGCATGCGTTCTCTCAGATAGGCCGCAATGCGCGCCTGCATGGCATTGAAGGCGATGGCAGCGTGTGCGACTTCGGTCGGGCCTTGTTCATCCAGATGCACCGGGTGAGTGTTGGGATCGAGGTTTTCCACGGCCTGGGCCAGGCGGGTCAGCGGGCTTATGGCAATGCGAACGGCCAGCCACGTGCATAGAATCATCAAGGCCAACTGGCCCAGCAAAACCACCGGCAGCCACGGCGACAACGGCACCATCGAGGGGCGCACGTCGATGGTCACCGGGCTGCCGTCGGCCAGTTTCAGATGGACCTGGAAATGTTTGATAGGCCCGGGAATGTCTGTCACGGTCATCGGGTAATCCTTGCCGATGGCCTCCTTGATCGAGGTCACTGCAATCGGCGTGTCACGCAGAGCGACGCCTGGCGAGCCTTCGTCGAGCAAATAGCGGTAATTGCGTCGATCCAGTTGTTTCAACCAACTCATGCGTTCCTCGGCGGGCAAGCGGTCAAGGATGGCAATGGACGTCGATACATCGGTTTCCAGGTTACCGAGCATGGTGTTTTTCGCGGTTTCGTAACGCTCGTAATACTGCACGCCGAAGGACAAGGCCTGCGCCAGGGTCAGCCCTACCAGAAAGATCAGCGAAAGCCGCGAGATGAGGGTACGAGGCCAATGCAGCGAAGGCTTCATGCCGGTGCTCCAAGCACTTGCACCGGCAGCGAGAAGACATACCCCTCGCTGCGTACGGTTTTGATGTAAGCCGGCTCGCGCGCATCGTCAAGCAGGCGTTGGCGCAGGCGGCTGACCAGCAGATCAATGGAACGGTCGAACAGGTCGGCGTCACGGCCCTGGGTCAGGTTGAGCAACTGGTCGCGATTGAGTACCCGTTGCGGATGGTCGAGGAACACCCGCAGCAGGCGATATTCAGCGCCGCTGAGGGCGACCATGGTGCCGTCTTCATCAAGCAGATGGCGGGCGGAGGTGTCCAGGCGCCAGCGCCCGAACCCCAGCCACCTTCCGGTTTCGGTAACGACCAGGTTGGGCGGCAGCATGCGCGTACGGCGCAGCACAGCGTTGATGCGTGCCAGCAATTCACGGGCGGCGAACGGCTTGACCAGGTAATCGTCAGCGCCCATTTCCAAACCGATGATGCGGTCGGTTTCGTCGTTGCGGGCGGTCAGCATCAGCACCGGCGTGGCCTTGTGTTTGCCGGCGCGAATGTCGCGGCAGAGCACCAGGCCATCGTCGCCGGGCATCATGATGTCCAGCACGATCAGGTCTACCGGCGTGGCCTCGAGAAACGAGCGCATCTGGCGGCCATCCGCAACCACGGTGGTGCGCAGGCCGTTCTTCTTCAGGTAGTTGCCTACCATCTCTCGAATCTCACGGTCATCGTCCACGATGAGGATGTGATCAACGTGTTCCATGGGCCAAGCCTCTGTCAATGGGAATTGCGGCTCAGTCTATAGAGGCTGAGCCCGTTCGCCCGCGGCGGTTTGTATTGCAGTGTATCTGCTGTGGCGAAGGATACATGCAGAGGCAAAAACAACAATTTCCTAGGTTTTGTATGGCTGTGTATCGGGACGGGGTCCTGATACGAACCGATTTATCCGCGCCTGTTTTTGACACAGACGAGATACCTCGCGGGCTTCTAATGAGCCACATCGAGGCCAACCCTAGCGCCTCGGCTCAACCGAACGACCCAACCCTTGAAGCCTTGAGGAAACGACCATGAACACCAATACCCTCTATGCCACTTGCCTGTTTGCCGCCCTGAATATCTGCACCTTCTCGGCCCGCGCCGAAGCCGACGTCACGCCGCAAACCTACACCTACGGCACGCATCTGGACATCCAGAAAGTCGTGGCATTGACACAGGATGCCGGGGCGGCCTGCGGCATTGTCGATGCCCAACTGACCTACCTGAATTCGCAGGGCAAGACCGAGATCCTGAACTACCGCAAATTTGCCGAGTGCCACAGCGATAACTGAGCCCGGCCCACATTTCATCAGGAGACCCTTATGTTCCTCATCGCATTCCTGGGCGGCTTATTGACCGTCCTCAGCCCTTGTATCCTGCCGGTCGTGCCATTTCTGTTCGCCGGTATCGACCGCACACGCTCATCGATCCTGCTTACCCTTGGTGGCATGGTCCTGACCTTCGCGCTGGTTTCCAGCCTGGCCGTGGTCAGCAGTGAATGGGTGATTCAGGCCAACAACACCGGGCGTCATGTGGCACTGGTGGTGATGGCGCTGTTTGCCTTGTCGCTGATCTCGGCGCGAATCAGTGGCTGGCTGGCCAGCCCGTTCGTGTTACTGGGCAATTGCCTCGACCCCCAGACGCGCAAAATGTCCGGGCCGCTGGGTTCACTGATGATCGGCGTCGCCACCGGCCTGCTCTGGGCGCCGTGCGCCGGGCCTATCCTCGGGGTGATTCTTACCGGCGCCATGCTGCAAGGCGCCAATGCGCAAACCAGCCTGCTGCTGGTGGCCTACGGCCTGGGCAGTGCACTGTCGTTGGGTACGCTGATTTTCGCCGGACGTGGTTTAGTCAATCGCCTGAAGGCCTCGATTCCGGTCACTGGTTGGCTGCGGCGCGCCACCGGTTTTGCGGTCCTGGCCGCAGCGCTGATGATTTCTACCGGTGCCGACAAGACGCTGTTGACCGGGGCGTCGTCCGAAGGCGTCAGCGTGCTGGAAAACGGCGTGCTGCAAAGCGTCCCCAAAGTCGTCGAATACCTGGTAAGCAAGGCCAAGGCCGAACCCACCCTCGACAACGCCCGAGGCCCGATGCCGTCGCTGTCTGGCGCGGTGGAATGGCTCAATTCGCCCGCACTGACCAGTGAATCGCTCAGAGGCAAGGTGGTGCTCGTCGATTTCTGGACTTACGACTGCATCAATTGCCAGCATACCCTGCCGTACGTGAAGGACTGGGCGCAGAAGTACGAGAAGGATGGCTTGGTGGTAATCGGCGTCCACACCCCGGAATACGGTTTTGAACGCATCATCAGCAATGTCAGGGATGAGGTGAAAAAGCTCGGCATCACTTACCCGGTAGCCATCGATAACAACTACGCGATCTGGCGCAACTTCGATAACCAGTACTGGCCCGCGCACTACCTGATCGACGCCAAAGGGCAAGTGCGTTTCACCCACTTCGGAGAAGGTCGCTACGAGACGCAGGAAAAGATGATTCAGCAACTGCTGCAGGAGGCGAAAGCTCCAGCCGCGTAACCCTTGAAAACCCATGGCCCACAGGCAACGTGCTGTGGGCCATTAGCTTTTTCTCCTGCGGCCTGGGTTGCGCGACCACCCTCTCCCGCCAACCCCAGGCTAATCCGACACGATGCTTTTGGCCTCAAGAAATGCTTGCAGCCCAAAGACTCCAAACTCCCGGCCGACACCGGACTGCTTTACCCCGCCGAACGGCGCCAGCAACTCTGGCGAAATTCTGTTGATCAACACCGAGCCGGCCTGCAGCTGGGTCGCCAGGTGTTGGGCACGGTCCGGTTGCCCGCGATAAGCACAACGCCCGGTATGCCCAGGCGTTGGCCGCGTCGAATCCCCCTCTCCCGCGTTTCAGCGTTGCACAACTTCAAAACGAAACCCGCCGGGCGACGTGCAAAACTCGCCTCGGCGTAGAACGCTGAAAACGCCGCTTCGCCCCTGGCGTGTCATTTCGCCGTGGCGGCTCTTTCGATGAGGCGGGCAACCGGTTCCGGGTTCGAAACCATCACCACATGTGAAGCGCCCTTGACCACTTCCACGGCTTTGGCAGCGGCGCGCTTGGCCATGAATGCCATGGCTTGCGGGGGAATGTTCTTGTCCTTGTCGCCGTAGATGTACCAGGACGGTATATGCTTCCAGGCAGGGCTGCCGGACGCTTCGTTGAGCGCCGCTTCCGTTACCGGGCGTTGGGTGGCGGCCATCAATGCCGCCTCTTTCGCGGGGACGTCAGCGGCGAACTGGTTGTGAAACTTGTCCTGCTGGATGTACAAGTCCTTGCCCCCATCGGCCAGCGGTACAGGCGCAGCCAGCGTTGGGCCCAGCGTACTGCCCGGGAATTTGCCGGCCAGCCCGGCGACGGTTTCCCCGGCCTCAGGTGCAAACGCACTGACGTAAACCAGGGCTTTGACGTTTGCATGATCGTTGGCCGCGTCACTGATAACGTTGCCGCCATAGGAGTGGCCGACCAACACCACCGGCGAATGAATGCTCGTCAACAATGCCGAGATTGCCGAACCATCGCTCTTTACACTGCGCAATGGGTTGGCAGCGGCAACCACTGGATAACCGTCCTTCTCGAGAATCTTCACGACCCCATTCCAACTCGACGCATCGGCAAAGGCGCCATGTACGAGCACAATCGTGGGTTTTTCAGTTTGCGACCAGGCGTGTGTCGCCATGCTCAGGCTGACGGCGACGGCCAGTGCGGTTACTACTTTTTTCATTGTTGACTCCAGGTTTGACGGGAAATCAGGGAGCGAAGCGAGTGAAGACAAAATCGTGATTACGCACTCGCGCCTGGTGACAGGCGAAGCAGGTTTGGTGTTGGGCTTCATCGGCCGGTTTACCGTTGATAAACCGCCCGAATCCCCAACCACCGGTTGCTGCATATTTTTTCGAGTCCTTGACCATCACCTGCACGGTCGTGGCCGGCCCCGGGATGGACGCCGGCTCGAATTCCGGGGACTGCACATGTTTCCAGGCCAGCTTTACCAGCACCGTGCCATCAGGGAATGGCAGCGTTGAATCCTGATAAGCCTTTATGGCCAAGTCATTGCCCAGCACGGCTCGCAGTTCGTTCAAGGGGGCCGCTTCCTGCGCCGGCGCAATCAGCGGCCATAGGCGGTAGTTTTCCGGCAATTTCACGCCATAGATTGGTGAGGCGTCGCCAGTACTGGCGTCGCCCGAGGCCACACCCGTAGCGCTCAACGCTGCGATTGCAATGGCAGCCGACATCGCGGCCAGAAATTTCAGCTTCATCATCGCCATCCTCTCAGCCGGTTTTCAAAGATGATCGGCGTCGATCACCGCCTGGGCGAAGGCTTTCGGCGCTTCCTGCGGCAAGTTGTGGCCTACACCACCGGTGATCAATCGGTACTCATACTTGCCAGTGAAGCGCTTGGCGTACGCTTCGGCAGGTGGGTGCGGAGCGCCGTTCGCATCACCTTCCAGGGTGATGGTGGGCACACTGATGGATGGAAATGCCGCGAGTTTCTTCTCCAGCGCGTCGTATCTGGCCTCGCCCTTGACCAACCCCAGGCGCCAGCGATAGTTGAAAATCGACACGGCCACGTGATCAGGGTTTTGCAAGGATGCCGCGCTGCGCTCATAAGTGGCGTCGTCGAAATTCCACTGTGGCGACGCCAGCTTCCAGATGAGCTTGGCGAAGTCATGGGTGTTTTTCTCGTAGCCCAGGCGCCCGCGCTCGGTCGCGAAATAGAACTGGTACCACCACTGCAGTTCGGCGGCTGGCGGCAATGGCGCCTTGCCCGCCTCTTGGCTACCTATCAGGTAACCGCTCACAGCGACCAGGGCTTTCACTCTTTCCGGCCACAGTGCGGCAACGATATCCGCAGTGCGGGCGCCCCAGTCAAACCCACCCAGCACCGCGGTCTTGATCTTCAGCGCGTCCATGAAGTCGATCAGGTCGGTCGCCAGCGCAGCAGGTTGACCATTGCGAATGGTCTTGGCCGAGAGAAAATGCGTATCGCCATAACCACGCGCAGAAGGGATCAACACTCGATATCCCTTGTCCGCCAAAGCAGGAGCGACATCAGCGTATGCGTTGATATCGTAGGGCCAGCCGTGCAACAAAATGACCACCGGGCCATCGGCTGGGCCGAGTTCCGCGTAAGAAACGTTCAGCAACCCCGCTTTCACATGCTTAAGTGCACCGAGAAAGGTGTGAGCTCCCGGGTTGATCGCCCCAATGGTGGACGCGGGTACATCAGCCGCGTTGGCTTGGGAAAAACCGACAGCCACCGCCGCGAATTGCAGCACTGCTGCTGCCAACAGCGATGGGGCAAGACCCCGCAGGCGGCTGGATTTATTTTGATTGTTCAGCAAGGTCATCTCCATGGTATTTCTCCGTAGCGAGCCGCCGAATAGCGGCCCGGTGTGTTGGCTCGATTGCGTGTGAGCTACTGGGCTGTCTTCGTTGCGCTCAGCTTGGCGCGCAGCGGCCGGAAGGCCTCCCGCAACTCTTCGCTGAACAATTGAGGTTGCTCCCAGGAAGCGAAGTGGCCGCCCTTGTTAACCTGGTTGTAGTAGGAAAGTGATGGGTAAGCGCGTTGCGCCCAGCTTTTTGGCGCCTGATAGATCTCGTGCGGGAAGACCGTGATCGCCACCGGCACCTTGATGCTTGCGGTGTGCTGCGCGGCAGCGCTGAAATTGTTGTTGTTGTTTTCCCAGTAGAAACGCGATGACGATGCGCCTGCGTTCGTCAGCCAGTACAGGCTGATATCGTCCAGCATCTCGTCACGGGTCAATACCCGTTCAGGCTGGCCATCACTGTCCGTCCACGCGGCGATTTTTTCGTACATCCACGCCGCAGTTCCGGTAGGCGAATCGGCCAGGAGGTAACCGATAGTCTGCGGGCGCGTAACCATCATCGCGCCGTATGCTGCATTGCGGCCGAAGAAGGTGCTCAAGGAATCAAACGCCTTGCGTTCAGGCTCAGTGAGCCCGTCAGGGGCCGGGTCACCACTATTGATCGGCTTGACCAATTCGGGCGGGATGGTGGCCGGCATGTTCAAGTGAATGCCCAACAGCCCCGGCGGATTCAGGCGGCCCAATGCATCCGATATGACCGAACCGTGATCTCCGCCCTGGGAAACATAGTGGGTATAACCCAGACGCTTGATGAGCACATCCCAAGCCTTCGCGACTCGATCCGGCCCCCAGCCCAATTCAGTTGGCTTACCGGAAAAACCGTGTCCTGGAATCGATGGAATGATCACGTCGAACGAATCTTCAACCTTACCGCCGTAAGCAACGGGATCCGTCAGCGGGCCGATCGTCTTCAGGAACTCAAACTGTGAGCCAGGCCATCCGTGTGTCAGAAGCAGCGGCATCGCGTTGGGGTTTGGCGAGCGAACATGGATGAATTGAATGTCCACGCCGTCGATAGTCGTGATGAATTCAGGCAGCGCATTGAGCTTCGCTTCGGCCTTGCGCCAGTCATAGCCGCTGCCCCAATACTTCACCAGCGCCTGGACCTGGGCCAACTGCACGCCTTGGGAAACGTCGTTGACGGTCTCTTTGTCCGGCCAGCGGGTCGCCGCAATGCGCTTTTTCAGATCGGCCAATTGAGCTTCATCGACGTGAATTCGATAAGGTCTAATCGATTCGGGATGGGTCGAGGCCGAGCTGGCACCTGACGCATCGACGGCCGGGCCAGCAGCCCAGGCAGCACCGCTGCCGGCTATCAGGGCCAACCCCAAAGCGCCCATTCTCACGGAAGAAGCCAGACAATGGCGCCAGGTGAAACCGAACGTAGCTGCAGGCATTTTGAATTTCCCTATAAGTCATTGGTCGACAACGTCGCGAAACGCGCAGGGATAACCGCGAGTTAAATGAGTCATCCATTGGAAAAGGTTTGCGCCTTCTCGATGGGTTCATTTAAAGCCCCGCGGGTATCCCGTATGTGTCATCAACCGACTTAAAGGAATCGCTGTGTATCTATCCAAAGCGCAGATACAAAACGATACAAACCGACCACTCGCTCATAAAAAAGCCAATGCCCCGACCTCTCGGGGCATTGGCTTTTCTGGGACCTGGAAAACAAAAGGGCTTTTCAGCCCATCAAGCTCGGCAAAGGGCATAGAGACCGCGTCGATTGCCAGGCAGCATGACTTGGCTACCCAAGGAACAGGCAGTTCCCCCGCTCCACTTCACGCCCTTCCACGCCTGCAAGAAACTGCAGAAATTTGCCCCTGATTCTGGTTAGCGTTCACCATCGTTTCTACCGCGTTAGCAATCTTATTGAAGCTACTGCTGTTCAGCGACCAAGCAATCTCTTCAGCACCAGTAGAGCAACAGCCCCGATTGCCAGTGCTGCAACCGGTTTTTCTTTGACGAATGTAGAAACGCTGTCCAGTGCGTCACCATAGGTTTGCGTCAGTTGACCCGCAGCCTGGCGTCCAGCGCCCTCAGCTTCCAACTTCGAATCACCAAAAAGCTTCCCGACTGCGCTCTGCGCTTTGCCGGCAACCTTTTCTACAACGCCTTCTACCTGTTCGCTCTTCATGATTAACCAAACCTTCGTGTGTGATTGGGTAACCCAGGAAAACCCCGGGCTTGAGGCAACGTGCAAAGCGTTAGGTGGACAGGCTTATTGATTAGTTCAAAGTTGATGAGCCTCACTTAGTCCAGATCAACCGATAAGTCTTCTTCCCTGTAGCGGCATCGTGATAAGGGTTTTCGCCCGGGACCTCTCGCGTGCGCACGCACGGGCGTCCCTCGCAGTCAATAATGGCGGCGTCACCACCCTGGCGTTTCAACGCTTCTATGTTTTGCTCAAGCGCCGCTAACTCTCGTTGCCTTTGCGCTCTTCATCTTCGATCAAAGGACTTTATATATCTGCGAAACCACCCGCCTCATCGCCTCCTCAATCGTCCCTTCATTGCGACACATCACCCACCCCTGCCCCACCGCCGCTCGTTCAAACGCCTCGGTACACACAACTTGCTCCTCCAGCTTAAACATCACCGTACTGCTCAGCCCGCGCCGTCGTGCTGCCGCCCGTGCCCAGGATATTTGCGCCGCGGTGACAACCCCCACATGCAGATCCGGCACTTGCACCTGTCGATCAATGTTCAGCTCAAGAATGTCTGCAAAGGGTATCAATCGACGAAACGCAGCATCAGACGGGTACCAGCGATCCATCAGGATGATGCTGTCAGGTGGCTGTGCGGCCAGTACGTGCTGGGTAATCCAGCTGCGGCTGTCAGCAAAGCGCTCACACACCTCAAGTTCCAGATCCCGGCTGGGGTCTCTGGCGAATTTGTTAACCAGCGCCATCGTTTGCGCTCGATAGGGATCGCTCTTGCGCTCGCACAGTCGGACGACCTTTTTATTGTCGGCCCTCAACGCTGTCGTAACGGCCTCCAACAGCGTGGTTTTGCCGGTACCCTTGGGCCCATCCAACGAAATAAACAGCGCCCGAGTCATACGAGCGCTGCGTCATCGTTAAGGTTGTACAGTTCCATGGGGCCTCTAGTTTGAGCGTTTGGGCAAATTGGACTTCATTATGGGGAACCCTATCGCCCAACGCGAGGCTGGGCTGGCCGCCGCGCCCTCCCCGCGTCGACGGTCAGTCATTCAGCATCCGGCTTTGCGGCACGCCAGCCTCGTAGCTCAACGCCCACGGCGCAATCAACCGCTGCGGGGTCTGGCAGGTTTTGCGTTTAAACACGAAGTTGCGGCATTTCTCGGCAAACTGCTGGCGATTTCCCACCATGTCGAATCGCATCTGTGCCAGTTCCTGCTCGCGACAGCGTTCAACTTGCTGAGTATCCAGCGTGGCTTTACGTGTGCGTGCATGAAGGTACTTATCATCGGTCAACGCACTGTCGGCCTGTTGCAAAAGCCACAAGCCAAATGCTTGTGGGCAACGCGGGCCGATGGCCTGAACCATGCCGTACTGCTGGGCCTGGATGGCACTGATGGGCAGGCATTCTTCGGTAAGCTTATGCGCGATTTCGCTGCCCACGGCCCGTGGCAGGCTGTAGGTCCAGTATTCGGAGCCGTAGAGTCCCATGGTCTTGTAGTGCGGGTTGAGCACCACACCTTCGCGGGCCAATACAATGTCGGCGGCCAGCGCCAGCATCACGCCGCCTGCGCCTGCGCTGCCGGTCAGGCCGCTGATCACCAGCTGCCTGGCAGTGAGCAGCTCCAGGCACACATCGTCGATGGCTTGAATGTTGGCCCAGGCTTCCAGCCCCGGCACGTCGGCGGCCTGGATGACGTTTAGGTGCACCCCATTGGAAAAGCTGCCGCGCCCGCCCTTGATCAGCAACACTTGGGTATCTCGCGCCTTGGCCCAGCGCAACGCTGCGACCAGCCGCTGGCATTGTTCGGTGCTCATGGCGCCGTTGTAGAACTCGAACGTCAGTTCGCCGATGTGGCCGAACTCTTGGTAGCGAATGGGTTGATAGACCCGCTCGTTGAACGCCTGGCAGGCGATTGAACTGTCCAGCACCGGCACCCCGGCCAACTGCTCAGCCAGAACGTGCCGTGCCGGTCGCTTGAAGGTCTCTGGGCCTTTGGGTTTGAGCGAGCCGATCCACAGGCTGTGATCTCCAGCCGCTACCAGCACGGCATCGTCCTGCACTGCGAGGATTTCTCCCGGGGTGCCCTGGCGAGCGTCCAAGTGCGCGTCGTAGAGGTAATATTGCCCGCCCAACAGGCTGGCCAACACGCCGGGCTGGCCATCGGCAGCGTCGATGCTGCGCTTGATAAAGCCTGCGCAATCGAACCAACTGAAGGTGCGGTCGGCCTGGGTCATGTTCGGCTGCAAGCGCCCGATGACGCCGGGTTGGGTGTAATCGAGCGGTGTCGGGACGAAGCCTTTGGCGAATTTCGCCACTACATCACGCATGCAAACCATCGCGGCGTCGCTCACCAGGCCGTTGTACAGCTCGGATTTGCGCACCTGGGCGGGCATGTCGAACTCACAGGTGGACCAGATTGGCCCGGCGTCCATTTCCTCCACCGCTTGCAAGGCGGTGACGCCCCAACGGCGGGCCTGCTGGGTGATGGCCCAGTCCAGCGCACTGGCGCCACGGTCGCCGACGATGCCCGGATGGATGATCACCACCGGGCGTTGCGGATGGCTCCACAGTTGATGCGGCACACGGTCCTTCAAAAATGGGCAGATCACCAGGTCGGCGCCAGACGCCTCGACCTGCTGGCATACCGTGGCTTGATCGGTGAACACCACAACGCTGGGGTCGTGACCCGCTTGGCGCAGATCCAGCCAGGCCCGTTGGGTTAAACCGTTGAATGCCGATGATAACAACAGGATCTTCAGTGATCGCATGGCTGACTCTTCCTTGAGAATATGCGACCAGAGCAGCCCGTTGAGCCGTCCCTGGCCATCGATAAGCGCCCAAGGTTATAGAGCGAGCCAGCCTCCCCACCTGATCGAGATCAATAGATGAAAGCGGCTTATTTTTTCTGAATCACCGCGCAACCTACTCATCAAATGAACATGCCCTGCTCGGGTACGCCTTGTTAACCGTAACGGAGCCACGTTCATGTTCGAGAAACCGCATTACCTCATCAGTTTCATCCTCGACAACCAGCCACAAAGCCGCACGCTTGAGCACGATGCCGACACGCTGGACCCTCAATGGGCCGAGTCCCTGCTCAGGCAGCGCTTTGCAGAGCTCAAGGACGCGAAATTGAGCGACGTCCAGGTGCAAAAGCGCAACAAGCCCGCCGATGAAGGCCATGACATCCCAGGGCATTACCAGCAGCCGTGATCGCGTATCACAAAAGCGCTGACCGTTCACCAATCACTGAATATTCGGAGGACCTATGAACCCGACAACTCAAGGTTTGCCCTGCGCCTGCCCAGGCTGCACCTGCCAGGTGACCCATGACACGCGTCACCAGCGCAACGGCAAAGCCTACTGCAGCCAGGCATGCGCCGACTTGCACCCACAGGGTCAAGCGTGCCCCAGTGCCGATTGCCATTGCGAGTCGAATGTGAAGGTGCGAGACCGCTCCGTCAGCGATAGCCAGCTCGACGAGGCGATCGAAGAAACCTTTCCTGCAAGCGATCCCATATCGCCTTGATCATTCAGCCCCACTAGGAAAACGGGGGTTGCATCGTGGCTCTAGGGTCTAGCAGTTGACAGCCCCCGGCAAAAATCAACAACCTGCACGTCTCACCGCCCTGCCCTGAGGCTGCCCTTGGACTATTTCACCGCGCTCACCGCCTTCATCGAAGCCGCCGAAGGCAACAATTTCTCGCGTGCCGCCGAGCGCTTGGGGATCAAGGCCTCAACGGTTTCACGCTATGTGAAGGACCTTGAGCAGGACCTGGGCATCGCGCTGTTCAACCGCTCCACACGCACTCTGCATCTGACCGAAGGCGGCCAGACCTTCCTGATACATGCACGCAGGGTGCTGGACGAGCTGGAACACGCCAAGGCCGCCACGTCAGCGCTGAACCAGCATCCACGGGGCGTGTTGAAACTCAACCTGCCGCCGGCGTTTGCGCGGCATCACATCCTGCCGGCGTTGAATGACTTTCTGGCGCGCTACCCGCAGATCAGCGTGGAACTGGTGCTGGATAACAACAAGGTCAATTTGATTCATGCCGGCGTCGACTTGGCCATCCGCATTGGCGAGCTGGCCGATTCGACGCTCAAGGCACGCAAGCTCAGCGACGGCCACTACCGCTTGGTGGTCAGCCCGGCGTTTGGCACGCAGCACCCTCCTCCGTCCACGCCCACGGACTTGGCCGGTGTGCCTGCGGTGCTGGGCACGGCGACCACCGGCGATATCAGTTTTGTATCCGCCGGCCGCGCGCTCCCGTTGCTGCATGACGGCGTCATTCGAATCAATGACCTGGACGCGCAACTCATCGCCGTGCGCCAAGGCTTGGGCTTTGGGCTGTTGCCGGACTGGCTGGTGGCGCGAAGTATCGAGGCCGGTGAGTTGGCAGTGTGGCTACCCGAATGGCACATCCAGGGCGTGGAGCGGGCGTTTGCGGTGTGGTTTGTGTACCCGCCCAAGCGCATCGTGTCATCGAAAGTCCGGTGTTTTATCGACTTTATCGTTGAACGACTGGGCGAAACACCGGACTGGAAGTGACTCAACTGAAGCGGATATCCAACGCACGCAGGTAGGTTTGCAGCCCCGCATCCTGAATCGGGATCAGGAACGCCTCGCTATCCGATTCATTAAAGTGCGCATGCCAGTAACCGGGTGGTGTGACAAACGCCAGGCCGGGCGACCAGTCGACCCGCTGCGGGTTACGGATTTGCCCATCCGCGTCCAGCTCGGTGCCCACCAATGAATAACAGCCCTTGGGGCAATCAATAATGAAGTCCAGTGCAATCGACTGATGCCGATGGGGTTTCTGCACCGATCCCGCCGGCAGAATCCCGTACATGGCCCACAGCACGTGGGTCACCGTGCGCGTCTGCGGGAAGCGGCGGTTGCCCAGCAGGATGCTGATGCGGCTGCGGTCCTGTGCCCTGGGATCATCGGCCGCTTCACGCAACTTCGCGTTGGCCAGCGCTGCTGGGTACAGGGTCGGCGCAAAGCGATCGGCGCGGGGTGTCACCCCCAGGTAACGCAGCAACGGCTCATCGTGAACATAGTAAAGACGTGCATCCTCGCGGGCACTGAAGTGCGCCTGCTGTAATCCCGGCAGGGCAATAAAGCAGCCCTTGGACCATTGAATCTCATACTCCCCCTGAACCACGCTGCCTTGCCCGGCAATCACGTAGAACACCTGGGAAGTGGCGTTGGGTTGCAGGGTCAGTGTGTCACCACGGTTAAGGCGCATGAAGTTTGCGCATAACCCGGGGCCGGTGGCGGGGCCTTCGCAGCCCAAAGCCTCGCTGAGGTCCAGCGGTACCACGCGGGAGGGGCCATTGTCATACAGCGAGGCGGGAAAGCTGTGGTAGGGAATGCGGGAAATCAGGTTGGCACTGATGGGGTTCGCCGCCTTGCTGTACTCGAAGTACTCGGCGTCCACTTGGTTGAGATCCGTCAGTGCGGGGTCCAATTCACGGTTCATCAGGCTCACCTCAGTCTTGGGCTGGATCGCGCAGCGCGGTTGAAGCGCTGCACGGGGTGAGTGGACTATAGGCATTGCCCACTGGCGGATGAATGCCTGTGACGGCACAGCAGTTATGCGAAACGGGGCAGTTAACGCAACTGGAACCAGGTGGTTTTCAGTTGCGTGTACTTATCAAACGAATGCAGCGACAAATCGCGCCCGAACCCCGACTGTTTGCCGCCGCCAAACGGCACGGTCACATCCAGCGCATCAATGGTGTTGACCGACACGGTGCCGGCGTTCAGGGCACGGGCCACGCGATGCGCACGGTTCAGGTCATCACTCCACACCGAGGCCGCCAGGCCATAAAGGCTGTCGTTGGCTTGCTGAATGGCCTGTTCTTCGGTATCGAAAGCGCTCACCGCCAGCACAGGCCCAAACACCTCCTCCTGGGAAAGGCGCATGTCAGCGGTGACGTTGGCGAATATCGTCGGCTGGATGAAGTTTGAACAACCCTCAATGTTCAACTGTTGACCGCCGGTCAACAGCGTGGCACCGTCTGCGTGCGCCCGGCCGATGGCTTGCATGATGCGTGCGGTTTGCCCGCTGTCGACAATTGCACCGGCGGCGCTGGCGGGATTAAGTGGGTTGCCGGGCATCCAGGCGCGGGATTTATCGATCAGGCGCTCGATGAACTCGTCGTGGATGCAGCGTTGCACGTAGAGGCGCGAATTGGCCGAACACACCTCGCCCTGGTTGAAGAAAATCCCAAAGGCCGCCTTCTCCGCCGCCAGGTCCAGGTCCTGACAGTCTGCAAACACCAGGTTCGGGCTCTTGCCACCACACTCCAGCCACACCTGTTTGAGGTTGGACTGGGCGGCGTACTGCATGAAGTATTTGCCCACCTGGGTGGAGCCGGTAAACACCAGGCAATCAACGTCCGGGTGCAACCCCAGTGCCTTGCCGGCGCCCTCGCCCATACCTGGCACCACGTTTAGCACGCCTTCGGGGATGCCTGCCTCCAGCGCCAGTTGGGCCAGGCGCAGGGCGGAAAACGGCGATTGCTCAGCGGGCTTGAGCACCACGCTATTGCCGGCCGCCAAGGCGGGTGCCAGTTTCCAGGCGGCCATGTCCAGCGGAAAATTCCACGGCACCACCGCGGCAATCACACCCTGGGCTTCGCGGGTGATGGTCGCCAACGCGTTGTGGGCAGTCGGCGCGACCTGATCGTAGAGCTTGTCCAGGGCTTCACCGTACCAGGCGAACATATGGGCCGCGCCGGGCACGTCGACGTTATAGGCGTCCATTACCGGCTTGCCCATGTTCAGGGAGTCCAGCAATGCGAGTTCTTCGCGGTGGGTCATCAACAGGTCGGCGAGTTTGATCAGGACTTTTTTGCGTTCGCCTGGAGGCATGCGCCGCCACGGGCCGTTCTCAAAGGCGCGGCGTGCGGAGCGCACTGCCAGGTCGACCTCCGCTGCACCGCAGGCGGCGACCTGCGCAAGGACTCGGTTAGTCGCCGGGTTGATGGTGTCGAAGGTCGCCCCGCAGAGTGCACCTACGGGATGGCCGTCGATCAGGGCGGTGCTGATGAAGGTTTGGCGAGCAGCGCGTTGCTGCCAATAGTCTAGGTTGAACATGTTGTATTCCTGAAGCGGGGTATGGATCCAACATCCTGGCCGGCCCTGAGGGCGCCATCGGGGGCAAGCCCCCTCCCACATGAGCCCAGGTGTGTCAGTTGTATAAGTGGGTGGCTATTTCGCTTATTCGGCCATGTGCAATTCCGGCATCCCCACCCGGAACCCTCGGGTGAGGCACAGCAAACACAGCAGCCCCAGGCCCATCCAGCCCAGGCCGATGGTGAACGACAGGCCCGACAGGCTCGTCCACAACCACAGCGTGCTGAGAAACCCCAGGCCTGGCAGGGCGGCGTACAGCAGATAGTTGCGTGTACCGCGCAGCTTCTGGTCGCCCAGGTAATGCTTGATCACGGCCAGGTTCACCGCCGAAAACGCGAACAGCGCGCCAAAGCTGATCATGTTGGCCACGGTGTCCAGGCTGATAAACAGCGCAATCAGCGAAAACAGGCTGACCAGCATGATCGCGTTGGCCGGCACGCGTTTTTTCGTCACCAGCTTGCCGAATACCCTGGGCAATGCGCCGTCGCGGCCCATGGCGAACAGCACCCGTGACACGCTGGCCTGGGAGACCATCGCGGAAGCGAAACAACCCGCCACGTAGGTGGCGGTAAATGCACTCACCAGCAGCTCACCGCCGACCCGACGCATCACATCCACCGAAGCCGCGTCGGGATCGGCGAAACTGTTCCATTCCGGGAAGACCATCTGGGCGCAATACGACACCACCAGAAACAGCAGCCCACCGATCAGCGACACCGCCATGATCGCCTGCGGAATGGTACGGCGCGGGTCCGGCGTCTCCTCGGCCATGGTCGATACCGCATCAAACCCCAGGAACGACAGGCACAGCACCGCCGCGCCGGTCATGATCAGCGGCACACTGAAACCTTCATGGTAAAACGGCTTGAGCAGCGGCACCGGCTCGGCTTGCCCGCTGAGGTTGTGGATCGACAACGCCACGAACACCACGATGAACACCAGTTGGGCCACGATCAGCACCCAATTGACCCGGGTAATCGACTCGATACCCACCAGATTGAGCGCCGTCACCAGGGCAATGGAGCCCAATACCCATACGGCGGTGGGCACGGTAGGAAAGTATTCGGACAAGTAGATGCCGATCAGCAAATAGCTGAGCAGCGGCAGGAAGATGTAGTCCAGCAGCAAGGTCCAGCCGGCGATAAAGCCGAAGGAGGCGCCAAACGCCTTGCGCGCATAGGTGTAGACCGAGCCCGAATAGGGGTGCGCCTTGACCATGCACCCATAGCTGTAGGCCGTCAGCAGCATGGCAGCCAGGGTCAACAGGTAGGCGGTGGCCAGATGCCCTTTGGTCATCTGGGTGACCAGGCCGTAGGTGGTGAACACCGCCAGCGGCACCATATACGCCAGGCCGAACAGTACAAGCCCGACAAGGCCCAGGGGTTGTCGAAAGCGGCGCGATGAGGTCAGTTGGGTTGAGGTTTGATGGGCGGGAGTATCGGCTACGTTTGTTATTGTATTCATTGCTGACTCCTGGAAAGTGGAATGCAGGGCACCGCGGCGTTCGATCAAATCGACACCGTTGATGAGTCATCCATTGGGAGCGGTGGGCAGGCCGCTATGGGGCGCCCACCCTGTTCAACCGAGCGGCATGCAGGGGCTTAGCCCTTCACAGTTTTCCCGCGATCCGTGCGGTGCGGTCCACCGCGATGCGGGTTTTGTCGACCAGCTCATCAAGCTCCGCGCGGCTGGCCACCAGGGCCGGCGCCATGATCATACGGCCCAGGGTCGAGCGAATAATCACGCCTTCTTCGAAGCCAAACGTGCGGCATTGCCAGGCCAGGTCGTTTTCATTGGCAAAGCGTTTGCGCGTGCCCTTGTCCTCGACAAACTGCAAGGCTGCCAGCAGGCCGGTACCCTGGATCTCGCCGATCAGCGGGTGGTTCCCAAAGACTTCATGCAGGAGCGTGTGCAAATACGGCCCGGTGTCGTCCTTCACCTGGCGCACGATCCCTTCGTCACGCAGCGCCTTGAGGTTGGCCAGGGCCACCGCCGCCGCAACCGGGTGCCCGGAATACGTCAGTCCATGGGCAAACACCCCGCCTCGCTCCACCAGGGCTTCGGCCATGCGCTTGCTCAATACCAAACCGCCCATGGGCAGGTAACCGGAGGTCAGGCCCTTGGCGATCGACAACGTGTCGGGTTCGAAGCCGAAATGCTGATGGGCAAACCATTCACCGGTACGGCCGAAACCGCCAATCACTTCATCAGCGCACAGCAGCACATCGTATTGGCGACAGATGCGCTGGATCTCTGGCCAGTAGCTTTCTGGGGGGAAAATCATGCCGCCGGCGCCCTGGAAAGGTTCAGCGATAAAACCGGCGACGTTTTGCGCGCCCAACTCCAGTATCTTTTCTTCCAGTTGCAGGGCGCAGCGCCTTCCGAACTCGGCCGGGGTCAACTCACCGCCCTGGGCGTACCAATAAGGCTCGTCAATGTGCGCGACGTCCGGGATCAAGCCGCCCATTTCATGCATGAATTTCATGCCGCCCAGGGCAGACGCCGCCAGGGTGGAGCCGTGATAGCCATTCCAGCGACCGATCATGATCTTCTTCTGCGGCTTGCCGAGCACTTGCCAGTAGCGGCGTACGGTGCGGATCAGCACCTCGTTGGCTTCGGAACCGGAGTTGGTGTAGATCACATGGCTGTAGTGCTTTGGCAACAGGCTGAACAGCAACTCGGACAGCTCGATCACCGCCGGATGGGTGGTGTGAAAGAACATGTTGTAGTACGCCAACTGATCCATCTGCGCAGCCGCCGCAGCGGTCAGGTCCTTGCGCCCATAACCCAGCTGCGTACACCACAGGCCCGACATCCCGTCCAGGTAACGCTTACCCTCGCTGTCCCACAGGTACAGGCCCTCACCGCGGACCATTACGCGTGGGCCTTCGGCATTCAGCGCGTTTTGATCCACAAAGGCATGGATATGGTGCGCCGCGTCCGAAGCCTGGTAGTCCTGGGTCTGGCGTTGCGGTTCAAAGGGTAGGTTCATGGCTTTTTCTCTTGTTGTGGGTGGTCATGCAGCCGGTCAACGGCTTTTGCTCATGTAGCGTTCGAGGGGGTCTTTGCTCAGCCCGCCCTGGGCCTCGGCCAACGAGTCGATAAACAGGGAAAACAGTTCCGATTGCGTGCCGATGTCGAGCTTGCTGTAGATGTGCTTGCGGTGGGACTTGATAGTGTCTTCGGAGACTCCGAGGCGCTCGGCCAGCGAACGTGTGGAGTGGCCGCGCAGGATCAACTGGGTGATCCGGCATTCGCGTTCGGTGAGCAGCGACGAGCCGAAGTTGTTGAGTGCCGAGTGAATACGCTGTTCCAACAGGCTTTCGAAGCGCGCGCCCTGAGTCTCCAGGCCGGCGAAGTGCTTGCCCAGCACCGCCAGTACCCAAGGTGCTATGCGCTTGAATTGCTCGGTGGTGGCCGCGTCGAGCTTTTGCGTAAAGGCCAGCGACACCGCCAGGCTCAAGCCGTTGCTCGCCTGCAGGATGTAGTTGAGCTCATCCTCCAGGTGCGAATGCCGGTAAAACGACTGGTAGTACTCGCTGTGCTCGAAGTGATCGGGGGCTACGTCGGCGAGGTCGTAGCAGCCGGAAGCCGCCCCCTCCACGCAGGCGCCGTAGAACGGGTCGAGCAAGTAAAACCCGGAGAGGTACTGGCGCACATTGCCCTGGGGCAGCCATGGCCCGTCCAGTTCGAACACTGCGCTGGGCATGCCGTCGTGGGGGTACAGGTACAAGGTCGTGGCCTGAATGGGGCGGATACACCCCAGGGCATCGAACAACGTGGCGGCAAACCCCGCGTGCCCGATGCTCTCGGTCACCCTGGCTATCTGTTCGAACCACTGGGCTGAAGACAGTCGATCATTATCCACTTCGAAGACTCGCCGTCATAACGGTTGGGTGCGACACCAGGTCACTGGCGCCGGGGACTGAAGTGATAGTCCCACACCCGCAAAGTCATCGAAATCACCCCTTAGGGTGAGGGGGTGCGCGCAAACCTCGGAATCGCCAAGCCCAGGCTTTCACGCAAGGTCGAGCCCTCGTAGGCCGTGCGATAAACACCGCGCTCCTGCAGCAAAGGGATCACCTCCTGAGTAAAACGATCAAATTGCCCAGGGTGCCCGATGTAGATATTGA
The DNA here is from genome assembly GCF_058725345.1 of Pseudomonas sp. DW-iso17. NCBI lineage: Bacteria > Pseudomonadati > Pseudomonadota > Gammaproteobacteria > Pseudomonadales > Pseudomonadaceae > Pseudomonas > Pseudomonas sp. DW-iso17. Next base: position 373,427 of record NZ_JBZXEA010000032.1, on the reverse strand, counting down.
ACCCGTCCACCGCCCGCGCCTGGAACCAATCCGCCAGTTTCTGCGCCACCGTGGCGGCGCTGCCCACGAACGCGCCTGGGCGCAATTGCCGGCCAAACTCGACGGCCTGGCGCAGGGTAAAGCCCTTTTCCCGGGCCTGGTCTGCGATGCGTTTGGCTGCGGTGAAAAAACTGCTGCGCGCGGCCTCCAGGCTCTCTTGCGGGAACGGCGCGTCCAGGTCGTATTGGCTGAAATCATGCCAACCAAAATTGCGCCCGAACTCCTTGAGCGCCAGCGCGAAACTGTGGTCGAGCTGATGATAGTGCTGCTCGATTTCCCGGGCATGGGCATCGGTGTCGCCCACGTAAATTTCCGCACCGGGCATGATCAGTACCTGTTCCGGATCGCGCCCCCGTTGTGCCGCCCTACCCTTGATATCCCGGTAAAACGCCTGGCCCTGCTCGATACTGGCTGCGTGGGTGAAGATCACATCGGCGGTGGCGGCGCCCAGGTCGCGGCCTTGTTCGGAGTCGCCAGCCTGGAATATCACCGGTTGGCCCTGGGGGGAGCGCTGGATATTCAGCGGGCCCACCACCGAAAAGTGTTCGCCCTGGTGGTTCAGGCTGTGCAGCTTGCTCGGGTCGAGAAACTGCCCAGTGGCACGGTTGCGCACAAACGCATCGTCTTCGTAAGAATTCCACAGCCCCTGTACCACCTGAACGTGTTCGGCGGCACGCCCATAGCGCGTGGCGTAGTCGTAGTGTTCGTCGCGGCTGTAATTGCCGGCGGTACCGGCATCGCCACTGGTCACCACGTTCCAGCCGGCGCGGCCTTTGCTGATCAGGTCCAGGGAGGCCAGGCGCCGGGCGACGTTATACGGCGAGTTATACGAGGTGGTCAGCGTACCGACCAGGCCGATATGCCGCGTGCTCACGGCCAGTGCCGACAGCAACGTCAGCGGCTCCAGGCGATTGAGGTAATGGGAGGGCGAGCCTTCGGTGATGAACTGGCTGTCGACGATGAACAGCAGGTCGAACAGCGCCGCCTCGGCCTGGCGCGCTATCTCGATGTACCAATCGACGTTGACGCTGGCATCGGCCGGCAATTGCGGGTCAAGCCACAGGTTATGGCGGCCCGGCCCACCGCAGCCCATGGTCAGGGCGCCCAGTTTGAGCTGTCTTTTAGTCATTGCGCAGTAGTCCTTCAAGCGGTCAGGGCTGGGTGGTGACGACGGCGGGTTGCAAGGCGGCCGCGAATGAAGGGTCAAACAACGTGGCGGCCGAGTAAGACTTGACCAGACCCAGGCCGGCAAAAAAGTCCACGGTCTTTTGCGCCTCGATGGGCGCCTGAGGCGTCAGCGGCTCGACGGTGGTGCGTGCGCGGGCAAACCAGACGCGGGCGATGTCGGCATCAGCGCGGGTGCGCTTGGCCCAGGCATCGGCATACGCGTTGGCGTTGGCCGGGTTCTGGCGCGCCCAGTCGCGGGCTTTTTTAAGGCGCTGGAGAAAGTCACTGATGGGTTCACGCTTGGCCTCCACAGCACTGGCGTTGGCGGCAATGAAACTCTGGGCCGGGATCAAGTCTTCAGCGGTTGCCAGCACCCGCGCACCTTGGCGTTCCTGTTGCGTGACGTAGGGTTCCCAGGTGGCGATCACGTCAACGGCACCGCCTTCCAGCGCATGGGAGGCATCCAGGGCGCTGAGGTAGCGCCATTGCAGCGAATCCCGCGCAACCCCGGCCTTGTCCAGTGCGGTCAGCAACAGTTGCTGGCTCCAGGAACCTTTCCAGATCGCAGCGCGCTTGCCTGCCAGATCGGCCAGGCTGTGGATCGACGAGTCTTTTTTTACCAGGATGGCTACGCCGTCGAGATTTTGCCGGCTGACGGCAATCACCTTGATCGGTGCACCCAAGGCGCCCAGGAACAACACCGGGGCATCCCCGAGCAGGCCCAGGTCCAGGCTGCCGACGTTGAGCGCTTCGGCCACTGGTGAGCCGGCCGTGAACTGTTTCCAGTCCAGCGTGTAGGGCAAGTCATCCAGCACCCCCGCCGCTTCCATCACGGCCTGGGCGTTGTAGCTCTGGTCGCCGACCACCAGGGTTTGCGCTTGCGCCGTCAGGCACAGAAATGAGGCGGCGAACCCGGCCGCCAGGATTTTGAGGTAACGCACGTTCGTCTCCAGATGCCTTGTGGGGCATGCAAGTCGATCCGCACGCACGGTCTCGGTTTAAAAGGTTATTGTTTATAGCTATGGGGTGTGAGGGCTATTTTTGCGGGCTGAAGGCGAGATGTAAAATACTGATTACGCATAACCTAATTCAATAAAAATGCGTATATCGCATCACGCTAGCGCGCAAATTCAATCCGGGCCACCAAGCCCGAACCACGCCGAAGGCGAAAGAACGGGTCGAATACACGCTCCAGGTCCGCTTCGGGAATCCCCGGCCCCTCGTCGCTGACCTCAGGCCGGCCCGGCATACAGCCCCGGCGCTCGTTAGCACGCCTGCTCAAACGTCATAATCACAGGGGCATCTGCGTGGTAATCTCCCGGCACCACGAATAGACATTGATCGTCACTTGACGATGACCAAAGCCAGGAAAGACCATGCCCAAGATTTCTCACTCAGCGCTACGCCGTAACTTCCGTGACCTGCTGGCAACGCCCCTGTGCGTTGAAACCGCCTCCGTATTCGACCCCATGTCTGCCCGCATCGCGGCCGACCTGGGGTTTGAAGTGGGAATCCTGGGCGGTTCAGTCGCCTCCCTGCAGGTGCTGGCGGCCCCCGATTTTGCGTTGATTACCCTGAGTGAGTTCGTCGAGCAAGCCACCCGCATCGGCCGTGTGGCCCAGTTGCCCTTCATCGCCGATGCCGACCATGGCTACGGCAACGCCCTGAACGTGATGCGCACCGTCGAAGAACTGGAACGCGCCGGCGTCGCGGCGCTGACCATCGAAGACACCCTCTTGCCCGCGCAATTCGGGCGTAAATCCACGGACCTGATTTCCGTCGAAGAAGGCATCGGCAAGGTCAAGGCCGCGCTGGAGGCACGTGTCGACCCGGCGCTGTCGATCATTGCGCGCACCAATGCCGGCGTGCTGCCCACCAGCGACGTGATTGCGCGGACCAAGGCCTACGAAAAGGCCGGTGCTGACGGCATCTGCATGGTCGGCGTCAAGGACTTCGACCACCTGGAGCAAATCGCGCAGAACCTCAGCGTTCCGCTGATGCTGGTGACCTACGGCAACCCGCAACTGCACGACAGCGAGCGCCTGGCCAGCCTGGGCGTGCGCATCGTGGTGGCCGGGCATGGCGCCTACTTCGCCGCGATCAAGGCCACTTACGACAGCCTGCGTGCCCAGCGTCAGCTGACCCACAGCACCTCGAACCTCAGTGCGACGGAGTTGACCCACACCTACACCTTGCCTGAGAGCTATGTGGCGTGGGCCGAAGAGTTCATGGATGTAAAAGAGTAATCAATCACTCACGGCTCAGCCGTTGGCGCATCCCTGCGCTGGCGGCCGGGCCGGGCTGTACCACGCACTGATCCATCGCCACCCACGCACCTTGCGCCGTCGCCATCATCGGCTGCACCGGCCGGCCCGTCTCGCGTTCCACCACCTCGACACTGATGCCATCCTCGGCGTAATGCCGATTGCCCCAGGCCACCAACGCCATCAGCACCATACGAAAGTCTTCGCCCCTGGCCGTCGGCACGTATTCGTAGCGTGGCGGCCGCTCGCTGTAGGCGCGGCGCTCCAGCATGCCCGCTTCTACCAAGCCATTAAGGCGCCGCGTCAGCATGTTGGGCGCGATGCCCAGGCTGCGCGAGAACTCGTCAAAACGGCGCAGGCCGTGCAAGGCGTCGCGCATGATCAGCATGCTCCACCACTCCCCTACCCGTTCAAGGCTACGGGCGATGGGGCATTCGGCACTGATGAGGGATTTGCGCTGCATAAGTATTCCTGTGTGCGAGTACAAACTTGTAGGACACCATGTTACTTTCATGATGATAGTGACGTCCATACGCTGTGTATCCTTCAAGCAACAGGAGTCGATTGAGCATGAGTAAACGTATCGTCGTGACGGGCATGGGCGCGCTGACGCCGCTGGGGTCGAGCGTGGAATCCACTTGGCAGCGCTTGCTGGACGGGCAGTCGGGCATCCGCTGTTTGCCGCAAGAGATGATCGGTGATCTGGCGGTCAGCATCGGCGGCCAGGTGCAAAGTGCGTTGCAAGACCCCGAAGCCGGTTTTGATCCTGATCGACTGTTGGCGGCCAAGGAACAGCGCAAGATGGACCGCTTTATCCTGTTCGCCCTGGCGGCGGCGGATGAAGCCCTGAAGCAGGCCAATTGGGCCCCCAAAACACCTGAGGAGCAGGCGCGCACAGCGACCATCATCGCCTCCGGTGTCGGTGGTTTCCCGGCCATTGCCGATGCGGTGCGCACCACTGACAGCAAGGGCCCGCGTCGTCTGTCGCCCTTCACCATTCCATCGTTTCTGAGCAACATGGCCGCCGGGCATGTGTCGATCAACTATGGCTTGAAAGGCCCGCTGGGTGCGCCAGTAACCGCGTGTGCAGCCGGGGTTCAGGCCATCGGCGACGCAGCGCGAATGATCCGCGCCGGGGAAGTCGACGTCGCGGTATGCGGCGGTGCCGAAGCGGCGATTCATCGCGTCAGCCTGGCCGGTTTCGCCGCAGCGCGAGCGTTGTCCAGCGATTTCAATGCCACCCCGCAGCGCGCTTCGCGCCCCTTCGATCAAGCGCGCGACGGCTTTGTGATGGGCGAAGGCGCCGGCATTCTGGTAATTGAAGAACTGGAGCATGCCCTGGCGCGGGGCGCGCAGCCGATTGCCGAACTGGTGGGCTATGGCACCAGTGCAGACGCCTATCACATGACCGCAGGGCCTGAAGACGGTGACGGTGCGCGCCGGGCAATGACTCAAGCGTTGCGCCAGGCGGGCATCGAGGCATCGCAGGTGCAGTACCTGAATGCCCACGCGACCTCCACGCCTGTGGGCGACAAAGGCGAGCTGGCGGCGATCAGGACGGTATTCGGTACCGGCGGCAGCCCGGCGATCAGCTCGACAAAATCCGCCACCGGCCACTTGCTCGGTGCTGCGGGGGGCATCGAAGCCGTCTTTACCGTGCTTGCCCTGCGTGACCAGATCGCGCCAATGACACTCAACCTGGAAAACCCGGACGCCCTCGCCGACGGCCTGGACATGGTGCGCGATGAGGCGCGTCCCATGCCGATTGAATATGCGCTGTCCAATGGCTTCGGCTTTGGCGGCGTGAACGCCAGCGTACTGTTCCGACGCTGGATATAAGCCGGGGTTTGCCCCTGGGCTGAATTTCACCGACCATGGCGCCTTTCTGTTCCTGCCAACACGAGGTGCCCATGGCCAACCACGACCTGTCCTATACCCCTGACCCGGACGCCGATTCCATCTCCTCCGACGTGATCGGCTTCAACGGCATCCTGGTCTCCACCCAGATTCCCACCCATGCCGATGGCAGCCTGGAGCTGGGCGATATCACCCTGCAAAGCGAGTGCACCCTGCAAGCGCTGAAAGTCGCGCTGGAAAAAGCCGGCAGCTCCATGGACCGGGTCATGCACCTGACCATCTACCTCACCGACATGGCCGACCGCGCGGCGTTCAACGAGGTCTACAAGCGCTTTTTCGCCAAGCCCTGGCCAGTGCGGGCAGCAGTGGGCGTTGCCGCCTTGGCGGTAGAAGGTATGCGGGTGGAAGTGACGGCGATGGCTGCCAAGGCTTGAATCTGTGACGCCGTTAGCGCCGATCTGATCGGAATGTCGAACGTGGTCAAAAAGGTGGGAGCTGGCTTGCCTGCGATAGCGGTGGTGAATGTTCAATCGCCATCGCAGGCAAGCCAGCTCCCACATTGGGGCTTCGTTGCGTTGAGTAATGCGTTCGCTTAACGGACTTGCATTAGGCCCGACAGCCCTGCGGTAGATGCCGCCCAGGCATTTCACAGCTACAATGCGTGCCTCAACCGTGACAAGCCTGACTAAAAAAACTATGTCCTTGCCCAAGCATCACCTGGAATTGCTCAGCCCTGCCCGCGATGTCGCCATTGCGCGCGAGGCTATCCTGCACGGCGCCGACGCCGTTTACATCGGCGGGCCGAGCTTTGGCGCCCGCCATAATGCGTGTAACGAGGTGAGCGATATCGCCCAACTGGTGGAATTCGCCCGCCGTTACCACGCCCGCGTCTTCACCACCATCAACACCATTTTGCATGACAACGAGCTGGAGCCCGCGCGCAAGCTGATCCATCAGCTCTACGATGCCGGTGTGGATGCGCTGATCGTGCAAGACCTGGGCGTGATGGAGCTGGATATTCCGCCGATCGAGTTGCACGCCAGCACCCAGACCGACATCCGCACCCTGGGCCGGGCCAGGTTTCTCGACCAGGCCGGTTTCTCGCAGTTGGTACTGGCCCGCGAGTTGAACCTGCAAGAGATCCGCGCCATTGCCGACGAGACCGATGCCGCCATCGAGTTCTTTATCCACGGCGCCCTGTGCGTGGCGTTCTCCGGGCAGTGCAATATCTCCCACGCGCAAAATGGCCGCAGCGCCAACCGTGGCGACTGCTCCCAGGCCTGCCGCCTGCCCTACACCCTGAAAGATGACCAAGGCCGCGTGGTGGCCTTTGAAAAGCACCTGCTGTCGATGAAAGACAACAATCAGAGCGCCAACCTGCGCGCCCTGGTCGAAGCGGGTGTGCGTTCGTTCAAGATCGAAGGCCGCTACAAGGACATGGGCTATGTGAAGAACATCACCGCCTACTACCGACAGCGCCTCGACGAGATCCTCGAAGACCGCCCGGACCTGGCCCGCGCTTCCAGCGGGCGTACCGCGCACTTCTTCCTGCCCGACCCGGAAAAAACCTTCCACCGGGGCAGCACCGATTACTTTGTCAGCGACCGCAAGATCGACATCGGCGCGTTTGACACCCCGACCTTTACCGGCCTGCCCGTGGGCACCGTGGAAAAAGCCGGCAAGCGCGACTTGCAGGTGGTCACCCATGAGCCGCTGTCCAACGGCGACGGCCTCAATGTGCTGATCAAGCGTGAAGTGGTGGGTTTTCGCGCCAACATCGCCGAGCCCAAGGGTGAGTTCGAGGAAGACGGTGAAAAGCGCTACCGCTACCGCGTCGAGCCCAACGAAATGCCGGCCGGCCTGCATCAACTGCGCCCCCATCACCCGCTCAATCGCAACCTGGACCACAACTGGCAACAGGCCCTGCTCAAGACCTCGGCCGAGCGCCGTATCGGCTTGTCATGGGTCGCACGCCTGCGTGAAGAGCAGCTGCAAATCACCGCGACCAGCGAAGAAGGCATCAGCGCCAGCGTCACCCTGCCTGGCCCGTTTGGCGTGGCCAACAAGCCGGAACAGGCGCTGGACACCCTGCGCGACCTGCTCGGCCAACTCGGCACCACCGAGTACCATGCCACCCGCATCGAACTGGATGCGCCGCAGGCGTTCTTCATTCCCAATTCGCAGCTCAAGGCCTTGCGCCGTGAAGTGATCGAAGCACTGACCGCCGCACGCGTCGCCGCGCATCCGCGGGGCGGGCGCAAGGCTGAAACCTCGCCGCCGCCGGTTTACCCTGAGGCGCACCTATCGTTCCTGGCCAACGTCTACAACCAGAAGGCCCGGGACTTCTACCATCGTCACGGCGTGAAGCTGATCGACGCAGCCTTCGAAGCCCACGAAGAAACCGGCGAAGTGCCGGTGATGATCACCAAGCACTGCCTGCGTTTCTCGTTCAACCTGTGCCCTAAACAGGCCAAGGGTGTGACCGGGGTAAAGACCAAGGTGGCGCCGATGCAATTGATCCACGGTGACGAAGTGCTGACCCTGAAGTTCGACTGCAAACCCTGCGAGATGCATGTGGTGGGCAAGATCAAGGGGCATATCCTCGGCCTGCCGCAGCCTGGCAGCGCGGTGGAGCATTTCAACCCGGAAAACCTCATCTATCAGGGCACGCACTAACCCTCATCTGTAGGAGCGAGCTTGCTCGCGAAAAGCTCGAGGACGCCGCGTTTCAACCCGATGCGCTGCGTCATCGTTAACCTTCTTCGCGAGCAAGCTCGCGCCTACCGAGGTTGCGGGGCCACCACCAGCCCCGCTGCAACCCTGCCGCTGCCAGCAGAATCGCCGCCACACCCAGCCATTGCAGCCACCCCAGGCGATGCCCGAACGCAATCCAATCCACAAAGATCGCCGCAATCGGGTAGATGAACGACAGTGCGCCGGTAATGGCCGTCGGCAGTTTCTGGATCGCGCCATACAGCAGTACATACATCAAACCCGTGTGCACCACCCCCAAGGTGACCAAGGCCGCCCACGTCGTGGTGGATGCCGGCAGGCCATTCCAGGGCACCAGCGGCGCCAGCAATAGCGCGCCAGTGGCCACCTGGATCAATGCCATCAAATGCGGCGGTACTTCCTTGAGGCGCTTGATGATCAACGCCGCGACCGCATACAAAAATGCCGCGCCCAGGGCCAGCGCGATGCCTACCAGGTAATCTCCTCCACCCGTTTGCTCGCCATGGGCGGTAACAATCGCCAACATGCCCAGGAACGCCACGCTCAACCACGCCAGTTTCTGCACGGTGATTTTTTCACCGAGAAACACCGCCGCCAGCATTACCAGAATAAACGGCTGCACGTTGTACACCGCGGTGCTGATCGCGATGGAGGCACGGGAGTAGGATTCGAACAGCAGCAACCAGTTGCCGACAATGGCCACACCGCTGAGCACGGCCAGCCCCAGTTTTGCCCAACTGAGCAGGTCCAGGCGCAGGTAACCCAGCCAGGCGCACACCAGCACCAGCGTCAGCGCACCGATCACGCAGCGCCAGAACACCACCTCGATCACCGACACGCCAGACACCAGCACAAACCAGCCAATGCTGCCCGAGATCAGCATGGCGGCGACCATTTCCCACGACCCGCGACGGATGGATGAATCCATGATTGAGGCTCCTCAAGTGAGGCTCCAGTATGGCAATCTGTCGGCGACGTCTACAGCGACTAAAAAAGGCAAAAGCCCGAAATCACCTTTTCTTATTAGGCACAGACCATGATCGACACCATCGACCAGCAATTGATCGCCGCTTTGATGGACGACTCGCGGTTGTCCCTCAAGGCCCTGGCAGGCATCACCGGGCTGTCGTCACCCAGCGTCAGCGAACGTCTGCGGCGCCTGGAAGAACGCGGCGTGCTGACCCACTACACCGTCGACATCGACCCCAAACACTTCGGTTACCTGCTGCAAGCCATCGTGCGCATCCGCCCCCTGCCCGGCAAACTGCAGGAAGTGGAGCGCCAGATCCAGGCGATCCCTGAGTTCACCGAATGCGACAAGGTCACCGGCGAGGACTGCTTTATCGCACGCCTGCATGTGCGCACCATGGATCAGTTGGACAGCCTGCTGGACCGGATCAATGGGTATGCCGAAACCAATACTGCGATTGTGAAGAAAACCCCGGTGAAACGGCGCTTGCCGCCGCTGGGGGCTCGCTGAGGTGTCATGCCAAGGGAGTGTCATGACCAAACACAGTCAAATGTGGGAGCGGGCTTGCTCGCGAATACAGGGTGTCAGACACCGACTCTGTTGACGGGTATACCGCATTCGCGGGCAAGCCCGCTCCCACAGAATGCCACTTCAACCCGGTGATTGTTTGAACCCGCACTTGGCCACCGCCCTCCAACCTGAATGAACCACGGCCGGGTGCACGCACTATGACTTTCATTCTATGGTTGGCCGTATTGGGCGCGGTGCTGCTCACCCTCGCCCTCACGTCCTCCTACCTGCGCTGGATGCCGGTCACCACTTCGGCGGTGTGCCTGTTGCTCGGCATCGCCATCGGCCCCCTCGGTGTGGACCTGCTGCACCTGGACATCAAGGGGTCGGCGCGCTGGATGGAGCACCTGACCGAAGTGGCAGTGCTGTTTTCGCTGTTTGTCAGCGGCCTTAAATTGCGCCTGCCGCTCAAGCATCGCACCTGGCGCATCGCCTTCGGCCTGGCCGGCCCGGTCATGCTGTTGACCATCCTCGGCACCGGGCTGTTGCTGCATTACCTGCTTGATCTGTCGTGGGGGGTGTCTTTGTTGGTGGGCGCGATCCTGGCGCCGACCGATCCGGTGCTGGCGGGCCTGGTTCAGGTCAACAATGCCCAGGACTACGACGCGCTGCGCTTCGGTCTGTCCGGCGAAGCGGGGCTGAACGATGGCAGCGCCTTTCCGTTTGTGATCTTCGGCTTGCTGTTCATGCAACACGGCGGCTTCGATGGCGACTGGGTCGGCGGTTGGGTGCTGAAAAACCTGGTATGGGCGGTGCCGGTCGGGCTATTGATCGGCTACTGGATGGGCCGAGGTATCGGCCGGGTGACGTTGCGCCTGCGCCTGATCAATGCCGACAGCACCCTCTCGCCCAATGATTACCTGACACTGGCATTGATCGCCCTTGCCTATGTGACCGCCGAAGCCGTGGGCGGCTATGGCTTCCTGTCGGTATTCGCGGCGGGCCTGGGGTTGCGTCAGGCCGAGGTGAAGTCCACCGGCAACGCCCAGACACCCGCCGAGCACCTGGCGCAACCGGTGGTGGGCCACCTCGAAATCGAGCCCGAGCAAGCCTTGCACGGCGACGTCAGCCAGTTGAAGGACACCCAGATCGCGGCAGGCGTGATGATGGGTGACATGCTGGCCTTCGGCAGTCTGGTGGAGCGGGCCATGGAGGTGTTCCTGGTGACCGTCTTGGGCATCGTGCTGGTCAGCCACTGGGAGTGGGCCGCGTTGGCGGTGGCGCCGTTACTGTTCTGTGTGATTCGCCCCGCCAGTGTATTCGCCATGCCTTGGGGCCGCCTGCTGGACCATCGCCAACGCAGCCTGGTCAGTTGGTTCGGCATCCGTGGGATCGGCAGCATTTACTACCTGTTCTATGCGCTCAACCACGGTCTGGTGGGCACCAGCAGTGCGGTGGCGGTCAACCTGACGTTGTCGGTCATCGCATTGAGCATCCTGGCCCATGGCCTGACTACCCAGCCCATGCTGGCATGGTATGAGCGTCAGGCTGCGCAAAAAAATTGAATCCTGCACCACGCCGGGGTTTCAAACAGCCAAGACCCACACTGCGAGTCAGCTAATGAAAAAGATCGCCCAACGATTGCTTGAGGAACGCCAACGCCTGGGATATTCGCAGCAATACCTGGCGCAGGCAGGCGGCGTGACCACACGCGAGCAACGTCAATATGAACTGGGCGAAGACCTGCCCCATGCCAACTACCTGGCAGCTCTGGCCGAGCATGGGGTGGATGTGGTGTATGTGATCACTGGCAAGCGCAGCACGGTGGTCAATATCAGCCGCGATCAGGCGCAGACGCTGATCGATAACCGCGTGGTGGGCCAGGAGGTGTCGCTGGACGGCGGGGCCGAGGAAGACGTCTACTTCAAGCTCAGCAATCCCTCGGGCCCGCCGCCGGATCAGTCCTGATTTTCAGTGTTGCCAACGTCCGCCGCTTCATCCAGGTCGTTCAGCGGCAGCTCGGCATGGTCCATCAACGAACCCGGGTCTTCGTTGCCGGGGTCGTTGAGTTCATCGTCCAGTTCTTTTGACATGTGCGTCTCCTCTAACCGCCTTGGGTATCGATATCGGCATCGGTTTCAGGCTTGTGCTCGCGCTCGGGCTTGAAGTCTGGACTGTAGTCGTTTTCCTTGGCCTTTGGGTCGCTCGCAGGCGTTGGATCCTTGGGCGCATCGGCGGCAGTGCCAGGGGCCGGCTCGCCGCCGTCGATGGCGGGGTCGTTGCGATTGTGGGTCTGGGGATCTTTAGGCTGGGGCATGAGGCACCTCTTTGCAGGCCGGTGAAAAATCTGAACCGCATAGAGCTAAGGCGTCACGGCCACGGCTGAAGTTCCATCCGCGTGGTCAGCGCAGTGGATTGTCCACCTGGATATAGAACGCATAGATGCCCAACACCAGCCAGAACACCATGAACAACCACGGCGCACGCATGGAAAACAACAACGACTTGCGATAGCCCTTGTGGCTCGACTCCACTTCGGAAAACAGGGGCGACTCATCGTAGGCCATGCCCATCACTGGCTCGCTGCGCAGCAATTCGCTTTGCTTGTAGTGCCAGTGGTCGATGATTTCATACGCCGCACGGATACCGGGCCAGGCATTCAGCGAACTGAGAATACCCAGCGAAACCAGGAAGATCGGCACCACCAGCGTGAACAGCTTGCCCCATTCCGGGTTGAGGTTGCCCATGCCGGAGACAAAGGCAATCACCAGGAAGGATTGCGCGGTCAGGTAGGCGTCGGTGCGGTTGGCCAGGATGCTGGTTTCGTACTGGATCTCGCGCCGGTAAAAGTCGAGGCGGTCCTTGGGCGAGCCGAATATCTTTGCGTTGTGTTCGCTGTGGTCGTTCAGGGCCGCTTCCGGAGTGTGGGGGGAGATGATTCTGGACACGACGGTGCTCCACAAGGTGACGAAACTCCTTAGAAGAATCGGGGCTCGATGAAGTTCAAGTGGGTTGGCGCACCAATCTGAAACACGCCGCGCCCCATTGTGGTGAGCCCCCTCCTGTGGCGAGCGAGCTTGCTCGCGCTGGAGTGCGCAGCGCTCCCGCTTTTATTGGGGCCGCTGCGCAGCCCGGCGCGAGCAAGCTCGCTCGCCACAGGTTATTGATGCCTAGTTCGCATTCCGGCACAGGCATTGCTTTATCCATTCACCATCCCGAAAACAGGAGCATGCGTTACCCCCCGACCCAGAGCCGCCCCCATAAGAAAGTAAGGACCAGGTCTGTTGGCACCTTCAGCCACGGGCTCATAAAAACATGCGTTTTTTTAAGCGGCAGTGCCACCCAAAGCCACACTGGGCACTGACAAGGTACTGGAATGGCTCGATCTTTCTTTGATGAAATGAATGACGCAAACGGCGTTTGCCGTGCGCATTATCAGGACTTCTCTCGCTGGCTGGCCCACACGCCGCCGGAACTGCTGGCCCAGCGTCGCCGTGAAGCGGATTTGCTATTCCATCGCGCCGGGATCACCTTCACCCTGTATGGCGACGAGCAAGACACCGAACGCCTGATCCCCTTCGACATCATTCCCCGCAGCATCCCCGCCAGTGAGTGGAGCCTCATCGAACGCGGCTGTATCCAACGGGTCAACGCGCTGAACCTGTTTTTGGCCGACATCTACCACGACCAGCGCATTATCAAGGCTGGGATCATTCCCGCCGATCAGGTCCTGGGCAATGAGGGCTATCAGAAAGCCATGGTCGGTCTCGACCTGCACCGCGGCATCTATTCGCACATCTCGGGCGTCGACCTGGTGCGCGACGGCGACGGTACCTACTACGTGCTGGAAGACAACCTGCGCACCCCCAGCGGCGTGAGCTACATGCTCGAAGACCGCAAGATGATGATGCGCCTGTTCCCGGAAGTGTTCGCCAAGCAGCGCATTGCCCCGGTGGACCACTACCCCAACCTCTTGCTCAAGACCCTCAAGAGCGCCAGCCGCCTCGATAACCCGAATGTGGTGGTGTTGACCCCTGGGCGCTTCAACAGCGCTTTCTTCGAACACGCCTTCCTTGCCCGGGAAATGGGCGTGGAACTGGTGGAAGGCGCCGACCTGTTCGTGCAGGACCTCAAGGTGTTCATGCGCACCACCGACGGCCCCAAGGCCGTGGACGTGATCTACCGACGCATCGACGACGCTTTCCTCGACCCCCAGGCGTTCAATCCCGAGTCGATGCTCGGCGTGCCGGGGCTGGTGGCGGCTTACTGCGCCGGCAATGTGGTGCTGGCCAATGCCATCGGCACCGGAGTGGCTGACGACAAGTCGATCTACCCCTACGTACCCGCGATGATCCGCTTCTACCTGGACGAGGAACCGGTCCTGCAGAACGTGCCGACCTTCCAATGCCGCAAGCCCGATGAGCTGTCCCATGTGCTGGCCAACCTCGAGCAGTTGGTGGTCAAGGAAACCCAGGGCTCCGGCGGCTACGGCATGCTGGTGGGCCCGGCGTCGACGGCCGCCGAGATCGAAGACTTCCGCCAGCGCATCAAGGCCCGCCCCCATGCCTATATCGCCCAACCCACCTTGAGCCTGTCCACCTGCCCGACCTTTGTCGAAAACGGCATCGCGCCCCGGCACATCGACTTGCGACCCTTCGTGCTCTCGGGCAAGGAAACCCGCCTGGTGCCCGGTGGCTTGACCCGCGTGGCGCTGAAGGAAGGCTCGCTGGTCGTCAACTCGTCGCAAGGCGGTGGAACCAAGGACACCTGGGTGGTGGAGGGCTGAGTATGCTGAGTAGAACAGCTGCAGATCTGTATTGGATGTCGCGTTACCTGGAGCGCGCCGAGAACCTGGCACGCATGCTGGAAGTCAGTTATTCGTTGTCCTTGATGCCCCAGGCCGGGCGCAGCGATGGCCTGGATGAACTGGCGATGTCGTTGCTCAGCAGCGGCACCCTGGACAGCTACCTGGAGCGGCACCAGACCCTGGATGCCGAACGCATGTTGCACTTCTTTGCGCTCGACGCGCAAAACCCCGCGAGCATCTACAACTGCCTGCGTGCCGCCCGAGGCAATGCCCATGCGGTACGCGGGCGCATCACCGCCGACATGTGGGAAAACCTCAACGCCACCTGGCTGGAAATGCGCAGCATCGCCGCCGGTGGCCTGGCACGGCATGGCATCAGCCACTTCTGTGATTGGGTCAAGCAACGCTCGCACCTGTTTCGGGGCGCAACCTCGGGCACCATCATGCGCAATGACGCGTACCGCTTCATTCGCCTGGGCACCTTTGTCGAACGTGCTGACAACACCTTGCGCCTGCTGGATGCGCGCTATGAGATGTTCGGCGAGGAGTCGGAAGAAGTCAGCGACGTATCGGCACGCGGTTATTACCAGTGGAGCGCCCTGCTGCGCGCGTTGTCGTCGTTCGAGGCCTATACCGAGCTGTATCCGAATGCCTTGAATGCACGCTCGGTGTCAGAGTTGCTGCTGTTGCGCAGCGATGTGCCGCGTTCGCTGCATGCCTGCATCGAGGAGTTGAGCCATATCCTGGCCGACCTGCCCGGCAGTTATGGGCGCACGGCGCAACGCCTGGCGGCGGAGTTCGAGGCGCGGCTGCGGTACACGGGGATTGATGAGATTCTGGAAGATGGGCTGCACACTCGGCTGACAGAATTCATCGACACCGTGCGTGAGTTGGCCCGGGAGATACAGAGCTCCTACCTGGAAGTGGTGTAGCCCAAACCTGTAGGAGCGAGCTTGCTCGCTCCTACAGGGGCTTGATCGCCCACCAACGCGGCAACAACTGCTGCACCCGCGATTCGCCAAAGCGGTCATCGATCAGCATCACCACCCCGCGATCCTGCTGGCTGCGGATCACCCTCCCCGCCGCCTGCACAACTTTCTGAATACCGGGATACAGGTAGGTGTAGTCATACCCCGCGCCGAAAACAGCGCCCATACGTGCCTTGATCTGCTCATTCACCGGGTTGAGCTGCGGTAAACCCAGGGTGGCGATAAACGCACCGATCAGGCGCGCTCCGGGCAGGTCGATACCTTCGCCAAACGCACCGCCCAGCACCGCAAAGCCAATGCCCTGGCTGTGGTGGGTGAACTGCTCCAAAAAGGCTTGGCGCTCGGCCTCGGCCATGCCCCGCGCCTGCAACCACAACGCAATCTGCGGGTGCCGTTCGGCCATTAACTGGGCCACCTGTTGCAGGTAATCGAAGCTTGAGAAAAACGCCAGGTAGTTACCCGGTTGCGCAGCGAATTGCCGCGCGAGCAGTTCCACGATAGGTTCCAGCGACGCCTGGCGATGCACAAACCGCGTAGAGATGCGGTCAACGATGCTGACCTGCAATTGCTCGGCCTTGAACGGTGATGCCACATCAACCCAGGCGGTATCCGCCGGCAGGCCCAGCAAGTCCGCGTAATAATGGCGCGGGCTCAAGGTCGCGGAAAACAGCACACTGCTGCGCGCGGCGGTCAGCCTGGGCCGGATGAACTCGGCCGGCACCACGTTGCGCAGGCACAGGGTCGAGCTGCTGCGCTTGCCGCTGAACGAGCGCTTGGTGATATCGAAGATAAAGTGCTCATTGAACAGCTCGGCCACTTTGGCCCATTGCAGCGCGTCGAAGTAGAAGGCTTGCAGGTCACCGCTGAGGGCTTCGGGGTGGTCGTTGAAGTAGTCGCCCATGGCGCTGGTGCACAGGCTCAGGGCCTGGAGCAGTTTGTCAGGTTTGGCGGCGTACGCCTGATACGGTGCGAGTTGGTCCTTGTGCAAGGCATTCCACTCACGGTTCAAGCGCTGCAAGGGTTTGTTCAGGGGCTCGGGCGCGTTATCGCGCAAGATCTTGAGGCTGTACTGGTCCAGGCTGGCGCTGTACATCGAGCGCGCGCGTTCGACCAGGTTGTGCGCCTCGTCCACCAGCACCGCGACACGCCACTGGTTGAGCTGGGCCAGGCCGAACAGCATGGCGCCAAAGTCGAAGTAATAGTTGTAGTCGGCGACGATCAGGTCGCTCCAGCGCGCCATTTCCTGGCTCAGGTAGTACGGGCATACCTGATGGGCCAGCGCCACGTTGCGCAGGCTTTGTTGATCGAGCAGGCGCACCTTGGACGCGGCCTGGCGGGCGGCAGGCAGGCGGTCATAAAAGCCCTTGGCCAATGGGCAGGAATCGCCGTGGCAGGCTTTGTCCAAGTGTTCGCACGCCTTGTCCCGGGCCACCAGTTCAAGCACACGCAGTGACAGCTCGGGGCTGCTGTCGTACAGCACCTGGGCGGCATCCAGCGCCAGCTTGCGCCCGGGCGTCTTGGCGGTGAGGAAGAACAGCTTGTCCAGTTGCTGCGGCGCCAGGGCCTTGAGCAGCGGGAAGATGGTGCCGATGGTCTTGCCAATACCCGTGGGCGCCTGGGCCATCAGGCACCGGCCCGTAGTCACCGCTTTGTAGACCGACTCGGCCAAGTCGCGCTGCCCGGTACGGAAGTCGACATGGGGAAACGCCAGGCTCTGCGCGCCAGCGTTGCGTGCCGCACGGTGCTGCATCTCCTGCCGGGCCCAGTCCAGGAACAGCGCGCATTGCTGATTGAAGAACTGCTCAAGGTCGGGTGCATCGAACCGCTGGTTCAGCACGGTTTCGCCTTCGCCGACGATGTCGAAGTACACCAGCGCCAGGTCGATATGATCGAGCCCGAGTTTCTGGCACATCAGCCAGCCATACACCTTGACCTGGGCCCAGTGCAGTTGCCGATGGTTGGCGGGCTGGGCAGCGAGGTCGCCACGGTAGGTTTTGACTTCTTCCAGGCGGTTGGCGTCCGGGTCGTAGCCGTCCGCCCTGCCCCGCACCTTGAGCTGCTGGTAATCGCCCTCCAGGGTGACCTCGTGCTGATAGTGCGCGCTGCGCCGGGATGCCACCGTGCGATGGCCGACGATGCCTTCCTGGGCGCTGGGCGACGGCGTAAAACGCAGGTCGAGGTCGCCGACCTTGGCCGTGAACTCACACAGCGCCCGCACGGCCACGCTGTAACTCAAGCGGGTTGCTCCGCCCAACGCACGTAGCAGACGGTGACCGGCATCTGGTACTCGCCGCAGAACGCCAGCCAACGCAACTGGTTGTCTTGCAGGCGGTCGCCGGGCCCCTTGACCTCGATCATGCGATAGGTGTTTTGCGCCGGCCAGAACTGGATGAGGTCCGGCATCCCGGCCCGGTTGGCACGGATATCCTGCAACAGGCGCGTGAACCAATGGCGCAAATGCTCGGCGGGCAGGCAGTCCAGGGCTTGCTCCAGCAGGTCTTCGCTCAGCAGGTTCCAGAACACAAAGGGCGACTGGATGCCCCATTTATCCACGTAGCGTTGGCGGATGCTTGCCTTGTAGCGACCGTCCTCCAGTTGCGCAAAGCACGCGGCAAACAAAGCTTCTCGGCGTTGATAAAAGTCCTCGCTATGCAGGTCCGCCGGCCCGCGCTGGAACGGGTGGAAGAACGCCCCCGGCAGCGGCGCAAAAATCGCCTCCCAGCACAGCAAGCCAAACAGCGAATTGATCAGGCCATTCTCGACGTAATGCACCGGTGCATCCGGTTCGCTCAAGTGCGCCAGCACGCAGGATTCCACCGACAGCAGCGGTTCCTGCACCAGCGAAAGGTCCAGGCGTGCCACCGCTTGGGGCTTGGCCCTGGGCAGCGCCGGCCCGCCGAGTTTGCGCCGCAGGCGCGGCACTACGCGAAGCAGGTGTTGGTGTTCCGCTGCGCTGTGTGGGGCCTGTTGCGCCTCGGTCGCCAGGGCCATGGCTTGGGCGTAATCCTCCTGACGTTCCAGTACGCGGATCAGCCGCGCCCGCGCGCCGGGATGAGTGCAATTGCGGTAGATCTGTTCGGCCAGTGCCAGCTCGGCGCACCGTTCGCAATACTGGCCGATCTGGAACAGCAGCTTGGCACGACGCTTTTCCAGCCACGGGTTGTCGGTACACAACGTGGCGACCTGCGCCAACACCGTATCCAGTGCCTCACCGGCTTCAAAGGCTTGCTGGCACTGGTGCAGGAATAAAAACCCATGCACGTCGTCACGGCTGCGTAAACCACGAGACTCGGCGCAGAACTCGACTTTTTCATAGGTATAGATGCCCAGATCTGCCAACACGAATTCCGACCAGTCCTGGTGCAGGTTGCCGAAGAACATCAGGCGCAGGCGATCACACAACTCCATCACTGTCAGGCTATACAGCACATCGCCCACGTCGGGACACCACTGGGCAAAGCTGCGCGGTTCGGTAAATTGCGCCGCCAAGGGTTCAAGCCAGTCGGCCTTGTTGCCCTTGGGTTGGTCGATCCAGGGCCTGAAGGCGCCGAGCAATTCACTTTTTTGCAGCAGGGCGAACAGGGTGGCAAACGGCAGCGGGCTTTGATCCTCCACCCACCCCAACTCACGCAGTGGCCCCGCCGCCGCATGAGGGCAACCGATTTCCAGGTAATGGAGCTTGGTGGCGCGAAAATGCACGCCCTTGCGCATCACCATCCGCACCAACAACGCCTGGGACGCCAGAGGCAACCTGTCAAATTGCTGAATGAAATGCTGTTCGTGCGCATCGAGCAAATCGGCATAGCGCTGCCCCAACCAAACCAGCACTTGGCGGAAGTTATGCAGGTAATACAAGGGATCTTCGAGGGGGTTGGCCATGGCGCAGAGCAATCAAATACTGGTTATGCATACAGAGTGCCGGGGCAAAGCGGTTGTTGCAATCAGTGATAGATAAATGGCGCCTGCAACTTTTTGCAAAAAAACAATCTGATGAGGGGGTTGATCAAGTAATATTTATGGCCGCGCAGCCAGACGCTGCGGGACTTTTCAGGGTTAAAGGTAAGGGTTATGAACATGAAGAATTTGGGTCTGCCACTGGTTGCACTCACTTTTCTGGTATTGGCCGGTTGCTCCACGCAAACCGTGGTGACCTTGCAGAACGGCACGCAGTATTTGACCAAGGACACGCCCAACGCCAAGACCGCCGACGGCTTCTACGAGTTCACCGATATTGCCGGCAAGCGTATTCGTATCAAGGCCGATGATGTGGCCACGGTGCGTAAGGAAAAGTGATCTTCTAGCAACACCCCATCAAATGTGGGAGCTGGCTTGCCTGCGATAGCGATTTGTCAGTCACCGCATGGCTGTCTCGACCGCCGCCATCGCAGGCAAGCAAGCTCCCACACCGAATACGTTAGCTGATGACTATCCCCTCCCCCGACAGACTGCTCACACCCACCAGCGTCACCGAATCCGTACCAAAGCTAATGACGGTATCCGCGCCCACCACCTTGACGTGATCGCGGTAATCGGTGCTGCCCGCCACGTCGTTGAACACCAGCTTGTCCGTCGTCTGGTAGCCAATCACCCGGTCATTGCCAAACTGCCCGCTAAACAAAAACGTGTTATGCCCGCTGCTGTCACGGATGGTGTCATTGCCCTTGCCACCTTCGATAAAGTCCGCGCCCCTGCCGCCTTTGATCAAGTCGTCGCCGTCACTGCCAATGATGAAGGTATTGCCCTTGTGCGCCTCGGCATTGCGGTTGAGGTCTTGCACCCAGGTGGTGGCCCGTGCCGGATCGGACAGGTTGGCGACGATCACCGTCGAGTCGCGGGTCATCTGTTCGTAGAAGCCCGAGTCGAGGATGCGGGTCATGCCGTCGCCGTAACCGGTGGGCAAGTGCGAGACCCAGGTGGGCAGGTTGAGGATGGAAAATGGCAGCAGGTTCCACAGGGATGAAGCGTAGTGGTCGTTGAAGCTGACGATGTTGTCGGTGCTCGACTCGTGGGGCTTGTCGTGCACGCCCAGGGACGACAGGTTGAATGACGAGCCATCCAGAGCGCGGAACACCGGGTCGTTTTCATAGCCGACGTTAAGCACCTTGTCGCCGGCGCTCTGGGTCGGCGACGCGTAGGCCACGTAGTTGGAGTCCTTATAGAACCCCGACCAGCTGTTGTCGCTCAAGTCGGCCATGCTGTTGACCGCGAGGCCCCCAAGGCTGTGGCCGCTGACCACCACGTCATTGCCGCCCAGGCCCTGGGCACTGGCGTAGTCCGCCACGTTTTTGAGCAAGCCGCCGAAGGCTTCCCCCGCGTAGTTCTTGGCATAATCCTTAGGCCCGAAGGCGGCGAGCAGGTCGCTGATCACATCGCCGATGGAGTCGGTGATCACGCTTTCCCGAGGCCCCGAAGTGCCGCGAAAACTGATGCCGATTTCCTGCAGCTTGCCCGCATCATCGTACTTGCCCAGCACCTCGGCCTGCGCCGTGCCGTAGCCGAATTTTTCGCCAAAGAAGGTGCCGCGTTCATCAACCTTGCCGCTGTAGCCCAGGGTACTGGCGCTGATAGGCTTCCAGCCGGCTGCTTGCACCGCCTCCAGGGCGGCTTTTTCCGAGTCGGGGTTCCAGGGGATGCCGGGGATGACCCCTTGGGCATTGCTGCCGCCAATCAGCGCGCTGACCAGGGTGGCAGGCAAGCCCAGCCCGAGGCCGTTGTTCTGGTAACCGACGGCAAAGCCGTTATCCAGGTTGTGGTAGGAATACAGCGTGATCGCCATGGCATCGGCGAACAACGCCTTGGAGTCCTCGGTACCGAGGTTTTTATAGTCAAAGATACCCATTGGTAGTGCCTCTCTGTTGTTGGATTTGTAGAGAAAGCCAAAACACCTGTTATCCGTTACCACCTGTAGGAGCGAGCTTGTGTGGCGAGGGAGCTTGCTCCCTCGCCACAACCCACTGCATCTGGCCTTTAGAACGCCCAGTCCAGGCTCAAGCCGACGCCGTGCACCTTCTCCTTGCTGGCCAGCAAGCCGTTGTAATCGAAGTTCACCCGCGCATCCTTGCTCAATGCCAGGCTGACCCGTGCTCCGACCAACGCGGCATCGCGCACCATTGGCGCACTTTCCACCGTGAACGACGGGCCGCCCGAGGCAAACGCCAGGTGCTGCTCCGAATCGGTGCTGCTCAGGTTGTGCTGCCAGCCCAGGGTGCCGGAGACTTCCAGTTGCTGATGGTCGTTGATATTGAAGGTCTTCAAGGCACGCATACCCAGGGTGCTGAGCACCAGGTCACGGCTGTCGTCGCCACTTCTCAGCGCGGCGGCGTCGCCCTTCTCTTTGAAGCTGTCAGTGTCCAGGTGCACGTAGGCCAGATTGGCGAACGGCTCCAGGGCCAGCGGTTGCAGGTTGATACGGTACGCCGCCTCCGTGAATACCTGGGTGCTGTGGGCATCGACCTTGGCTTTTTGCTTGCCGCTGACGTCGCCGTATTGCAGGTCGCGTTTGACATCGGCGCGGTGCCAGCTGTAGGTCGCGCCGCCACTCAGGCGCCAGGCGCCGATTTCATGCCCGGCATAGGCGCCGAAATGATAGCTGTCGACCGAGGCGCGGCTGTGGGTGCCGCTGCCCATGTTCAGCGACGTGTCGCTGTAGCCGGCCACCAGGCCGATGCGTGTGGCCTCATCGAGGGCGCCGTCCACACCGGCGAGCATGCCGCCGATAGAGGTGGTGTAGCCCGCCGTGTCGTTGCGGCTGTCGGTCTTGCCCCATGCACCCAGTGCCTTGACCCACACGTTGCCACGGCTGTCGATGGCTTGGCTGGTAGCGCCCATCTCGCCATTGCGCAGGCGTTCGCCCACCGCTTCGCGTACGTAGCGGCTGTCATTGACCAGGGCGGTTTCCAGCGCCGGGTATACCTCCCCGCTCAGTTGCTGGAACGCGCCTTGAGCCGAAGCGGCCGTGGGTGCCAGCAGCAAGCTTTCATACACGCCATTGCCTGCGCCCAATTGCTCGGCGGCGGCGGCCACGGCGCGCTGGTTCGGCGTAGCCGCCACGCTGGCGAAGCTGTTAGTGCGTGCCACATCCAGCTGCACACCGTTGGCGGCGTAGTTCAAGGTGCCGCCGACAAACAGGTAATTGGGCACCACTGCCGCGAAGCTACCGGTGACGCCGCCTGCCGCTTGCAGGATGTTGTACTGACGGCCGATCAGGCTTTGGGCCTGGGTGGCGCTCAGCAAGGTCGGGCTGTTTTCCAGGGCAAGAGTCACGGTGCCGCCGTTGAGGGTGGCCGTGCCGCCGGCGACGATGCGATCGCTGCTGGTGGGCGACAGTTCTACCGCGTAGGTCGAACCCGGTTCAAAGTTGACGTTGCCCGCCACGTTCAAGGTGCCGATGGAATTGCCCGGCGCCACGGTGCCGCCGCTTTTCGCGCTCAGCGAACCGATACGCCCCGAACCACCGACCACACCGCTCTGGCTGACGGTAACGTCGGAGGTGACCGAACCGTTGATTGCCAGCAAGCCCTGGTTGACCAGCGTCGGCCCGCTGTAAGTATTGGCGCCGGTGAGCACCAAGGTACCGATGCCTTGCTTGGTCAGGCCGCCATGGCCCGAGATGTCGTTGCTCCACACATCCCGCCCGCAGTGCAGGTCATCGCACACACGCTGGGTGGGTTTGCCGGCATCCACCACCGCGCCGACACCCGGCAGGTCCGCGACGAACTGGCCGCTGCCGTAGGCGCCGTCGATACGGAACTCGGCCGGGATATCCTCAGCGGTGATAAACATCCCGGGGCCGTTGACCGCCTTGCCCAGGTTGATCATGCCCCAGCCATACAGCGAATCGATGCCCGGCGCGCCGAGGTCGGTGGCGGTGGTCTTGAGCACGGTGGAGATCTGGTCGCCGCTCATGTATTGGAAGCGCTCCATCAGCACCGCTGCGGCGCCTGCCACGTGAGGTGCGGCCATGGAGGTGCCATTTTTGTTGGCCCAGTCGGTGGTGAGGTTGCTCAGGTCGGTACCGTTGATGATCGAACTGTAGATCTTGGTGCCGGGTGCCGACACGCAAAAGCTCGCCGCATAGCCACAACGCGAGGAGAAAGTACTGATCACATACGGATCGGGGCTTGCCGTATTCGGGTTCTGCTGGAGGGCCGCGACGGACAGCCAGTTAGGCGCGATCTCTGGCACAAAATACGCAAGGCCGGAAATCGCATCCGGGTTGTTGAGGTTGTAGTCATTGCCTGCAGCAAAGATGGTCAGCACACCGCTGCGGGCCGCGTCGATGGCGCCTTGGTACGCGCCACCTGCTAGGGTGCCAAGGATCGGCCTGATGGTATTGAACTGCGCCTGGGCTTCGTTGACGGTGAAATTGGGGAACGCCGGATCGCGGCCGCCCTTGGCGTACTGATCACCGATGCCGATGCCCCAGCTGTTGTTGATGATACGCGCGCCACTGGCGACCAGCCCATCCCAGCCGGCCTTGTACACGGCGCCGTCGTTGCCGAGGATGATCCCGTCTTCCGGGCCCGGGTCACCGTTTTCGGCGGTGAGGATTTGTGCGTTGAACGCCACGCCGTGCATCGGCCCGCCATCGCGGTTACCGGCCGCAATGCCGCCGACATGGGTGCCGTGGTTACCCAGCTTGCCGTTGGAGTCCTTGGACGGCGTGCCGTCGTAGCGGAACGCGTCGCCGGCCTTCACTGGGATATACGGGTCGGTGTATTGGCGAATGCCCTCGGTGACAATCGTCACCACCTTGTCGGGGCTGGCAAACTCCGGGTGCTGGGCGTACACCGGCTGGTCGAAGATCCCCAGCTTGACGCCCTTGCCGGTATAGCCAGCCGCATAGGCGGTGTCGGCGTGCACGGCGCCCAGGCCCCAGTCGGCCTTGAACTCATTGCTGCGCCAGCTGGCGGCGTCGCCCAGTTTGCCGGTTTCCACATAGGGTGCAGCCTGGGCGGTCCCCAGGCTTGCCAGGCAACACAGCAACGCGCCGTATGGCACGCAGCTCAGCGCCTTGAGCGGATAGCCCGGGCCTGTGTGGATGGCGGTAGTTAACCCTGACTTGCTTTTTTTCACGGTGACCTTCCTTAGTTTTCTTATTGCACGTGTGTAAATCACTTTCTCCAGAACACCGCCGCTGATCATTCCCACGCTCCGCGTGGAAATGCGGCCCCGGACGCTCTGCGTCCCAAAGCGTGACGCGGAGCGTCACAGGAGGCGTTACCACGCGGAGCGTGGGAACGATCAGCGGAGCGTGGGAACGATCAGGTTCGCGGTGTCTTCAGAACTGCCAGTTCAGGCTCAAGCCAACGCCCTGGGTTTTCGCGCGCCCACCCAGCTGGCCGTTGTAATCCAGGTTGACCCGCGTCGACGCATTCAACGCCAGGCTGGCCTGCACGCCCACCAGGGCAGCGTCGCGCAGCAATGGCGCACTGCGCACCGCAAATGAAGGCCCGCCGGCGACAAACGCCAGGTGTTCCTCTGACTCCACCGCCGTCAGGCTGTGTTGCCAGCCCAACGAACCGGACAGGTCCAGTTGCTGGTGGTCATTGAGTGCCAGAGTTTTCAGGGCGCGCACACCGAGGGTGCTGAGCACCGCATCACGCCGGTCGCTGCCGCGTTCCAGGGCAGCGGCATCACCTTTTTCGTGGAAGGACTCGCTGTTCAGATGCACATAGGCCAGGTTGGCGAACGGCTCCAGGGCCACCGCTTGCAGGCGGATGCGGTACGCGGCTTCGGTGAAGACTTGCGCCGTGGTCGCGTCCAGCTTGGTTTTTTGCTTGCCGCTGACATCCCCCCATTGCAGGTCGCGCTTCACGTCGCCGCGATGCCAGCTGTAGGCACCGCCGACGCTCAGGCGCCAATCACCCAGCTCGCGCCCGGCGTACGCGCCAAAGTGGTAGCTGTCGATGGACGCCGATGAATGGGTACCGCTGCCCATGTTCAAGGAGCTGTCGCTGTAGCCGGCAACCACACCCACGCGGGTCTGCTCATCCAGCGCGCCGTCCACACCCGCCAACAGGCCGCCGATGGAGGTGGTGGACCCCGCCGTTTCAGTGCGGCTATCAGTCTTGCCCCAGGCGCCCAGTGCTTTGAACCACAGGTTGCTTTCACCGGCCACTGGCACATGGCGCAGGCGCTCGCCCACGGCGTTACGCAGTTGCAGGCTGTCGTTGATCAGCATCGCACCCACAGCCGGGTAGATTTCCCCGGACAGTTGCTGCAAGCCCTGCTGGGCCACGGCAACCGATTGCGACTGCAGCAGGCTTTCATACACCGGGTTGCCGGCGCCCAATTGCTCAGCAGCCACCGCGACGTTGCGCTGGTTGCGGGTCGCGCCGACGCTGGCGAAGCTGGCGTCGTTGCGCCCCACGTTCAGTTGCACGGCATTGGCGGCGTAGTCGAGGGTGCCACCGAGGAACAGGTAGTTGGGCAGCACTTGCCCGAACTGGCCCTGAATGCCGCCCGCCGCCTCGAGAATCGAGTACTGCCGGCCGATCAGGCTTTGGGCCTCGCTCTGGCTGAGCAAGGTCGGGCTGTTTTCCAGCGCCAGTGTGACGGTGCCGCCGCCAAGAATCGCCTGGCCACCGGCGACAATGCGGTCACTGCTGGTGGGCGTCAGCTCCACGGCATAGGTCGATCCGGCGCCGAGGTTTACGTCCCCTGCCACTTGCAAGGTGCCCACGGAATTACCCGGGGCCACACGGCCGCCGTTGTTTACCGACAACGCGGCGATACGCCCGGAACCGCCGAGGGTGCCGCTGTCATTGACCGTCACTGCCGAAGTCAGCGAGCCATTGACCGCCAACAGACCGCCGTTGACCAGGGTCGCACCGCGATAGGTGCTGTCGCCGCTGAGCACCAGGCTACCGGCACCGGCCTTGATCAGGCTGCCCTCGTACACACGCTGGGCCGCCGCTTGGTCGCGGGCACTGCCGATGGCGTAATCAGTCTGGTCCTGCTGGCTGGCAGAGGCACCCACGCCGTTTTGCCAACCCTTGTCGATCAGAGTTTGCTGCCAGGCCGTGTGCTCGGCGCGGTCCTCGGCCTGGCGCTGGATGAGCGCCTGGTCGGAGATGCCGTTGCTCCACACATCGCCCTGCCCGGCGGCCAGGTTGACCTCCATGGGCCCGAGCAGTTGCCCAGGACCGTGCATCGCCCGGCCCAGGTCAGGCACGCCCCAGCCGACAATGGCGTTGGGCGCCTGGGTGATCGAGCCGTCGAGCTGCGTGGCGGTGGTCAGCAGCACCTGCAAGGCTTGCTCGTTGGTCATGTAGGGATAACGTTCCATCACCAGCGCCAACGCGCCGGTGGCATGGGGCGCTGACATCGAGGTGCCGGACTTGACCCCATAACCCCCGTCAGGAATGGTGCTGTTGATCAGCGCGCCGGGGGTAGAAATACACCAGTACTTGGCGACGCCGCATTTGTTGTATTTCTGGTTATTGGCCTTATCCAACCCGGACACGGCCAGCCAGTGGCCTTCCAGTTCCGGCTGGAAATACGGCAAGGCCGAGCGCACGCTGGCGTTGGCATAGCCGCTGTTGCCGGCGCTGAACACGTTGATCACACCGGCCTTGGCCACGTCCGCGGCCGCGTCCAGCCAGGTGCCACGGTTGTAATGCTGGGCGTACGCCGCATGCATGTTGTCCAGGGTCTGGTAGCTGACGTCCTTGGGCTGGCTGCCCCAGCTGTTGTTGATGGCGCGCACGCCGGAGTCCACCAAAGCGGTGTACACGGTCTTGAAGTATTTGGGGTCTGGCGTGGGGCCGAACAGGAAGCTGTCGTTGGCGTTGGTGTTGCCCACATAGACCTGCGCGTTGTAAGCAACGCCATGCATACCCACGCCGTCGCGGGCGGCGCCCATGGTGCCGGTGACGTGGGTGCCGTGGGAATCATTGTTCGGGTTGAGCGCGCCCGTGGTGCTGAAGGCGCTGCCATCGACATAGGTGCCCGTGGCGGTGACCGGGTGAAAACGGTCTTTGGAAGCTTCCGGGTGATTGGTATCGAACCCTGAGTCCAGCGCACCGATTTTCACGCCTTGGCCGCTGATCCCGGCGGCGTAGGCTTCATCGGCCTTCATGCGGCCCAGGCCCCAGTCGCTCTGGTACTCGGCGGAGCGCCAACTGGCGGGGTTACCCGGTTGGCCGGTCTCGGTGTATTGCGCCTGTGCCGCAACGGACAGCAAGAGCAAGGAACCTGCGGTGAAGGGTTTGAAACGTGGTGAATCGGTGATCATGTGCACACTCCCTATTATTGTTATTCCCTGCCCTGTGGCGAGGGAGCTTGCTCCCGCTGGAGTGCGAAGCGCTCCCTAAAAAAGCCGGCTCCAGCTTCGCTGTCGAGCGGGAGCAAGCTCCCTCGCCACAAAATACGCGCTCCTACAGTTTTCCATCCGGGCCGAAGGCTTCGTCCACTTTGGCCAAGTCGGTGTCACGCAAGTTGCCCGCGTAGTAGTGCAATTTGGTCCAGGCCATCAAGTAGTCATAACGCGCCTGGGCCAGGTCGCGGCGGGTGCTGTACAGCTGCTGTTCGGCGTTCAAGGCATCGAGGTTGACGCGCTCTCCGCCGAGAATGCTCTGCTTGGTCGACACCACCAGCGCCTCGGCGGATGCCAGCGCTTTCTGATAGGCGCGCAACTTACTCACGCCCGACAGGCACGCACTGAACTGGCGACGCAATTCGATCAGGGTTTCCCGGGTCTTGCCTTCCAACTCGTACTCCGCCTGCTCCATCGCGCGGCTGGCCTGGCGGGTGGAGGCCGAGATACCGCCACCGGCATACAGCGGCATGCTCACTTCGACGCCGATGGTGTTGGTGTCGTAGCGCTGGTTATAGGTGTTGCCGCTGTCGGACTCCTGCTTGCGCGAGGTGGCATACGCGGTGATTCTGGGCAAATGCCCGGCACGGTTGCGTTCCACTTCATAGCGCGCCACTTCCAGGGACTGGCGCTGCGAAGCCAGCACAGGGTTGTTGGTCAGCGCCAACTCATGCCAGGTGTCGTAGTTGGCCGGGGTCAGGGTGAACGCGGCAAAGCTCTGGTTCAGCGGTGCCAGGTCGTTGATGTTGACGCTTTGCACACCGATCAATGCGCCCAACTCCCGGAGCGAGGCGTCCTGCTCATCCAGGGCCTGGATCTCTTCGGCGGTGGCCAACTCGTAGCGCGACTCGGCTTCAAGGATATCGGTGCGGGTGCCCTCGCCTTGCTGGAACAAATGCCGGTTCTGCTGGAACTGTTGTTCGAACGCCTTCTTCTTGGCCCTGGCGATGTCGATCTGGTCCTGGGCAAAGAGCGCCTGGGTGTAATAGCTCAACACCCGCACCAGCAACGCCTGGCTCTTGTCGCGAAAGCTTTCATCGGCGAACAGCGCCTGGGCCACGCCCTTGCGGTAGTTGGCATAGGCTTCGTAGTCGAACAACGGCTGTTGCAGGCTGAAGGTCGAGCCATAGCTGTTGTAGTTACGGTCGTCGCGGTAACTACCGCCGCGCCCGTCGGGCAGGTGCGCTTCGGAATTGTTGCGGCCCTTGTTGTAGTTGTAGGACAGCCGCGGCAGCAAGCCGGCACGGCCAATGGTGCGGTTTTCCAGGCCGGCGTCGCGCTCCTTGATGGCGCCGAGGAACACCGGGTCGTTGCGCAGCGCCTGCTCGTACACATCGAAGGGCCCCATCGCGGCCTGGGCACTGCCACACACCAGCAACAGCGAAATGAACACTGGCTTCATGCTCATTCCTCAGTCAACGCAGAGCCGGCGCGGTCCAGCAGCGGCTTGAACAGATAGTTGAGCAGTGAACGCTCGCCGGTGCGCACGAACATCTCGGCGGGCATGCCGGGCTTGATCACCAGGCCGTTGAGTTTTTCCATCGCCGCCTCGCTGACGCTGGTGCGCAGCACGTAGTACGGCGCACCGGTCTTTTCATCGAGCATCTGGTCGGCGGAGATCAGGCTGACTTCGCCCGGCACCCGTGGCGTGCGGCTTTGGTTGAAGGCGGTGAAGAGGATGTCGACAGGCAAGTGTGTGCCGACCTTGTCCACCAAATGCACCGGCAGGTGCCCTTCCACTTCCAGGCGTGTGCCCTGGGGCACGATCTCCAACAGGGTTTCACCGGCACGCACCACGGCGCCTTCGGTGTGCACGCTGAGGTTGACCGCGATGCCATCGGCCGGCGCGTTGATCTCGCTGTGTTGCAGGTTGAAGCCGGCGGAGGTCAGTTGCTGTTCAAGAGTCAGGCTGCGCAGTTGCGCGTCGGCCAATTGGCTGCGCACCTCTTTTTGATATTCCTCGCTGTGCTGCTGCAATTTGAGCCGCGACTCAACAATGCCCTGCTCTATCCGGCCGCTTTCACCGGCGTTTTGCGCCAGGTCCTGCTGCACCTGGGATAACTGGCGCTGGTAGTCCATCAGGCGGTTGCGCGGGATGTAGCCGTTGTCGGCCAAGGGTTGCAGGTTGCTCAGTTGCGCGCGCAGAGATTGGGCCTGGGCGGTCAAGTCACTGCGGGCACGGCGCATACCACTTAGCTGAGAGTTGGCGCCCTCGATGCTGGCGCGGATCCCGGCTTGTTCACGGGCAAACGCGTCGCGACGGCTGCTGAACAGTTGGCGCTGACCTTCTAGCACCAGCATCAAGGCCGGATCGGGGTTGGCACTCAGTTCTGCAGGAAAGGTGATGCTGGAGAGGTTGTCACGCTCGCTCTGCCAGCGCGCCACGCTGGCCCAGGCCATGCGGTACTGGGCTTGCAGCGATTGCACATCGGCCTGGTTCTGGGTCTGGTCGAGACGAAACAGCGGCTGGCCTTGCTTGACCAACTCGCCCTCTTTCACCAGGATGCGGCTGACCACGCCGGGGCTGAAGGTTTGTACCGCCTTGCGCTTGCCAGACACCACCACGGTGCCTTGGACCGGAATGCCTTGGTCCAACGGTGCGAGGCTGGCCCAGAGGAAAAACCCACCGGCACCGACAATGGTCATCACCCAGCCCATTTTTACGAAAAAGCCGGCATCGCGTTCTTTGATTTGAGGTTCAACAGTAAGGCTGCTCATGCGCCTGGATTCCTTCCGGCCTGGTAGTGACGGCTGAAGCTGACACCGGTTTTTTCTTTCGGCGCTTCCTGCTGCCCGGACAACGCCCGCAGCACCTCCTGACTGGGCCCGAACGCTTGCAGTTGGCCTTCGCCGAGCACTAGCAACTTATCGGCCTGGGCCAATGCCGAGGAACGATGGGTGACCAGCACCACGCTGCTGCCCTGGGCTTTCATCTGCATGATGGCGCTGGCCAATGCGGCTTCGCCGACGGTGTCGAGGTTGGAGTTGGGTTCGTCCAGCACGATCAGGCGCGGCCCGCCGTACAGGGCGCGGGCCAGGGCCACGCGTTGTTTCTGGCCGCCGGACAAGCCACCGCCGTTGTCGCCCAGCACGGTGTCGTAGCCTTGGGGCAGGCGCAGGATCAGTTCATGCACGCCGGCCTGTTGCGCGGCCTTGACCACCAGTTCCGGGTCGGCCTCGCGAAAGCGCGCGATGTTGTCGGCGATGCTGCCACTAAACAGCTCGATGTCCTGGGGCAAATAGCCGATATGCGGGCCGAGGTCGTCGCGGTTCCAGCGGTGAATATCCGCGCCGTCCAGGCGTACGGTACCGGCCAGGGTTGGCCACACGCCCACCAGCACGCGAGCCAGGGTGGACTTACCGGAACCGGACGCGCCGAGCACGCCCAGCACTTCACCGGCAGCCAGGTTAAAGCTGACCTGATGCAGGGTCGCCATGCGCCGCCCCGGCGGGCCGGCGCTGACCTGTTCGAAACTGACTTGGCCGTTGGGCGCAGGCAAGGCCATGTGCTCGACCTCTGGCGGGAATTCGCGCAGCAGTTCGTCGAGGCGCTGATAGGCCAGCTTGGCCGAACTCCATTGCTTCCACACTGCAATCAGTTGGTCGATGGGGCTGAGTACGCGGCCCATCAAGATGGAGCCTGCGATCATCATGCCGGCGGTCATGTCGCCCTTGATCACCAGGTAGGCGCCCAGGCCCAGCACCAAAGATTGCAGGCACAGGCGCAAGGATTTGCTTAAGGAGGTGATGATCGAACCGGTGTCGCTGGCCTGGTTCTGCAAGCCCAGGAACTGCGAATGCACGCCAAACCAGCGTTGGCGCAGCGCACCGAGCATGCCCATGGCCTGGATGGTTTCGGCGTTGTGCAAATGGCTGGTGGCCAGTTGGGTGGACTGCTGCGAATAACCGCTGGCCTCGCCCAATGGCTTTTTGGTCAGGTATTCGTTAAGGCACGCCAGGCCAATCAACAGCACCGCGCCGGCCGTGGCCAGCACGCCGAGCCACACATTGAACAGGAAAATCACGAACAGGTAGATCGGGAACCAGGGCGCATCGAAAAACGCGAACAGCGCTGGCCCCGTGATGAATTGGCGCAGAGCGGTCAAGTCGCCCAAGGATTGCCCGGCGTGCCCTTGGCCGCGCTGCAGGTTGCGTTCGAACGCGGCTTTGTACACGCGCAAGTTGAAACGTCGCTCCAACTGGCTGCCAATGCGGATCACGATAAAGCTGCGCACCACTTCCAGCAGGCCGATAAACGCAAAGAAGCCCACGACCATCAGCGTCAACATCACCAGGGTGGTTTCATTCTGGGAGGACAACACCCGGTCATACACTTGCAGCATGTAAATCGAGGGCACCAGCATTAATAGGTTAATCAATGCCGTGAAACAGCCAACGCTGATCAAAATACTCTTGTATTCACCCAACGCCCTGAATAAGGGCGCCACCCCATGGGACTTCGCCATATTAATTGTTTTTCCTTGCAGCGAATTACGCAAAAGGGTCACCCCTACCAAGTAGGGTACGGCCGCCTAACAAATCGAGTTATATGCTTATAACTTTTAATTAAAGTTTTCGTTGCAGCCTTACAACTTCACCCGCTTTAGTGCGGGCTTGATAGTCGCCCTCTTTCTGGCGATTCAAATGGGTGATCCCTGAGCCTTCAGCGTTAAACAGCCAAATACCATCCGGGGTGGGCGACCACGTCAGCGGCTTGTCGCCCAGCCATTGCTCGGCACAGGCGATATCGCCCTCCAGCGCGTTGGCTTGCTCCACTAACTTGAGCGCGCACACCTGATCCTGCTGCTTCAGCTCCCACTGCCCGGCAAGCTGCGCGGAGGTGGGTAATACAAGACTGCTAGCCATTGCGTGGGCTCCTGCCGACACGAACAACACCTGCACAACACAGGCGATCAAATGGGAAAAACGTGGCATATCCAACTCCGGCCTGGAGCGCGGCGCCGAAGCACCGCGCGCTTTACATCAGGCTACGATGTCACTGGCAGCCGCCTGGCCAACGGTGGTGACGAGGAAATCCGCCACGCCGTGCCCGGAGAAGTCCACCGCCAAGGTGCCCAGGTTGGTACCTGAGGCATAGGTCAGTACAGCATCGCCGGCATGCCCGGTAAAGGCGTTGACGAAGGTCACGCCCGCACCCTTAGTGATACCGGACAGGTCGATCTTGTCCGAACCGGAGGTGAAGTCGAAGATCTTGTCCGCAGCCCCTGGCCTGGAGTCGGAACTGGCACCGTACACGAAAGTGTCGCTGCCAGTGCCGCCCCACAGCTGGTCCGCACCGCCGCCGCCGTAGATGAGGTCGTTGCCGGCCCCGCTCTTGATGGTGTTGGCGACTTGGTTACCAATGATCAGGTCGTTGCCCGAACCGCCGAACGCGTTCTCGATGGTGACGCCCTTGGCGATGGATACATTGCCCACCAGGCCGCCCACATCAGAGAACGAGGTGGCAGTGAGGTTGATCTTCTGGTTCTGGGTAAAACCGGAGAAGTCCAGGGTGTCGTTGCCGCCACCGTCCCATACCGAGAACACCAGCTTGTCGGCATTGGAACTGGCGCTGAGGAAATCACGCCCGGTGTTGGAGTTGAACCCGTAGGTGGTGTCCGTGGCGCGGGTGCTGAGGTTGGCACCGTAGAGCTTCTGGATCGCGGCGATGTCGTCGATCAGCGGGCCGGAAGCGTAAGCCTCGACACCGCCTTTGCTGAAGTTCTGGTTGGTGTTGCTCTCGCTCCAGTAACTCATGAGGCTATAGCCACGCGTGTCCTGTCCATAGGTGGCGTCGTTATAGGTCGGGTTGCCGTTCCCGGCGTTGTAGTCGCCAGGGTGAGCCAGGCCCAGGGTGTGGCCGATTTCGTGGGTCAGGGTCTGCCGGCCATAGTTGTTCAGGTCCGGGGTCTTGTTCGGCGTGTAGCTGTTGTTGGTCAGGTACCACGAGGTGCCATCGTAGCCCGCACCGGTGCCGGGCAGGTAAGCGAAAGCCGCGGCGCCGTCCTGGCCGCTGCTGTAGTTGCCGAAGGTCATGTGGCCGTCACCGCCGGAAGCCTTTTCAGTAAAGGTCACGTTGGCGACATCCGCCCAGGATTGCATGGCCAGTGCGGCCTGTGCTTTCTGCTGGGTGTTGAATTGGCTGAACCCCGAGATGCCATGTTTGTTCATGGTGCTCTGGGTAGCCGAGGTGAGGAAGGTGTAGGTCAGATCGATCTTGCCGTTGCCATCAAAGTCCCGGTACGCAGCACCATCCCGCAGCAGCTGGGTCGCTGCCTGGTCTACGGTGTAGGACGGTTTGCCATTGACCGTGAGGTTGCCGCCACGGTCATACAAATGGCTGAAGCTATCGATTTGCGAGTAAGCAGTGCTGGCTTGCGCGGCAGATACAATAGCTTTGTCTTTTACTTTTGACATAAACGTACTTCCTTGTTTGCAAGTGCATCAGTCTTTGTTCGATAGGAACCTCGCGGGCGAGGATAGTCCTATCACTCACCTCTTTTGAAGGCGTAAGAAAACTGACACAACTTGAAATCTTTCGTCTACATCTATTTCCATCGCACACTTGTGACGCAGGTTCAAGTTGAAGAAGTCGCACGCAGTGTTTATTGGGGGCCGTTGCGTTTGTGTGGCCGAATCGGCGCACACCACTATTTAAATATTAAATACAAGTAAAGCCACTCTAAGTGAGCGGCCCACTTGATTAATGGATCCAATATATTGTCACGGTGTCATTAGCAACATTAAAGAGCCACTATTCGCACTATTAAAGTGCGCTGTCCCCCATTACCGGGACATACTCCAGCCACACTGTTGCATGGCTGCCAAGAGGGTTTCGCCAGCCAGGCCCGGCACCGTGACGCCGTCTTGGGTGGTCATGTCTTCACCTGCCAGAATGGCATTGATGATCGCCTCCTCCACCGCCTCTGCCGCCGCGCTGAACAGCGGCGAAATATGGTCGTTGTTGACCATCTGCAAGCCGGTGCTGAGCGGCAGGTCCTTGCGCCCATAGTCGGCCGGCGGCAAATCACGGTTACCGGTGGCAAACGCCAGGAACAGGTCGCCGCTGGAATCCTCGGTGCCGCCACCGGTGCGCGCAATGCCAATGGACGCGCGCTGTGCCAGGCGCTGGCATTGGTGCGGCAGCAAGGGGGCGTCCGTGGCGATGATCACCACTATGGAGCCCATGCCGGGAGTGCCACGCTCGGCAAAGGGCGAAGCAATGTCCGTCAAATGACGGCCCACCGGGTAACCATCGACCCGCAGCTCCTGGCGCTTGCCATGGTTGGCCTGCACCAGTACGCCCACGGTCCAGCCGCCCTGCTCCGTTGGCAAGCGCCGTGACGCAGTGCCGATGCCGCCCTTGAACTCGTGGCAAATCATGCCGGTGCCACCGCCTACCGCGCCTTCCTGCACCGGGCCGCTTTCAGCCTGGTCCAGGGCCTGGCGCACATGCTCAGGGCGAACATGCTGGCCCCAGATGTCGTTGAGCAGGCCGTCATAAGTTTCCATGACCACCGGCATGCACCAGTACACCGCCGGGTCCGCCAGACGCTCGCGCTCCAGGGCGATCAGGCTGTCGCGCACCACCCCGATACTGTGGGTGTTGGTAATGGCCATCGGCGTGGTCAGCAGCCCCGCCTCGCTGATCCATTCAAGCCCCGTGGCGTCGCCATTGCCGTTGAGCACGTGATAGCCGGCAAAACACGGTTGATGTCGCGCTTCCCCGGCACGCGGCTGGATCAGCGTAACGCCGGTGCGCACCTGCTTGCCGTCGACCTGTGCCTTGAGCGTGGCATGACCGACGCGAACCCCGGGAACATCGGTGATGGCATTCAATTCGCCGGGCATGCCCAGCCCCAACGTGATGCCCAATTGACGTGCACGCATACCCACTCCTTACAATTTCTGAAACGCCGGACTCAACCGGCCACTGATGCAATACAAAATCACCGACAGGGCCAGCAAGCCGATGATGATCATGATGTCGCGTACCGAGGCCTCCAGGATCAAGGTGACCAGCAGGTAACCGGCACCCAGTACCGCCAGCAATGCCGGCAGCGGCCATAACGGCATGCGATAGGGATGCTCGCGATCACGCAACAGCACCCGGCTCATCAGCGCGCTCAGCGCCACCACCAGGTACACCAGCATGATCAGCAGCACGCTGAATGAGGTCAGGTCGGCCAGGTTAGAACTGAAGCTCAACAGCGCCGAGGGTATCGCCAGGAACAGCGTCGCCAGCCACGGTGAGTCCCAGCGCGGGTGAATACGCGTGAACAGCTTGTTGATGCCAGGCGTCCACAACGCATCGCGGCCGCTGCTGAACACCACCCGGCCAATCTGGATCACGATGGCAACGATGGCGTTGAACACCGACAGGAAGATCCCGGCGCTCACCAACCGCGACAGGGTTTCATTGCCATGGCTGGTCAACAGGTAGCCGATCGGGTCGGGGCTGCTGATCATCTCGCTCAGGGACGGCGCGCCGATCAACAGCGCGGTGATCGGCACCAACTCAATCACCACCACCAACCCCAACGACCAGAGCACCGCCTTGTGCACGCCCTTGCCGCCGCACTTCATGTCTTCGGCCAGCAACACCGCCGGGCCGTAGCCGTTGAACGAGAACAGGCCGATGCCGACGGCGCCGATCACCAGCGCCCAGGGCGCCAGGTGCAACACGCCGTTTTCGACGATCTGCGGCTGCAGCAACACACTGGCCGGCTGCACCGGATTACCGAAGCCGATCACCACAATCACCAGTAACGCCGCCACTTCCAACAGCAGGCAGGTGCCGGTGATCCAGGCGTTGAGCTTGATATTGAGGATGCCCAGGGCGTAGCTGCATACCACGATCACCAGAGCGACAGTTTGCGCGTCGAATGTCGTGCCCAGAGCGTTATTCAGATAAGTCGCCGCACCGGTCGCCAATACCGGCGGGATAAACAACAACATCACCAGCACTGTCAGGAAGGTGGCATAACCGGCCATGCCACCAAACACACGCTTGGCATACACGTACTCGCCACCGGCGCTGTTATGGGCGCGGCCGAGCTCGGCGTAACAGAAGGCAAACATCAACGCGAGCAACGCCGCCATCACGAATGCCAGGAACACGCCACTGCCCGCCTGCTGGATGGCAAACGGGGCGATCACGAAGACGGAACTGGCCGGCGTTACCGCTGAAACGGTAATGGCCACTACATCGAAGACGCTCAGGGTGGGCTTGAGCACGCCATCGGGCGCGGGGGAAGCACTCATATCGTTATCCTCTGTCGTTGTTTTTGGTGTGAGGCAGAAACGAAACATGATTTTTCCTCGGGATATGCTTCCCGTTGGACAGTGACGACGTTATCGGCTGGCGGGGCTGTCGGCCAATTCCC
This sequence comes from Pseudomonas sp. DW-iso17, assembly GCF_058725345.1. Lineage (NCBI taxonomy): Bacteria > Pseudomonadati > Pseudomonadota > Gammaproteobacteria > Pseudomonadales > Pseudomonadaceae > Pseudomonas > Pseudomonas sp. DW-iso17. Next base: position 336,386 of record NZ_JBZXEA010000032.1, on the reverse strand, counting down.
CTATTGGCGTACTCCCCTTGACGGTGCCCCCCAGAAGCCTAACCCTTGGCTGATCATTTGAGGGTGGGGATGTTGAGATGAACCTGTTCCGGGAAATCGGTATGCACGCGGGGTTGGGCCGCACCCTGTCTCAGATCGGCACGGAGCGGTTCTGGAAGCAATTGGTGCTGTTATTGCACCAATGCCTGCCCTTCGATAATGCCCTGGCGATTTTCTATCCGCTGGATGGCCCGCCCCAGGCCCTGGAAGAGTACGACGCCCAGCCCAGCAGCAAGCCGGCGTCGATGCTGGTGTACCTCAACGGCTTGTACCTGCTCGACCCGTTTTACCAGGCCTGCCGCGAAAACTACGCCAGCGGCGTATACCGCCTGGAGGAAGTGGCGCCGGACCATTTTCGCCAGAGTGAGTACTTCCTCAATTATTTCCATGACAATGTGCTGGAAGACGAAGTGCAATTGATCCTGCAATTGCCTGGCGCCGGCACCCTGTCGTTGTCACTGGGCATGCAACGGCGCTTCAGCTTTGAAGAAACCGGGCTGTTGACCACGCTGTCGGCCTGGGTGTTGCCGCTCATGCAGCAGCATTGGCAGCAAAGCACCGAGCGGGCACCGGCCATGGACAGCCAGATTCGCGATGCCCTGAGTCATTTCGGCAGCGGTGTACTGTCGGACCGCGAACTGGAAATCGCCCGGCTGGTGTTGCGGGGGTTCTCCTCCAAGGCCATGGCCGAACGCCTGAAGATCTCGCCGGACACCGTCAAGGTGCACCGCAGGCATTTGTACGCCAAGCTGGACATTTCGTCGCAACCCGAGTTGTTTTCGTTATTCATTCAGTCGTTGGGGCATGACTTGGAGAATCCATAGGCTTAGTCCGAATGAAAGAAATTAATATGCTGCGGCAAAAGATTTACGCCATCAACGCGTATAGAAAAGTTCGGCCCTTCAGGGTTGACCTTGATAGTCAAAGTGCTCACGCCAAACTCATGAGTCAGTTGCACATCCCCCACTTCCACGGGCGGGCCTGGCTGAATATTAATAGCTGAGATGTTGTGGTCTTTTAATACCCCGGCCACATCGATTTCATCCTCCTTGGGGTTGAAATTCAACAGGGTGTCAGGGTCATCGCTAAGGGAGTCGGTACTTTTTTCATATTTGAATGTGTTTTCACCCTGGCGCCCCACCAGCTGGTCGCCACCGCCACCGCCGATGAGGACCGAGGGCTCGCCACGCCTGGCTTCGAGGCGCTCACGCTGGTCTGTGCCGCGTAAGGTGGGCGGGCTGTTTTCCGGTTGGGTCCAAGTGCCGCCAGTGGGAAGGCTTTGTATGGAAGACATATAAGTCACCTGTCAGATCATGAGTGTATGTGAAAGTGTTACGCGTTGCGGATTGAAATCTCTCACGCAGGCAATAACACTTTCCACTCCAAATAATTGACATCACATGTCTTAACTATGACGTGATTATTTATTCCACCCAGTACCGATGACTTATCGGCCTTCCTGGTGGCGCTGTTTTCCTGTTATTTAACGCCCCGTACGAATGGTATTCCAAACCCGAGTACGCACCCGGTCGATGTTCAACGGCATGGCTTGCAGTGCAAATAACTTGCCCATCATTTCCGCACTTGGATACACCTTGGTATCGGCCTTGATCGCCGGGTCTACCAGGCTGTCGGCCGCCGCGTTGCCGTTAGCGTAATGCACGTAGTTGGTGATACTCGCCATCACGTCCGGGCGCAGCAGGTAGTTCATGAACGCATAGCCGGCTTTGTCATTCGGTGCGTCGACAGGCATGGCGACCATGTCGAACCAGATTGCCGCGCCTTCCTTGGGAATGTTGTAGCCGATATTCACGCCGTTTTTGGCTTCTTTGGCGCGGCTTTCGGCCTGCAGGATGTCGCCGGAGAAACCGACGGCGACACAGATGTCACCATTGGCCAGATCGGCGGTGTATTTCGAGGAATGGAAATACGCCACGTAAGGTCGCACTTTCATCAGCAAGGCCTCGGCCTTCTTGTAGTCTTCGGCTTTTTTGCTGTGGTGCGGCAAGCCCAGGTAATTCAGCGCGGCTGGCAGCAGTTCGGGGCCGTTGTCGAGAATGGCGACGCCGCATTTTTGCAGCTTGGCCATGTTTTCCGGTTTGAAGATCAAGTCCCAGGAATCCACCGGGGCGTTGTCGCCGAGTACCGCCTTGACCTTGTCGATGTTGTAGCCGATACCGGTGCTGCCCCACAGATACGGGAAGCCGTGGGCATTGCCGGGGTCGTTGTCTTCCAGGGCCTTGAGCAGCACGGGGTTGAGATTTTTCCAGTTGGGCAACTGGCTCCTGTCGAGTTTTTTCAGGGCGCCGCCCTGGATCTGTCGCGCCATGAAATGGTTGGAGGGGAACACCACGTCATAGCCCGATTTACCGGTCATCAGCTTGCCGTCGAGGGTTTCGTTGCTGTCGTACACGTCATAGGTGAAACCGATGCCAGTGTCTTTCTGGAAATTCCTGGTGGTGTCCGGCGCGATGTAGTCCGACCAGTTATAGATCTTCACGGTCTCGGCGGCCTGGCTGATAGAGGCCACCAACATCAAGGGCAACAGGGCAATGGCTTTCATGGTTCGATTTCCTGGCGGTTTTAGGGCTGTTTTTATGGCAGGCGATCAAGGATCAAAGCGTTACAGAATCAGGACATAGGTCTTGCGCACGGTTTCCTGGATATCCCAGATACCGGTGCTATTGGCTGGCAACATCAGTGCGTCACCGGCTTGTATGTGCAGGGTTTCCCCGTCGTCGGGCGTGAAGGTGCAGCGCCCCTGGATGAAATGGCAAAACTCCTGGGACGTGATCTGCCGACGCCAGCGCCCCGGGGTGCAGGCCCAGATGCCGGTCTCGACGCCATCGTTGCGCTCCACGCTCAAGGTGGAGGCCACGGCGATGGGCGCGCCCAGGGGCACCGCCACCGGTGATGAATCTGGCAGTGGGGTGTTCAGCGTGTCTTTGAATTGCATGATGCTCATGGGTTTTCCCCTGTGGGTGGAACGAGTCAGTGCATGAAGCCTTCCATGAAACCGGCAACGCCGGTTGCCAGCTTGCGGCGCCAGGGCGCAGTGTTGGAGTTGGCCAAGACCTGGTCTTCATGGACAAAACTACGAATGATCGCGTTGTAACCCAGCCAGCGGCACGGCTCCGGCTCCCAGGCCTTGAGTGCTTTGAGGCCGCCTTCGCGAATCACCCAGGGTTGTTGGGTCAGCAAGGTGTCGCGGCCGAGGATCAAATCGGCCAGGGTGCGGCCGCCGAGGTGGGTGGCGCCCACGCCCTCCCCGCCATAGCCGCCGGACAGTGCGATGCCCGTGGCGTGGTCACAGAGCATGTGCGGACGAAAACGGCGCGACATGCCGAGGTTGCCGCCCCAGGAATGGGTAATCCTGGCCTTTTTCAGCTGTGGGAAGAGTTCGCCAAACAGGTAGCGACGCAACTCCACTTCGCTGTCGGTCAGGTCGAAGTTGTGCCGCAACTTGCCGGCAAATTGATAGCCACCACGGGCGCCGAAGACCAGACGATTGTCGGCCGTACGCTGGCCGTAGGTGACCTGTCGGCTGCTCTCGCCAAAGGCCTGACCCTGACTGAGCCCGATGTCTGCCCAGGTGCTGGCCGGCAGCGGTTCGGTGGCGACGATCAAACTCTGCACCGGTAACTGGTAGCGGCCCAATGGGGGCAAGGTATTGGCGTAACCCTCGACAGCAGGCACCACCCAGGCGGCGCGCACGCTGGCCTTGGCGGTGCGCAGGCCGCCGGACTGCCAATGGGTCACGGGGCTGTTTTCGTAAATGGTCACGCCCAGGTTCTCAACCGCCCGCGCCAGGCCACGCACCAGCTTTGCCGGGTTGATCGTCGCGACGTGGGGGGCATAGATGCCGCCATAAGGCTTGGCAATGCGGACCTGCTCGGCCAATTGCTGCGGGCTGAGCCAGCGGTAGTCGTCTTCGGTGAGGCCCTGGGCGTACAGCTTGTCCAGATAGCGGCGCAGGCTGACTTCCTGCTCGGGGTAGCGTGCGGCGCAATACAAGGCGCCGCCTTTGCGGTAGTCGCAGTCAATGCCTTCGCGGGCCAGCACCTGGGCCACTTCATCAGGGATACCGTGCAGCAGGTCAAACGAAGCGCGCCGGTGCTGAGGGGCAAGCTCAGCCAGCAGTCGGTCTTCCCCCAAGAGGTTGCCCATCAACCAGCCACCATTGCGACCGGATGCGCCAAACCCAGCGGTCTGTGCCTCGATGATCGCGATTTTCAGCTCGGGGGCCTGGCGCTTCAGGTAATAGGCGGTCCACAGGCCGGTGTAGCCGGCGCCGATAATCGCCACATTGACGTCCAGGTCGTGCTCCAGCGATGGACGCGCTAACAGCGGGTCGTCCAACTGGTCCATCCATAAACTGATATTGCGCCATGCCGGCATGCCAGCTTCCCCTACCTCGGTTCGATAGGGCCGATCCTAGAGTGCAGTGTCAGGGGCTGTCTTGCGCGCGTGCACGCAGGGAAATTTGTTTGAGGTACGCCTTGGGCGATTGCCCGGTGTGCTGGCGAAAAGCGCTGTAAAACGCCGAGAGTGAATTGAAACCGGCCGCAAAGGCCAACTCATCAACTTTGACCGGCGCGGTGGCGTGATCCAGCGCGGCCAGTAAATGCTGGAGTCGCGCTTGGTTGACGTAGCGATAGAAGCTCTGCCCCAGCACTTGGTTCAGCAGGTAGGACATCTGGTTGCGACTGTAGCCACAGGCCTTGGCGACCCGCTGCAGATCCAGCTCCGGGTCCAGATACGGCTGCTGACGCTCAAAAAATTGTTGCAGGTCATTGGCCATATAACCCAACTGCTGGGGCGACAGGCCCAGGCGGCTGACCGTAGGGCGCAGGGCCTGGGCGGGTTGCTCGTGCACCAAGGACGCATATTCATTCACCCGCCAGATCAACCCGTCGCGCACCGTAATGGCCTCACTGGTACGAAACGACACCAGGCCCTGGCCGCCACGCAAGGTGATGCGGTACTGGATAAACGCCGTATCGCCATCGGCGCGGATGCGGTCAGTGTGTTCAATGGCCTCATCCGCCTCACGGGGCATGCTGGCTTGCAAGTACTCGCGCAACTCGGCATAGCCCACCACACGGTTCTGGAAAAAATCGTGGTACTGGATCTCGGGATGGTAGTAAGCCATCACCCCGTCCAGATCGCGATGACGCCAGCACAGGTGATGGCGCAGCACCAACTGGCCGGTAGCGTGGGAATTCTGGCACTCATCGTCTGGGGCGATGTCGGGCATATTGGGCTCTACGACGGGAGAAAATGTTTGAGAGTGCCGAAGTTTTCCCGCCCCTTCAATGGTCAAATCGAGCGCCTGACTAATGGCCTTTTGCCTATTCCTCTGTAGGACATGATCTATATCAAAACCAGGCGAAAGAACCGCCGAACGGGCGCAAAAAAGTCACCTTGCAGTTGCGAACGAATGCTATTTTTAAGCCCTAGATGTCATGACCAGCGAAGGTCCTGGCCCCTGCCGCGAGCTAAAGGAAGCGCTCAATGAACAAGGTGGGCAACATGAACAAAGTGACATTTCCCAACGCCTGCCAGCTGATGCGCTGGCATTTTCACCCCATGGGCTTCGAGGGCAGCATGGACGCCCCCGGCAGCATGATCGCCCGCCTGTTCGACCGGGCCAGCGGCGAGACGTTGATCGCTATCGCGGGGATTCCGTGCGCTACGGTGATGAACGCGGCTGATGTGGAGCGCATCATCGAGGCCGTGGAGGATGAATTGGAGAGTTTCGTGCCGCCGGTTTCGTTGCGGGCGTGAGGCGGGGCTAACCGCCCCACTCTGACGGTAACCACGATGCGAAGCGAGTCGCTCTTGATCTGCTTTTGATCTCAGGCGCCCCGTTCCAACTGTGTCGCCTGTCAGGCCGCCTTCGCGAGCAAGCCCGCTCTCACAGTTGGATCGTGGAGTGTCAGGTAGATAGGCGTCTGCTGTCAGGCCGCCATCGCAGGCAAGCCAGCTCCCACATGTTCGATCCCGTGTTGTCAGGTAGAGACGCGTCGGCTGTCGGGCTCTTATCGCAGGTCAGCCAGCCCCCTTCGGCGCACGCTGATCATCAAAAAACACCTTCCTGCCATCCACCCGCTCAGACGCCCTGGGCACATTCACGCCTTGGCCTTCCGGCTTCTCCACATACCAATAGCAATGGCTGACCGCCCGGGTGATCCCCACATAGGCCAGGCGCAACACCTCGTCTCTCTGGGCATTGTCATAAGGCTCACTGTCGCCATCCTTACCCAAGCCCGCCATGCGATAGACCTGATTCTTGTACGGCGAGCTGGTGACATGCTGACAATCGCCCAGCAAGAACACCGCATCCGCCTGCAAGCCCTTGGCACTGTGATAAGTCAGCTGTTTAAGCCTGCGCGCCTGAGGCGCCGAGCTAGAATCCACATTAACTACAGACTGAATATGCTCTTGAATCAATAACTTATCGCTACTTTTTCGATAAAGCATCAGGATCGAATCGCCCCGCTGATAGTGCTCGAGCAACCGCTGCCCCAGTGCCGCGTCGTCACGCTCCAACACCGTGACGGGCACCAATACCTTGGGCTCGCCACTGGCCTTGGCCTTCTTGCCCGGGATGGCCGGCGCGCTACGGACGATATGTTCGGCAGCGTCGATGATGTGCTGGTGGCTGCGGTAGTTCTCGCCCAGCATCACGCGGGTGGTGCTGGGCGAAACAAACTCCTTGTTGAACTCCATGAAGTACTTGGGCGAGCTGCCGCGCCAGCCATAGATGGATTGCCAGTCATCCCCCACGCACAGCAAGGATGAGCGTTGGGCTGCGCGCCCGACGTGCATGGCCGGCCCACGGCTGCGGATTTCGCGCAGGCTGGCGCGGATCCAGGACACGATCTGCGGCGATACGTCCTGGAATTCATCGATCATCAAGTGCGACATCGGCCGCAACAAGGGATCACTCAGCAGCTTGAGGTTCTCCGGGGTGTTTTCGCCAAACAGCGAGAACATCCGGTTGTAGGTCATGATCGGCGGCGATTGTTCCAGCAGGTGATCTTCCAGCGCCTTCCAGAAAATGCTCAGGGCCTCGAAGAACAGCCGATCCGGGTCGTCCTTGGCAAAACTCATCTGGCCAACCGCCGTGGGGACATCCAGGCCGAGGTTCTCGATAAACCCGGCTGCCATGACAAAACTGTCCAACAGGGGCGCCGAGGCGAGTTCGCCTTTAACCTTGTAATCGAAGCCTGGCCCGGCCGTGGCATCGCCGCCCAGACTGCTCAAAAGGCGCTTTGAAGATTCGTAATTATCCAGCCATATCAGTGGCTTATTACAGAAAGCTTGAAACAACGTGCGCTTTACTGCCCATTCTGCACGCACCGAGAGTTTCGAACTCGGCCGACTGATCTGCGGGTTTTCACGCCCATCGAACCCCAGTACCACCCAGGCGTCCAGCTCCGGGATGTAGCCGTGGCAATGAAATCGCGCGCCGTTGATTTCAAAGGTCTGACGGCTGGGTTCGATACCTTTGATCGGCCAGGCACCGGCGCGAAACCACAGGTCCTCAATCACATCACAGAGTTCTTCATCGCGCTTGGCGGCCAATTCAGTCACGGCCATACGCTTTTGCACGTCAGGATGATCGCGCTCCAGCTCCTTGAGCTGAAGGCTATGGCGGGCCAAGGGTGCAATCAACTCGCGAAAACGCTGATGGCGGCCATACAAGCGGTGATAACAAGCGTTCATCTGCTGGCGCTGGGCGTCACTGATACGCAGGTCGAAGGCGTTGCTGTCGGCGTCTTCAAAACCACCGCTGAGGTTCTCAAAGGCCTGCAGCCGCTCAAAACCCGGCAGGCTGCGCACCATCGGCAGGATGCGCGAATGAAAGGTGCGCACCAGCGCCTGGGCTTCCTTGCTGCCAAGGGGTTGGCCCCACAGGTTGAGAATTTCCATGAGTTTGTTGATAAAGTCCTTGCGCGACTCGCGGGTGAACGTCACCACAGTCATCGAACTCAGTTCAAAGCCCAGGTAATGGCTGAGCAGCAGGATGCGCAGCACCAGGGACGTCGACTTGCCAGCGCCGGCCCCCGCAATCACTGAGGTCGAGGGGGTGTCGCTGAAGATCATCTTCCATTGCGCCGCGCTTGGCTGCGCATGGGCTGGCAGCAGGCGCGCGACATCGGCCTTCATGCGCTTCTTCACCTCTGCGGTGAGCGGCAATCGCCAATCGTCGAACAGGCTGTCATCTATGCCTGGCGCACGGTGCTCATCGGGGCGAAAGTCACGAATCAGCAGGACTTGTCGGCCCTCCTCGATGCCATCAGCCCTACCCTCACGGTAACCGTACTCAACGCCCGCCTCATGCCCACTGCGAAAGCCGTCGGCCTGGCCATGCAACCAGGAAAATCGATGCTGCGCACGCAAACGGGTGAGGCCATGGCCGAACAGGCGCGCGGCAAGCCGCTTCAACAACGGCATTTCAGCCAAGGGGCGCAGTTCGGGGGGTAGATCAGGCTGTTGTTGCGACACGCGGACTCCTGCGGTGAGCTTGTTTTGACCAAGCCGTCATGGTCGCCGGAAACGCCGCTCAGTTCCAGCCAAATGCTTTGTTGTCATGCAGTTAGGCGATGAAGTGAAAGTGAACACCGGGGTTAAACATCGAATAAATGAATCATAAACAGGCATTTTTTACGCTTTTTCTCGATCATGCGCTGCTGGATGATAGGTTCATCAACAGGAGACGATCATGCTTGAACTTCGACCTTTCAACACACTGGGCGGCGCCCACCATGGCTGGCTTGACGCTCATCACCACTTTTCCTTTGCCGAATACCACGACCCCCAGCGCATGCACTGGGGCAACTTGCGGGTATGGAACGACGACATCATCGCCCCCGGCAGCGGCTTTCCCCAGCACCCGCACCGCGACATGGAAATCATCACCTATGTGCGCGAAGGGGCCATCAGCCATGCCGACAACCTGGGTAACAAAGGCCGCACCGAAGCCGGCGACGTGCAAGTAATGAGCGCAGGCACCGGCATTGCCCACAGCGAGTACAACCTGGAGGCTACGCCAACCAAGATCTTTCAGATCTGGATCATTCCCAATGAGGCTGGCTTGCCGCCGTCCTGGGGCGCCAAACCGTTTCCACAGGGCAACCGCGAGGGCTTTGTAACCCTGGCCAGCGGCAAGGCTGGCGACAGTGAAAGCTTGCGAATTCGTGCGGATGCACGCTTGGTGGCAGCTAACCTGAAAGCTGGAGAAAGTGCGGAGTACCGGCTGGACAGTGGCCGCCGGGCGTACCTGGTGCCCGCCACGGGCGTGATTGACGTCAATGGCGTGCAGGCAAAGGCGCGAGATGGTGTGGCGGTTGAGGATGAACAGGTATTGCGGGTAACGGCGATTGAGGACAGCGAAATCGTGCTGGTGGACCTGGCCTGATCTCAACTCTCGTTGCTATCTAATGTGGGAGGCGGCTTGCTCCCTCCCACACTTCTACCGCATGAGTGTCAGTTATTGGCTGATTGCACCATCAACCAACACCTGCGCCTCCTCCACCAGTTGCTTGAGGTGCTCTTCGCCAACGAAACTCTCGGCGTAGATCTTGTAGATGTCCTCAGTGCCCGAGGGCCGTGCGGCAAACCAGCCGTTTTCGGTCATGACTTTCAAGCCGCCAATCGCCTGGTTGTTGCCCGGCGCATGGCTGAGGATCTGCTGAATGGTCTCCCCGGCCAATTGCGTGGACGTGACCTGCTCCGGCGACAGTTTGCCCAGTAGGGCTTTTTGCGCTGGAGTGGCTTTGGCATCCACACGGATAGCGAACGGCTCACCGAGGGCATTGGTCAGGCCGCGGTAGATCTGGCTGGGGTCCTGGCCTTTGCGCGAGGTCATTTCGGCGGCCAGTAAGGCCGGGATAAGGCCGTCCTTGTCGGTGCTCCACACGCTGCCGTCCTTGCGCAGGAACGAGGCACCGGCGCTTTCTTCGCCGCCAAACCCCAACGACCCTTCAAACAAGCCATCGGCAAACCATTTGAAGCCCACTGGCACTTCGTACAGGCGGCGACCAATACGCGCTGCGACGCGGTCGATCAGGCCGCTGCTCACCACGGTCTTGCCTACGGCTGCATCGGCGCGCCAGTCCGGACGGTTCTGGAACAGGTAGTCGATGGACACCGCCAGGTAGTTGTTGGGCGCCAGTAAACCTCCGGAAGGCGTGACAATGCCGTGGCGGTCGTGGTCCGGGTCGCAGGCGAAGGCAACGTCGAAACGCTCCTTGAGCCCGATCAGACTTTGCATGGCGTAGCTGGAAGACGGGTCCATGCGAATCTGGCCGTCCCAGTCGACGCTCATGAAGCGGAAGGTTGCGTCGACCTCGGTATTCACCACCTCCAGGTTCAAGCGGTAGTGCTCGGCAATCGCCGACCAGTAGCGCACCCCTGCTCCGCCCAGTGGGTCCACGCCCAAGCGCAGGTCGGCGCTGCGGATCGCGTCCATGTCGATCACATTGATCAGGTCGGCCACATAGCTGTTGAGGTAGTCATGGCGATGGGTGGTGTCGGCCTTGAGCGCCTGGGCGTGAGTGATGCGCTTGACCCCGGCCAGCTTGTTGGCGAGCAGTTCGTTGGCCTTGGCTTCGATCCACTTGGTGACATGAGTATCAGCCGGGCCACCGTTAGGCGGGTTGTACTTGTAGCCGCCACTTTGCGGCGGATTGTGGGACGGTGTAATCACAATGCCGTCCGCCAGGCCGCTGGTACGGCCGCGGTTGTAGCAGATGATGGCGTGGGAAATCGCCGGCGTCGGCGTGTACTCGTCGCCCTCGGCCAGCATCACATGCACGCCGTTGGCCGCCAGTACTTCCAAGGCGCTGGCACCGGCTGGCGTCGACAATGCATGGGTATCCAGGCCGACAAACAAAGGGCCAGTGATGCCCTGCGCTTCGCGGTACAGGCAGATGGCCTGGCTGATAGCCAGCACATGCCACTCGTTGAAACTCAGTTCAAACGAGCTACCGCGGTGCCCGGAAGTACCAAAAGCCACACGCTGAGTGGAGATCGCTGCATCAGGCTGGCCGGTGTAGTAGGCCGTGACCAGTCGCGGGATATCCACCAGCAACTGGGCTGGCGCCGGTTTGCCCGCAAAAGGACTGATAGTCATGCATAAACCTCGAAAAGAAGGATTCGGAAAAAATGACAGTTTACTGGGACTTGGACTACTGCGCGACGGTATCGATCCGACAGCCTGAAGAGAAATTTCGGATAATTGAGGTGAGGATATGCACTCGGCCTGACAGCCTGATTGGCCGTCAGCCCCCTATCGCTGCATCGGTATCTACACAATTTTGGTGCGACGCTGGACCTGTGGCGAGGGAGCTTGCTCCCGTGACGGCCCTGCAGACGGCGCTGATCTAACTGACGCGCCGAGATCTCAATGTGGGAGCTGGCTTGCCTGCGAAGGCGGCCTGACAGTCAACACAGTTGGACCGTGTACATATCCATTCCTGCGGTTAAGGCTACTTAGGGTTCCGCCCTGACGGCGGCTCACTTTTGAAAAGCGCAAAAGTAAGCAAAACGCTCTTGCCCCACCACTCGGCACCTCGCTTAGGCTCGGTGTGCCCGTAATCCGCCAGTGATTTGGGGGGCCGCCGCCACGCGCCATCCATGGCGCGGGGCGGCTAAACCGGCATCCCTGCCGGTTTACCCCCCAAATCCCTGTCGAATTCCGGCCAGCGTGGTTTAACGGGGCGCCTGAGATAAAGATCAAAAGCAGATCAAGAGCGGCTCGCTTCGCATCGTGGTTACCGTTGGCTGCTACAACCTACAAAATTGTATAGATACCTATGCCTATCGCAGTTCAAGCCAGCTCCCACATTGGATAGTTGTAGGAGCGAGCTTGCTCGCGAAAAACGCACAGGCGCCGCGTCTATTCAGGCAGCGCGCGTTATCGTTGTCGTTTTTCGCGAGCAAGCTCGCTCCTACTCAGTCTGCGCCTGCCGTAGTGACTGCGCCAGCGTATCCAGGGCGATGTCCAGGTTGGGGTGGCCACTGAAGGTATGGCTCAAGCGCATATGCTGGTGGTGCAAACCACTGAGGCTGAACAACTCGCCCGGGGCAATCACCACCTGCTGGGCGAGCATGCGCTGAAACACCAGGCGCATGTCCACCGGCGCCGTCGACTGCAACCAGAAACTCGCCCCGGCCACGGGCATGCGGTAATACACCCGCCCTTGCAGACGCACATCCAAGCGGTGACTCATGGCATGGGCCTGCTCGTGGAGGCGCTGACGCAGCGTCTGCAGGTGCAGGTCAAACCGCCCACTTTCATAAAGCCGGGCAATGGCGCGTTGTCGGATAGCGGACAGTCGAAACGAACGCAGCAGGAATTGGCGCTGCAATTCACTGCTCATCTGCTGCGCCAGCAGGTAACCAAAGGGCGCCTCCGGGCCCAACACCTTTTCGAACGAAGAAAACACAATCAGCCGCTCTGGGTTGACCAGGCCGCGCAAGGCCGATCCGGGCGGCGCAAAGCTCAGGTCACCAAAGGTATCGTTCTCCAGCAACCAGCAGCCGTGCTGGTCTAGCAGACGCGCTACGTGCAGCCGCTCGGGCTCGGTCATGGCGTTCCCCGAGGGCATGCTGACCACGGACGAGAGCAGCACCAAGTGCACCGGCTCATGGCGCAGCAGGTGCTCAAAAGTGGCCAAATCGGGGCGGCCGTCGGCGCGCCAAGGCCATTCAATGACCCGCACACCTGCGGCCTGTAGCAGGCGCAACACCAGGTAATCGCAGGGAGATTCAACCACCACCACGGTGCCTTTAAGGCCCAGGGCATCAATCAGGATGTCCAATACGCCTTGAAGGTCGGCCCCCACATACACCTCATCCGCTTGCCAACAACGGGTGGGCGACGAGGTATAGCGTGCGGCCAAGGCGGCGCGCAACTCCCACACACCACAGGGTTGCGAAGGTTGCAGGTGATGGGGATACCGGCGTACCAGTTGACGCTCCAGCGCCAGCAACGCGCCATCCAGCGACCCCAACAGCGCCGGTTCATCGCCACTGAGCACCACCATCGCCGGGCGCCGGGCGGCCGTGTACAAACGCTCGAGCAAGTCTGTACCTGCCATAAGGGGCGCGTTTGCAGCCACGGGCCAGGCGAAGTAGCCGGACTTGGCCACCGAGTACACTCGTCCTTCCTTTTCCAGCAACGAATAGGCGTACTGAATCGTCGAGATCGACACATTCATGCGCGTCGATAACTGCCGCAGGGAAGGCAGTTTCACTGGCGTTTCCCGGCTGACTTCGTTGATCAGATTGATCATGTAGCGGTACACCGCCTGATAGGCAAAGTCTACTTGCCGCTCCCCCCGAAGGTTCATTGTTGATCACCGGCTTTGATTGGCGAATACACGCTGCTAACGCCCCGACACTTGGGCGATGCGCACCTTGGGCCGCGCCAGCGTTTGTTTGCATACCCGCATGCCGCGCCCTCCCAGCAGCGGGCGCTTACGATACAGGTGCTGCAACAGCGGCAGCGGCAGCCCACTGGTATCCACTAGCCACTGGTGCAGGATGTCCGCAGCGGGTTTGCCCTGTAGTGCCTTGTGCAGTTCAGGAAGTGCCACCAGCATGCCGGGATGGCATTGACGCAAGAAGCTCTCCAACCGTTCGCCATGTTGAACGAAGGGCGCAAACAACAGGCACGTCAACTGGCTGTCGTCCAGGCCGGAGAACTCCTGAATGTAGGCGGTGGACAGCAACTGCCCCTCTGGCCCTGACGCTTCTTTGATCAGCGCGACCGGTACTTGCCTGCGGTGCAGGAAGTCTGCCGCACGCCGAACAAACCCCGCGACGCCATGTTCGTAGGACAGCTCACGCAGACACTGGGCCTGCACGCCGTGCAAATGCGCCATGAGCAATGGGTTGGGATAGGCGGGATGGCTGAAATGGAACTCGAACGGGTCCCGTTTGTAGGCGAGGAACCCGGTGAGCAGTGGCGCATGGGCGACATCGGCGTCCTTGAGCAGATCAGCGATGCCGATATAGGCCAAATGACGATGCCCGCCCCGGCCCGGACTTTCGTTGCCGGCATAGTGCTCGCCATAGAGGTCGCGGTAGCACCCCACGCTCCATTCCTCCATGCGTGCAAACCACCCATTGAGCGACGATGGCTTGCCGGGCGCAAATGCAAGGCCGGTCGCCAGCGCATTTTTTTTCAGCCACGCGATGTATTGGCTTTGCTTGCGCACTGAATCACCGCTGACCAGGGCATGCACGCCGCCGTTCCAGGTAGCGACCCGCTGGTAGAAATCGCCCAGGGCCAGGAGCGTGTCATCGCACAGGGCGGCGCGGATATCGCCGGACGTCAGGTGCCCAATCATCAGTTTGTTACGCTGGCTGATTTCCCGAGCGGCACTGGACGCCGGGCGCTGATGGTTGAACGGCAGCACCTCATGGTTTTCCACCATCAACAGCTCTACCCGTGGGTCGTCATGGAAGAACAGCGCTGCGTAGCCCTGATTCAGGCAGTCGAGCGTTGCTTGAGTCATACCCGCATGCCGCAATGTTGCCACCCGTATCTGAAAAGTCTTGGGCGAGCGGCCGGCAATGGTCAGTTGCGCCGCACGCAGCAACGCGAGGGTGTAGCTGCTCACTTCGCCGCCACCGTGGGCGATCAGTACTTTGTAATTGCCCACTTGTTCCATGCCGCCTGCGGCCACCACGATGCGCTGAACGAGCAATTGAAGTGACGTTCGTTCGGCACGCGTAAAGTGCCCGATTAAACGTTGCAGAACTTGCTGGTAAACATAGCTCATGGCTTGTTCATGAATAGTGCTCATCGTTCTACTACCCGAGTTGAAATATCAGTTTCAAGCAACTACCAAACAGCGTTGCTCGACTTATTACATCTGTAGGCTTGTCATCCAGTGCGCAGCACAAGTTTGAGTCAACATTAGCACCTTGCAACAAAAGCGCAGGTGAGAGCATTGAGGGGGCCTATGGCCACCCCGCCGGAGAATCCAGCGCCTGCGCGGGCTCTAGCGAAATAGCTATTAGCCTTAGGAATGTTCCGACAACGTCCTACACTGTTTTAACTAAGCAATTAGAGAATTGTCCGACAAATATTAATCACCTGCGCACCTTGGGTACGCGTAAAGCAAAAGGGTATTCGTTTTGCACTTGCCGGGAAAAACAATCCGAGCCTCGTTAGTTCTGAAGGTGCGTGACGCAACTGCCGTGTAATCAATCATGGCTCAATCCTTGAGATGACAATGAAGACTCAATTATCGGCACTCAAATAATGATTAACAGATACAGAACAGCGTCAAAAAGCAGCTCAGATGACGTGCCTGCCCAACTTAAATGACGCCCACACACAAGCGCCGCACTGGATTTCAGGGCGGCGCAAGGCAATAACAGTATTGTTTACGGGGCAGAACGCCCCTGCGGCGGCTCAACCCCGGTGCGGGTTAAGCCCTGTCAAATGGCGCATTTGCCTCATCAGCTCAGGCGCCAGCGTATTCATTTGCGAATACTCCTACAGCTCAAACAGCTTCAACCTGCAACGCCACCCGTTCGCGGCACGGGCATTCGTCCATGTATCGGTGCGCTTCGACGAACTGACTGAATGGAAATACCGTAGTCTTCAGTGGGACAAGCACCCGGTCGGCTGTCAGCTGGTTGATATCGCGCAACGCGCGCTGCAACGCCACGTGATCCTGGATAATGCCCAACTCCGGCTTGCCGGTGAAGTTGCCGATACAGTGCACAAAGAACTGAATGTTCTTCTGGAACGCCGCACAGGCCGGGAATGGCGTCTGGTTGCCACCTTGCAGGCCATACAGCACCAGGCTGCCGCGCGGCGCCAGGACGTCTCCGAGCAGCGACATCTGCGGGCCACCCAGGCCATCAAACACTACGTCGACGCCCCGGTTGTCGGTGAACTTGTTGATCTGCATCAGCAGGTCTTGTTCTTCGGTCACGATGACTTTTTCTGCCCCGAGGGACAGCAGGTATTCACGTTCAGCACTGTCTTTGGTGGCGGCAATCACCCGCACACCCAGGGCCTTGCCCAACTGCACAAACGAAGGGCCGGCACAGTGGCTGGCATCGGTCACCAAAGCGAACTGGCCGGGTTTGACCCGCGCCAGGTCCATGTAGGCAAAGTACGCAATCAGCAGTGGCGTGTAGTGCACGCTCGCTTCAATCGGACTCAAAACATCCGGATAACGGGTCAGGGCCGAACGGGGCAGGACGATCTGCTCGCCATACACCGGGTAATCATTGGGGCTTTCGGCCGGAAAACTGGCCACTTTATCGCCCACCGCCAAGTCATCCACGCCGTCGCCGAGGGCAACCACAACCCCGGCCATCTCATGGCCCAGGCCAGAAGGCAGGCGTGCATGGGAAGACGCCAGGTTCTGGCGCCACAGGATGTCGTACCAACTGATGCCGATCGCGTCGACACGCACCTGCACTTCGCCCGGTGCGGGCTGCGCGGCCGCATGCTCTTCGCATTTGAGCACCTCGGCCGGACCAAACTTGTGAAAACGGATCGTGCGGGACATCGCAAACCTCGTCAAAGTAACCTCTAATGCCATGAACTTTATCTGGGCTTTGGGGGTAAGACCACCGGTCACCATTAATAGTCGACATGCCTGTCATTGATTCCGCGAAGGAGGAACACCCCTCAACTATCGTAGGAAAAATCAATTAGCCGGTGCAGAGTACCAGCCTTTCCCCGTAAGATTCATGCCGGTCATCCCTCTGAATCGAACCTCAGGGGTTGCTACATGACCGCTCACATCAAGTTTGCTGACTCTTCCAGGACACAAGATGAACCGTAACGACCTGCGTCGTGTCGACCTTAACCTCTTGATCGTATTCGAAACCTTGATGCATGAGCGCAGTGTGACCCGCGCCGCCGAGAAATTGTTCCTCGGCCAGCCGGCCATCAGCGCAGCGTTGTCACGCCTGCGCGGGTTGTTCGATGACCCCCTGTTCGTGCGCACCGGGCGCAGCATGGAACCCTCGGCCCGCGCCGTGGAAATCTTCGCCCTGCTCTCCCCGGCCCTGGACTCGATCTCCACCGCCGTCAGCCGCGCCGCCGAATTCGACCCGGCCACCAGCACCGCCGTGTTTCGCATTGGCCTGTCCGACGACGTGGAATTCGCCCTGCTCCCGCAACTGCTCAAACGCCTGCGTTCCGAAGCCCCCGGCATCGTGCTGGTGGTACGCCGCGTCAACTACATCCTGATGCCCAGCCTGCTCGCCTCCGGCGAAATCTCCATCGGCGTCAGCTACACCGCCGACCTGCCCGCCAACGCCAAACGCAAGGTACTGCGCCGCAGCCTGCCCAAACTGCTGCGCGCCGACAGCGTACCGGGCTCGCTGAGCCTGGATGACTTCTGCTCACGGCCCCACGCGCTGGTGTCCTTTGCCGGCGACTTGAGCGGGTTTATCGATGAAGAGCTGGAAAAACTCGGCCGCAAGCGCCACGTTGTGCTCGCGGTGCCGCAGTTCAATGGCTTGGGTACCTTGCTGGCAGGTACGGACATTCTGGCCACCGTGCCGGATTATGCAGCGGAAGCGCTGACCTCGGCGGGTGGGTTGCGTGCCGAAGACCCGCCGTTGCCGGTGCGCTCGTTTGAGCTGCATATGGCTTGGCGGGGTTCGCAGGATAATGACCCGGGGGAGCGGTGGTTGAGGTCGCGGATTCAGATGTTTTTTGGCGACCCTGACAGTCTTTAGGCGTCGTCTGGCAGGCTGTTCGGCTGATCATTTCTGCCTTTCCACAAACCATGGAGCTCCATTCACTTCCAGTGGATTGCTACATCAGCCGGGTCGTACTGCCACTGAAACGCGTCCAAAAGGACCGCAGCCCCCCTTATGCCTTCGATGGGCTCATCCATCACTTGGCCGGGTGTATCGATGGCCTGGGCTGGGTGCTACCCAGGTTGGGATGGCCGATAAGCAGCAAAGTGAATAACCTGCAACCGGCTAGCTCAAGGTTAAACCACGGGCTTGCGCCTCGAAAGCAAGCCCGTATCCCCTCGCGCTTGCGCCTTAACGCCTCAATCAGGCCCGGCAAATGATTGGGCGCAGCCAAGCATCGCGGTTTCTGGTGCGCAACCACAGGTGGACCTGTGCATGATCGGCGTGTTGTGGCTCGGCATCTACGGCAATCAGGCAGTTCCCGGCATCAATCGATTTACCCATCAAAATATCGCGCTTGATCAGGAGCGTGTCACCATCCCCCGGTAGTTCGTAGCAACCGTCGAGGGTCGACACGAACCACTGGCGCTGGAACCGGGTGATGCCCAGAGGCTCACCGGGTATTTGTGCAATGGTGCGGGTCACGTCACCCGCAACGCTGACGACCGAACCGCCCGCCACAATGGCCCACAATTCCCCTCTAGGACCTTCGACACCGGCAATCATATTGATGAACGCGCCGGCCTCAGTCGGCCATGGTCCATCAATTCGCTGCCAAGTCTCGCCCACCGGCCGACGCAGGATCAGGCCCGCATACCCCAGCGCGTATATTGCGTCTTGCGTCTGGACCATGTTGTTGACACCACCCAGCGTTCCGACAACATGATCGTCGTGTTCAAGGCGAGCAACATCGCCCGATGTCCAACGATACAACCGGCGGCTGAACGTACCGATCAACAAGCCATCGTTCGCCCAACACAGGCATTCAGCAAGCTCGACGTTCTGGCCATCCGTGGTCACATAACCCAGTGTGCGGGAGTACCACTTATCGCGCGCGTTGAGCTGTGGATGGGGCGTAACCTGCCGCCATCCAGCCACCTGTCCAAGGCTGGTGTTGGTGATCAGCTCATCTTCGCTAGTGATCGCCCAGACTTGGCCGTCGCTATCACTGACGATGGCCTGGATGGCATCTGGAACCCAAACCTGTGGTTGCAGGCGTAAATGCTCACCGCCCAGTTCCCCCCTGATAATCCAGGACGATGTATGACCGCTTTCGTCCGACACGTGCACGGCAAACCAGGGCACCCCGGCGGCCATTGTCAGGTCGGCAAGCTGGTAGCGCCGGGCGCCATGGGCGGGTGATGGGTTTATGTTGTCGCTCATGTCACAGGCACCGGTTGTTGGGTCACTGTAGAAGGTACGTCGTAGAACAAAGGCAACTCCCTGTCCATTGGCCAGCCGGCCGCCGTGTAGAACTCACGCGCCTCAATCAGGAGCACCATGGCGACAGCGCGGCCGACACTTTTGCGTTCATTCCACGTCATGAACCCTGCCTGCGCCAAGGCAAAACCTTTGACGTTGAAACGTTTGAATTCATCCGAGTTGGCAAGGCCACTGTTCCTGACGGCCACATCCACCCCCAGATCCGCGGTGGTGTAGACATGGGTCATCCACTCAAGCACATGCTCCAGGTACTCGCCAGTCGTTGGGTTTTTCGCGGGCAGTGTCGGATCGCCGCGCAGCCGTTTGCGTGTGTGTTTCTGGGCGTCCGTCACAAATTTATGCTGCGATCCTCTGTTCTGTGAATCCTGCATAAACGTCGCGTAGCTCTGGTCAAGGCTTAAAGACTGCCCCCTGTGCAGTGACCCTCGCAGTGCCTTGTCGGGGATCAAGTGATCGGCATCGTAGCCACGATAGATATTCAACACCTGGGCGTTGGCCGCGGACTTGACCTGGGAAATTATTTTGTAGCCGCCCGCCAAGGTGGGCATGCGTAGCAGTTCACGCATCGCTTGCTTGGTGCTCGCATCGAGCGCATCGGTGCGCCATTCGAGCCCATTGATTTTATTGGCCAACGCGACCGTGGCTTCGATTTCCGCACGCAGCACGTCTGCCTGTAGCGGGTAGGCCGCTTCAATGACGCTGGGCCGCAGGTCCGATACGCTGTACGCCGGGTTGGACAGGATTCTGGAAATCACCTCGCGCGCTTCACGCTCACTCAGTGTGTGCCCATCAGTACGCGGGTAGGTAATGCCCGCGACGTCGAATGAGTCAACGAACGTATGCTGTTGCGCTTGGTGCGCAGCGACGAACGCTGCTTGGGCAACGGCGTCCGAGGGGTCGCGCAACGCGGCCTCATAAGCGTTTCGCATCAGGGCCATGGCGGCAAAACTGCTATTCATCGGCAGTGCCCTCCGCGCGCGTGGTCGACGTATTGCCACGTACCAGATCATCGATGTGCTTGCCGAATGTCGAGGGCCTACCATGTCCACGCGCTTGCATCCACGCCAATAAATGATCGACTGTCGGCTCAAGCAGCGAGCGGGTGCGCATGCCGTGGTCTTGCACTATCACTTGCAAGCGAGGGCTTTGCTCATCGAGCACTGCTTCCATCTCTGCCGACGCCCAATTGCGCGTGTGCTGGTGCAGGCCATCGGGGTCCAGCGCAAACCAACCTGGGTAGCGGCCCGGTTTGCCTGTTATCACCTCGACACCAATTTCAACCTGCCGGATAGCCGGTTTACCCGGCCACGTCAGAGGGTAAATCCGGCGTACAGTCTGAAACTGTCCATCTCGCAGGGAAGAGGCCAACATCAGTTTGGACATCAGGTCGTAAAGTTGCCGCTGCCTCGGGGTAAGCGCGGCCATCTTGGGGCTGTCGCCCTCCAGGCTGATGTCCAGAGGCACCAGTGCTCCGTGGGCACCGCTGCGGCCGCCGCCCGAAACCGGGTGGGTTTGCGCGCCAGGCACGGGATCATCGTCGTGCTGCTCGGCCACAGCGGGTGGAGGAGAACCGGCAGGCGCGCGCCACGTATTCAGCTCGACGGCGGGCTGCAGGGAAAACAGTGCGACCTCAGCGCCTTGTGCATCGACCGTTGGTGCATAAGGGCCCGCAACCGGATGCGCGCCGCACTGATCATCAAACTGCGCCGCCCAGGTGTGCACGAACGCAAGGTAGTCCGCCTCCCCTGCATCGGGCAATTGGGACAGGTGAGTCAGCGCATCATCAAAGGCCATCAACAGCGCATTGGCGCTGATTGTGTTCAGCCAAGGGTTGTTCAGCACCTTATCTGCCTGGCGCCGTCCGGACTCGGTCAGGAACAGGCGCCCCTGCGCATCCAATGCAGCCCAACCATTGTCGTTCGGTGCTGACTCGGGCTCGTCCTGCCCCTCGCGCATCTCATACAGTTTTTGCAACGTGCTCATGGTGCTCGACGGCATCCAGCCAAATCGCCTGAACGCCTCTTGCAGGACCAGGTTAGTGCCCAGGCTTTGAGCAGGTGCCAGCAGCAAGTCCTCATGCTCGAGCAGGCAAGGTGTCGATGAAACCACCGCGTCGCTCAGTTGGCCGATCAAGGTATGAACGTTCTCTGTGCGGTCACTGCCCCACGCGCGCCAGGCTTCGCTGCCGCGCCGCACCATCAAGCGAGCCGGCACGAGGGTATCGTTCACTTTCAGGTTTATCGCGACACCCAACCGTTTACCGGGCAACCCTGGGGAGTCACCATGGCCCGCCAGTACCCTGAGCAAGGGCCCCTTGACCCGTCCGCCTCCGACAATACCGTGACGCATGTAGACCGAGCCGATGAGGTTGTCCAGCACCCGCTGGGCAATGGCTCCATATGCCAAGCCCATATTCAAGGCCCGGCAAGCGCTGCCAGCTCGCTCGTCGGCGGTAGCGCCCTCGACCTGTACACACCGACCCTCCTCAAATGATCGGGCCATTTCGGGGGTGGTCAATGCATGAAACCTTACCCGGCGCACCCTCTGGATATGCATGAACCACGGTGCTTCCTTGAGTACTTGGATCATGTGCCAGGCGATCGCTTCGCCTTGGGCATCATCGTCCGTCCCCAACACCAGTTCAGTGCATTGCAGTAAACGGCTGCCGGTATTGCGTAGGGACGCCGCCAGGTCACTGCCCTCGCGCTCGCTCAATTGCCAGTGCGGTTTGAGCCCATCACGCCAACTGATCGCACCGGGGCCTGGGAGATCACGAATATGACCGCCACAGCCGAACACCTGAGTACCGCCAGGTACCAGTTCTTGAATGATTTTCGCCTTGTGCAAGGATTCGACAACCATAAGCGTAGCGGGACCGAGCTTGCACGCTGGCACCCGCGGGGCGCAGGTGAGCCGCTCATGCACTGGCTCACGCACACCGGCCAAGCATCGTCCTACCACAGCCGAAGGCAAATCATTGTTCGGGTCCATCGCCTGCTGGGAAAAAAACAGATCGGAATGGCCAAACATAATGAAGCTTTTCTGCGCACGACTGATCGCTACGTTGAGCAGGCGCCCATCGTCACGATCGATAAACACCCGCTCACGATGATTGGTATCAGTTCGACGGCTGGCGCGGCTTTCCCGATTCACGGCACTGAATAACACCACAGGTTTCTCCGCTCCTTGAAGGGTATGAACCGTGCCGATGGTCAAACGCTCACTCAGGTCAGCGTCATCAGGATCGAGTTCTTCGCGCACCCGACGCTTTATCGCTTCGACCTGGCCTCGAAATGGCGTGACGACCGCGACAAGTTTTTCCAACCCTATCGGCTGCTCCGGGTGGCCTTCGAGCCTGGCGGCCCACTTCGCCAGGCGCGGTCCGTGCTCTTTAAGCCAGTCCACGATGGCCTTGGCTTCTCCAGGGTTGGACCATGAGTCGCCTTTGCAGGGCTCATCGTTCGGGCCACCGGTCTGATAGAACCCGAGCGGCGGTAGCGGGAACGTTGCCTTCATGCGTTTGCGCAACTGCATTTCAGCTTCGCCCTCGAGCAAGGGCAACTCGGCATCCGCGAACAGCCCTGCCAGCGGGTTAGGCACTTTGGGCTCCAACTCTTTGCAGAGCAAACTGCCCTCGGCATCACGGTCGTGATCGTGGTACAGCAAATCAATACACACATTGATGATCGACTCTGCACAACGGTAGTGCTCCCGCAGGAGCAGCCCGTCCCGTAGCCGTCCGTCCGGCATGGCCTCGGCAAACGATGCCCCGGTTGCGGCAAGCTTCATGATTGAACCCGTGGCGGAGTCCGCGCCACGCACGAGCAAGGCGCCCAAAGACGACGGATCGGCCCAACGGTCCTGCACCTGGCGCGTATCGACCTCGGGTGTTACCGAAGACACGGGGGAGAGCTGCTTCATATCGCCGACCACCACGGCTTTTTTAGCCAGGCTAAGCACCGGCACACCCAGCTCCGGCGCAGCCTGCCCCGCCTCATCGATAATCAACAAATCCAGGAACGCGAACAGCGGCCTACGGCCCTCTCCCAGTAACCGTGGAGCGCTATGCAAGGTGGCGACAATGCACGGAAACAGCATGGCTGCGTGCCTGAGTGCGTTCCTTCGGCTGCCAGGCTCGGGGGTTGCGATCACACTGGCCAGCCAACGCGTCTCCCAGTAACGCGCGGCCAACTGGAAAATAATCGGCCGCCACACCACGTCCAGCAATTTCTGCTGCTGCGCCTGGCGCGCCTCGGGGGTTGCGGCCACGCGCAAATCCGCGACGATGTCGATGGCCCAGGAAGATGCCCATGCCTCACTGGGAAAGCGCGCAGCCAATTCACCGGGCTCGATCAACGCGTCGATGTCAGCCTGACGCTCGATTGCCGAGGCCAACCCACTGTGCAATACCTGGGTCAGCGTGTTCAAGTGCTCGCAGAGGGTCGACGCCGTAGGCGTTGTCGAAGCACTCTTCTGCATGAGATAGATAAAACGCGTGGCATCACTGACCTGATGTTTCTGCTCAACGCTAAACAACGCATTGAACAACTCTGGCAGCTCGCGGAAGGCATTTTCAAAGTGCCGCGCCAAAGCAAGGGCTGCCGCAACACCATCTTCGTATGATTGCTTGAGGCTGGAGGTCCCGACGCCCAAGATGCGCAACTGCTTTTGCCGGATTTCAAGCGTGGTGAACTTGCTGCGATGGGTTTTCCCCTTGGCCTTGGACGGTGCGCTGGCGGTGAAACCCAATAGTGGCTTGCCCGTAGGGTCCAACCAACGACGTGCCAGGGCATGCTTCCTGCCTACGGCACCATTGAACGTGCCCATCACATTCTCGACACTCTGGTTGGTCGCCCCGCACACAAACGTGACGGGGCAATGTTTGCGGTTATCGTAAGCCGCCAACACCCATTGGTTGGCGATCATCGCACGCAGCATGGCCGTCTTCCCTGTGCCCGGCGGCCCACTGACTGCAACCACCCCGACCTGCTCACCCAACCGGCCGAGGGCGTGCAATGCGCGGCGCTGCGATTCGTTCAAAGGGTCTGCGCCGCGATTGACGTCTGGCTTGTCGAGGTGTGTGGCCTTATCGACCATGGCCACGTGCCGCATCGTCACCTGCGGCGCTGCCATGCCGCCTGCCTGGACAGCCGAACGGTGTCGTCCGGCGCCTATAAGCTGCTCCAGTGCGCCGATGGACGGCGCATTGGGGATCGCTTCATACACGTTGGCGAGCGCACGTGTTGCATAGCCAGGCTGTCGCGGCACCGCAACCCATTGCCCCGTGATCGGCGCCATTCCCGTCTCAACCCCATCCGCTTGAACGCGGGCGAACAAGGCAAAACAGGCGTCGATATAACTGCTCAAATTGGCGCTTTGGCTCAACGTCGCGAGAAATAGCTTGAGCTCGTCGCGATAGCAATCGAAGTGGCCAATGGCCGGCGGCAGGTCGTTGGCCGCCATCAATGGCTGCGGTTCAAGCCATTGGCGGACCACACGCGGCCGGCAATCGTTGGGGTCGCGTGGTAGGCATATTTGGTTTTTGTCGTTCAGGTCGAAAGGAAACCAGAACGCGATATTCAGCCGGTCGGGCTTGAGGCGGTTTTTTTTCGCGCCCGGCGCAGGCTTTTTATCCGGGTCGGGCCACGTGACCTGGACCTCTTCGCTTGATGAGGTGGTTTGATGGAACACCAGCGCCATAGGAATACGCGGATCGTCATCCGGCTCGTCCGCCTCCTGCGCACCCTCTGCGTCGTCCTCTGAGGCCTCAAGCGCCTGCGCCTGCTGTTTTCGCCGGGCCTCTGCGGCACGCTCAGTGAGAATGCCCAGTGCCAGCGCCCGACGCTTGCCGAAACCGAGATTGAAGTTGGGCCAGGCCAGCCCCGCGAAATTTGTCACCGGGATGCGGACATCGGTGGCTTGGAGGCCACCCAAATCATCGGCAATCAACGCTCTGTGCCAGTAGTCCAGCACATTCGCGGGCAAACTCCCGACGGGTCCTGCCTGAGGGTCCACCTCCATCGAGTGCAGAACCTGTTCCTTGGAGACCGCTACAGCAGCAAAATCCTTGCGCAACCGCTTGCTCAAGTCCATGAGACGCCTAAACATTTCTTACACCCTTTAAATCCGAACGGCATACGAAGAATGGCTCGTAGCGGCCAACAATGATGGCCGCTTGCCTTGATCACTGCAATTCAAGCCGGGTACGTATAGTTAACGAGTGACCTGTTCAATGCTATACAACACGTGTTTAGGTCAAACGCACTGTCAATCACCCGAGACTTTCCCGCCCATGCACGGACGCCCCCTCCTCATCGCGCTATTCTTCACCGGTACTGCCATGGCCGCAGAACCCTCCCTCTACTCCTACGACGCCCCCCCCACCGATGGCTTCATGTATGCCGTGCGCTATCAGCAAGCCAAACTGGCCTGTGGTTCGCTCCCCGACGATCTCGAGGCGGACTATGCTAAAGCGATGCGGCTGACTGGCGAGGCCAGCCCTGCGTTTAAAGCTAGCTATGCACAGCGCTTGGCAACCCTGCCAAAGTGGAGCAAACCGGCGTCGCCTGAAGAACAGGCGCTTGCGTGCGAACAAAGCCAGCACACCTTGCGCGTAACGGTGCAGCTCGCCCGGCAATGGTTTCCCGGTGGCTGGTAGCCACGTGTTTTAACCCATTGATCGGCCCATTGATCGGCATAGGTATCTACACAACGATTGGACCTGACCACTCCAGCGGCGCAGAGCCGTAGGCCCAACGTCCATAGATGCACAGACGTCGGAACTGAGCAGCTATCATCAAGCACCATGCTTGCAGCACGTTGCTTGAACTCGCGGGTGTAGGTCTATCGCTCTTGCAAACCTCCTGATTGGGCGAATCATATCGCCCGTAAGAGGTGTCCGGGATCATTAGGCCAGTTCAAGCACAGAACCGATACGAATTCCTGTGGCACTACGCGCTCAAGCCACCGTGTTACACCACCTGCTGGACCTGATCCGCTTCAGGCTCTAGCGCATCCACAGTAGCGACATTGTTGGTGATACCGAAAGGAATGTGCACGGATGGAGCAACTGCGCTAGTCGATCTAAGGTGCCCTGATTGGTCATCGAAAAAGATGTGTGGTTTCAATACACCTAAAATTTTTCCTTTCTCGATGCCGCCTAGGAAGAATGCGTCATTGGCCATGACCCCCCAACTCTTGAGTGTATTCATCGCACGCTCATGAGACGGAGCATTGCGGGCTGTGACGATCGAGACGCGTATGCGGTTTTCGTATTCAGGATTGAGCTTTTTGTGCTTCTCCTCGACCGACTGGATTTTGGATATCCGCACCATGAATTCCTTCAGCGGCCCAGGGTTATGGGGCTGCATGACATTCTTCACTTCGTGCGCATGGAATTCAGACAATCCAGAGGCCTGCATGATTGTTTCGGACTCATCGCCAGCGAGCACGCCGTCAAAGTCGAATGCGATGCGTAGGGTTTTATCAGTCTCGTCGTCTTCAAATTTTGAATCGAGAACTTGGCCAGCCGGATACCCGGCCCTGATAGCCGCTTCCACGTCTTTTTTGTCACCCGACAAAAATAAAGCGATATTCAGTGCTGGTATGTATTCATAAGGAGATTTTCCCTGCATGAAAATCGCCCTTGTCATCCCAAGCCCGTAGTGCTCGATAGTCTTCAGTACGCGCAGCCCAGTGTCGGGATCATTGCGCGAAAGAAGTATCACCTCGACGAGCGGATCCGTAGGATCGACGCTCAGGTCATTCACTGACAGCAAGCGCTTGATGAAGGGGAACGCTATCCCCTTAGGAAGCGGGACGTGAAGATTTTTTTGCTGAAACTTGCGGTATTCCTCCTCCCCCTGACTCTGAAACACTGCGTCCGATGCCAGCAAATCAAACACAGCGCTGGAAGCGACGCCGATCACTAGGCGATTTTCTAACTCGTAGGGCATTGGAACCTCTCTTGATGCCTCTAAACGCAAATATTGATGGGCATCGAACATGCCGATCGATTTCAGGGCGGATCGAGAAGCACACATCGCACGCCTCCTCCCACGCACAGTCAGGCATATCAATCTTCAAATCAATCTGCCGGTTGCTTTCATTATGGAAGGATGACTTTGAACCTTGCTGATTGGCGCCGAGTCAGCCGTCACCTGATCGCCGGATGTCGGCCCCAAGCTATTCTCCTGAGCGAAATTGGCATAATATGCCAACATCAAAAGTACCTGTTTGCACAGAACTGGAGCTAGTTATGGCGACGCGAAACGTTGTGCTCACCCCTCACCAGGAACAGGTTATCCATGACTTGGTGCAGTCCGGCCGTTATCAGAATGCCAGCGAAGTGATGCGAGAAGGTTTACGTTTATTGGAGCAGCGCGTCGCCGAAGACACCGCCAAAATTGAGGCACTGCGTCAGGCGACCTCGATCGGCATCATGGATCTTGAGCACGGGCGCTTTACTCAGGTGAACGAGGGTGATCTGGAGCACTACCTCGAGAGCTTGAGCCTGGAGGCAACCCTCCCAGCGAGAGAGAAACACTGAGCATGCCGCAGTATAGGATCTCCAACGCGGCTCGTGCCGACATTGTCGACATCCTTAGGCTCTCCCAGACGCAGTTCGGCGATCAAGCACGCCAGCGCTACCAGGCGCTGATCCTCGCGGCGCTGCAAGCGCTTGCCGACACGCCTTATCCCATTGGCAGCCACGACCGCGATGAACTTGCACCGGGCCTTCGCAGCTATCACCTCATCTATTCACGCCAGCAGACCAAACACCCCCATGGAACAGTCAAAAGCCCACGCCATATCGTGTTCTATCGTGTGACAAACGACGACGTGATCGAGGTCGTCAGACTCCTTCATGACGCCATGGAAGTGCAGTTGCACTTGCCTAACGACTGATCAGCGACCTGGCCCAACGGCTTAACTGGCCAGGAATAGCGAAGTCCGTCGGAGATCGCCACTTGCGATCACTCGCACACTCGGTATGAATGGGGGCAAAAGTGGGGGCAAACAAACGTGTTATCGACCTGAAAACATTGTCCTAGAGCCCAGTCAAAATGCTTTTGGGCATCCGGATAGCCTTTGCTAATCATGTTACGCCGGCCTGTTAATGGTGCTGGCAGACAAGATCCGTGTCAGCTTTAACGTCGTCTAACGGTCAGCCGGGCCGTCCGGGCCTAGGCGATGTGGTTAAATAGTCCTCCACGCGATGGATAAAGGGATCAGTCAGCTGTTTCATCGAAGGAATGGAAATGGTGACAGGGTGGCTTTGCGGATGCTCGAAGTCTTCAATCTGTTTTTTTACTTCGATTTCAATACTCTTATCAGCCAATTCCTTGGCTATGGCGATGAAACCGTTATCTAACGGATGGGCACGTTCACCCGCTTGTATGCCGGGATAGTTGACGGCAGGCTGAAAGTCACTAAGAAACGCTATCAGTCTGACCGAGGAGTAAACCCACGGCTGGGCATCAGAAACGAGCGTTCCATATAGGTTAATCAGAATGACACCGCTCAACAGTGCGCCCACCGAATGCCCCTGTACATCGATAAAGCTGAGCCTGGCTGGCGCTACTTTACTCCATGCATTGCGCAGGTACGGCTGCAGATTAAAAGCATTCAACAGATTTGCAATAATAGACAGAGGAAATAAAAGCAACGCTCCCAGCCCGACACCGATTAAAAGAAGGCCACCAAGCAGCGTAAATATAAAGGCTCCCAAGAGCAGCCATGCAGGCATATAAAAGACAAGCACTAGAAAGCCGACCGTAATATCAAATGATTGCGGTGGCACACCCAAGGCTTCCGCCACAATCAATCTTGAAATGACGGTTGACATCAGCAATACTAACAGGTGCAGCAGGACAATAGGGGTTTTACCAAACGGCTTATCCCACACAGAGATAAACCAGAGATAGATGCGCAAACATACAAACATAAAACCAACAACAAACCCTAGAGAGGCAATCAAAATGGCATTATTTAATATTGCAACACCCATTACCGCTGACAACAGTACTCCCAGCACTGTAACCCCGCAAGAAAGACTATAGAAACGCCCTGACCAGCTCATAGCTTTAAATTTAGCTTTTAGCCTTCCAAGCTCTGACATCATATTTCTCCTTTCTTAAATATTAGTCCATCGGGGTTTCGCATATGCTCCACCGCTTTAAGCGCTATTATCCATCCTGAGCCGCCCTGTAGCCCCTTGCTAAACCTGTTAGAGCAGTTTTTTAGATGGCTCGGATGCGGAATAAATTGCGAACCTAAACAGATTTTCTCGGTAGCCCCTGATATCTGGCTAACGCAGCTAGGAGCAGTCTCATCCGCGCATGTTAGCCCTACTCTGACTCACCGCGCCCCAATAAATGTGCAGCCTTGAGGCGCGGGTTTCGTGCTTAAGGCAGTCGATTCATATCTGCATCAAACCAGTGGCTGGCAGAGACATCATGCCCGCCTCTTAAGCGATATGTTCCGGTTACGCAGACGATGGTTTTTCCATCGGTCACACGGATTTCATCTATCTGTTCTAGGTTTGGATGTTCGCTGAGTTCCCGACATTTTTTCTCAAGAACATTGAATTTATCACCAAGAACAGCACGCAACTCATCCTCGCATGAACGGATTAATTGGGGGTCGAATTTACCGGCTCCGGTTCTTTCGCACTCACTCCAGGGAGCGCTTTCCTGGATGCACTTGAACTCAACCTCGAGGCCCTGCACAGAGCCTTGGTAAATTTCCACTGGGCGATTCTTCATCTTATGAAGAATCCGAGCCTTCGTTTTTTGCGTAATGCGCGGCCCTAGGTAAATTCGTTTCAGTGCAGGATCGGTATAAAGCTTTCGGCCCTCTTTTCCAGCAAGATACCGCCACTCTTTTTCATGCTGCCACTCCTGTCTCTTTTGCATTAATCGTTTAGTGATCAAATCCATTGTTTCAGAAATGGCAATCAGTTCAAATGTCAACTGAGGAGGAGCGCTTGAGTCATATACAACAGGCAGCAGTGGGGTTTCTTGCAGATCGCCGAGGGCTAATTCCTGCGTATCAAACTGCAGACAAAAGCCTGCAAAATTGCTTGCATAGTACGCCCACAGGGGGTAATCCAAATGGGTGCTTGACATGGATATTAAGCTTGATTTTTTTGCGGTCGCAGCCGTGCCGCTGAGCGTTTTCTTTGAAAACTCTAAAAAATCTTTTGGCATCAAGAACGCGAATCGATCTTCAGCAGGGTACTCGATCATCGCCTCCATTGGATCATTCATTTGATCAAAGCGGGGAGCATACAAATAGCTGCTGAAGATAGCGTCCAGCTCTCTTTTGACTAGGTCTGAACCCAGTGGGCGATATCGATAGAGTGTTGTTGGGCGGGTTGATTTATTTACTGATACCACGGAGGGGCACCCTCTATAGGAATTTACACTACGGTAACTTTTCAACGACCTAACCGGAACTTCAAGCGCATAGGCGTTGATGCAGTGATGTCCATGCAAAGTGAAAGCGAGGAAAGGGTTTGCGCTGTGAGGCAACCGTTGGCTTGATATGCACTCACTGTGCAACGAAAAGATGGCGAGCCTTGCTCGGGCTCGCCCGTTCTTTTACTTGTTCAAATAGTCTCGTACGTGGTGCGACCACGTGCCGACCGCCGCAACCGCGTTCTTGAGCTGCGTTTCTGTGCATTTGAACGAAGCACACCAGTTTCTGATCTCGTCTGGATCATTGACGTCGATCCGCTTGGCATCCGCAGGGTGGGTGATGTGTTTGTTATCCGACATGATGACTATCCTTGATCATTGATGGCGAATTGCCATTTTCTTATCATCGGTTCGCGACGATAGATTTTCAAGGCCGGCCTGAGCGATTTTAGGTTCATCGGATGCTTGAGATCCTAAAAGCGCAGGGCACCGCGCGTGACGCTTGAATCCAGCCCTTCGCAGGCCTACCCTGCACGCGTCGAACAATCACCCAACACGTCAAGGAAGACTTCAAATGTGGGATGGCAGCGTTACTTTTGGCGACTCATGGGCCGGTTACATTGGCCGTGCGGATCAAAACACTGCTCACTCCCATGTCGCCATCCAACTGTGCATCGGCGTAGGCCAACCCGCCACCCTGGAGCTGCCGGGAAAAGTGATCCGTGCGGCAGGCGTGATCATCGGTCCCAACGTCGAACACCGTGCCGTGGCCGAAAGTCATCCGGTGGCATTTTTGTATGTCAGCCCGGACACGGCGTTGGGCCGTGCGCTCAATGCGTTGCTGCAAGACGATGGCATCGCCCTGGCCAGTGACGAACTGCTGGAGTGTTTTCGCCGTAGCACGTCCCTGTCGCACTTTGTCGACGCCCTCTCGCGGCTGCTGGCAATTACCCCGCCGATCGACCACAGGCTCTACAAAGCGCTGAATATTTTGCGCCTTGACCGCGACGGCCCTGGTTGCGTCAGTCGCGCAGCCCAAGCGGTGGGGTTGTCCAGCCCGCGCTTGCGCTGCGTCGCCACCCACCAGATGGGTGTTTCCCTCTCCCAATGGATCATCTGGAACAAATTGGAGCGCGCCTCCAAATCCCTCGCCGGTGGGTCGACGTTGTCGGACGCCGCTGCCGACGGCGGCTTCTCCGACCAGGCGCATCTGGCTCGCATGATGCGCCGCATGATTGGCATGACGCCGCGCACCGCCGCCGAGGTTTTGCGTAAGACAAGCGTTTCGTTCAAGACGCGCTGATATCAAAACGCCAATATCAATCGCATCTTATTCGCGACCACGTTAAGCGCTGAGCACCGGCTCCCAGAGCACCTCAGCGCCACCGAAAGTGAATAGAAGAGTGTTCGCCCGGGGCACCTGTGCCTGCGATTCGGCGAAACGCACCATGAATTCTTTCGATGAATCCGCAGGATGCGCCCTACATGTCAGCACAGCAAAAATTAACCGTCCTTCTCACTGGAGGCTCAGGGGTGCTCGGTGAGTCACTGATCGACTGCCTGGCAGAGGACTTTCACTTGGTCTGCCTGGCGCGCAAAAGCCGTATCCGCGATCCCCGAGTGGAAGTGCTCAAGGGTGATATTTGCAGCGCTGACCTGGGCCTGGCCAGCGACGTTTATGCGGCGCTGGTTGAGCGTGTCGACTGGGTGATCCACGCCGCGGCGGTGACGCGACTGGACGGTGATATCGACCAGATTTTTTCGGTTAACTACCTCGGCACCGAAAACGTCGTGGCCTTTGTGCAGCAAGCCAAGGTGCCGCTGTATCACATCAGCACCGCCTTTACTCACCCCTGCGACTATTACGAAGGCGTACAAGCAGAAACGCCTTACGAAGTCGCCAAGCGCCAGGCCGAAACCCTGGTGCGCTCGGCCGGCATCGACGTGTCGATCTTTCGTCCGTCCATCATTATTGGCGACGCCAGCACCGGGCATATGCCCAACTTCCAGGGTTTCCATATGACCATGGGGCTGATGATGTCTGGCGTGCTGCCCATCGTGCCCTGCCCGCCTGCTGGCTATGTCGACCTGATCGCCCGTGACGTCGCGGCGCGAGCGATCGCCAACACGCTGCACCAGCGTTTGATCGGCGACGATTATTTTCTCACAAGCGGCCCGCAGGCCCTGGATCTGACGGGTCTGCTGGACCTGATGTGCCAGTCCATGGACACCCAGAAACAACCCTTCACACGGCCACGCTGCATGGCGCCGGACATTTATGAACGGTTGATCCGCCCGGTATTTCTACCGGCGCTGAGCGGCAATATCCAGGCCGCCCTGACCCGTGCCACCCAGTTGTGCCGCTATGCCTGCCTGCGCACGCCACTGCCCACTTCATTGCCGCAGTTACTCGGCGAGCCGGCATTCAGCCAACGCGACGTCAGCCGTGAGTTGCTGCTCTCGCTCAACCACCTGGCGCCCAAGCTGGGGGCTCTGACGCGCATGCTCAAGCAGCCGGTGACAACGCCCACAGAAGCGAGCGTGGCATGAACCACACTGTTATCGAACCTACTCTCGACGCCGCACAGGTCGACCAATACCTGCGCCAGCACGTCAACTCAGGCTACGCACGCCTCGCGTCGCTGATGAACCTGCCAATCGAGCAGTCCAGCCGTGGCGTCTACATCTACGACGAGCAAGGCCGCCAATACCTGGATGCAGGCGGCTATGGCGTGTTTTTCCTCGGGCACGGCCACCCGGTCGTCGTGGAAGCGGTTACTCGGCAACTGCAGCAAAACGCTTTGGCCAGCAAGTTGTTGCTCAACCCGCAACAGGCCTTTGCTGCCCACGCTCTGGCCGCACTGTGCCCGGGTGACCTGGACTATGTGTTTTTTTGCAACTCGGGCGCCGAGGCCACCGAAGCCGGCTTGAAACTCGCCCGCCTCAACGGTTGCCGCCGCACGCTGTCGACGCTCGGAGGCTTCCACGGCAAGACCCTCGGCGCCCTCGCGGTCACTGGCCGCGAGAGCTACCGAGAGCCTTTCAGCGGGTTGCTCAGCAACAGCGAGTTCGTGCCGTTTGGCGACAGCGTCGCGCTGGAGCAGCAACTGCGCGCATCGCCGGACAAGGCTTGTGTGATCCTCGAACCGATCCAGGCCGAAGCGGGGGTGATCCTGCCGCCATCCGGCTACCTCAGGCGCGTGCGCCAACTGTGCGATCAATATGGCGCCGTGCTGATTATCGACGAAATCCAGTCTGGCCTGGGTCGCACCGGCTATTGGTGGGGCTGCGATCAGGAACAGGTGGTGCCCGACATCATGCTGGTGGGTAAAAGCCTGTCCGGCGGCTGCGTACCGGTGAGCGCCATGGTGGCCCGCGCCGAGATCTACGCGCCGTTCAATCGCAACCCTACGGTCCATACCTCGACCTTCGGCGCCAACCCGCTGGCCATGGCGGCTGTGCAGGCCACGCTGCAAGTGATGGTGCAAGAAGACCTGGTCACGCGTGCCCGCCTGCTCGGCCAGGACCTGCACGCCCGCTTCAGCGCGCTGTTGCAGCAACAGGACTTGGCCGAACGCGTGCAACTGCGCAGCGCGGGCTTGCTGCTGGGCTTTGAATTCGCCGAGGCCTCAATCGCCGCCAACATGGTCATGGCGCTGATCGAGCAACGCATCATTGTGTGCCACTCGCTCAATGACCACCGGGTGCTAAGGCTCACGCCGTCGCCACTGCTGACGGCCCAGGATTGCAACTGGCTGATCGAAGGCTTCGCCCAGGCGCTGACCACTTCGATGCCATCCCTTTAAATGGAGTTTTCCCCCATGCAAGAAGTCAACGTGCAGGCCCATATCCCCCATGCCTGCGCTGATGAAGTATTTGCGGTGATCAGCGATTTCAGCAACTACGTCGAGCTCTGCGAATCGGTGCGCAATATCAGCATCAACAAGGTCAGCGACCAGGTGTCGTTCACGTCCTGGGAGGTCAACTTCCACAGCGGCATTCTCAAGTGGCAGGAGCGTGACACCTTCAATGCCGACACCCGAGAGATTCATTTCGAGCAGATGGCCGGCGACGTCGATCACTTCTCCGGCACCTGGCACGTCTTGCCGGATGGCAAAGACGCGATCATCACCTTTAAATCACGCTTCGACCTGGGCCTGCCGATGCTCGCGGACATGCTCGACCCTGTGGCTAAACAAGCTATCCGGGACAACATCCACTCGATCATCACCGGCCTGTTTCCGGCGAGCTACTTGAAGGCCTGAACCATGTCACTGTCGTTACTCGATCGCTCACGCGATTTGCTTGAACGCTACGCCCCGGGTTTTGACGAGCGTTTGGCGGCCATTCCGAGTGCCCAGCGCGAAGCGCCACAGAGCGAGGTCATCGCCCTGTTCAAGCAACATGGCCCGGTAGGTCTGCTGGTCAACCGTGAAGCCGGCGGGCTGGGCGCGAACATCCTTGACGCGGTGCATGTGCAGATCGCCCTGGGCGCCCGCTCGCCCTCGCTGGCGGTGGCCAGCACCATGCACCAGTTTTCCGTGGCGAGCCTATTGGCACTCACGCAAAACGGCGGCGGCGCCGAAGGCCTGTTGCTGGCCGCCGTCGCGCAAAACCGCTTGCTGCTGTCTTCGGGGTTTGCCGAGGGCACCTCCGGAGCGGGCATTCTCGACTCGGCCATGCAGGCAGTGCACACCCCAGACGGGGTGTTACTCAGCGGCAGCAAGAAGCCCTGCTGCCTTGGGCAGTCGATGGACTTGCTCACCGCCAGCTATATCCGCCAAACCCCTGGTGGCGAAGAGCTGATGGTCGCATTGATTCCGGCCACTGCAGCGGGCATCAGCCGTAATCCTTTCTGGCAGAACAGCGCCCTGGCCGGCGCAGAAAGCATCGAAGTACGCCTCAACGAAGTGCTGGTGCCCGAGCGCATGGTGTTTTCCGCCGGTTACACGCACCAACTGGGAGACGTGCAAACCGTGGGTTTCATCTGGTTCGAACTGTTGATCTGCGCATCTTATGTGGGTGCCTGCGCCAGCCTGATCGAGTCGGTCACAGACGCCGCTCGCTGGACCGCGCATCACCGCGTGGACCTGGCAGCCGACCTGCAATTGGCGATCAGTGCCCTGGAAGGCGCGGCCCTGGATATCGAGCGTAACCCACAGGACTTGCCTAACGTGTTGGCCCGTCTGCTGCTGGTGCGTTATGGCATCGAGCAACGGCTTGCCCAGCTCTCCGACCAGGCCCACGCCATGTTGGGCGGGATGGCGTTCATCACCAGCAACCTGAGTTCCAACGGACTGATGGCCTGCCGCGGCTTGCAATTTCATCCACCGGCCAGGATCTCGATGGCGACCAACCTTGACACCTACCTGTCCGCATCAACCTTCAGCATGACCGGAGCGCACTCATGAACCTGCTCGGAAAAACCATTGTTATCACCGGTACCGCGCGCGGCCTGGGTTTCGCCGCGGCCAGCAAGCTCAAGCGACTGGGCGCCACCGTGATTGGCCTCGATATCCTCGCACCGCAAGACAGCGGCCTGCTGGACGCGTTTTATCAAGTCGACCTGTGTGACCGCCACGCCGTGGCCAACGTGATCAGCGCTATCAGCACCGATTTCGGCGACATCGACATTCTGGTCAATAACGCCGGCACCCTGACACTGGAACGCGGCGAAACCGGGGTCACCGATGAGGTGACCCGCGCAGTGGACGTCAACCTGTTCGCGCCTTGGCAACTGACTTCGGGGTTCCTGCCGGGGCTACTGCGAAAGCGCGGAAAAGTGGTCAACGTGTCCTCATTGTTCGCGCTGGTGAATGCGCCCTACGTGGCCGCCTATGCTGCGAGCAAACGGGCGCTGAGCGCTTATTCGGATGTGCTGCGCATGCAGTATCGCGGGGAGCTTGACGTGGTCACGGTGTACCCGGGGTTCATCGACACGGCGATCCACTTGCCCGCGCAGCGTGTGGGCCTGTCGGTCAAACGCCTGGTGACCTTCAAGTGGGGTGACAAGACCCTGCTGTCCCTGGAAGAAAAACTGGATGCCGCCGCGAACGGCCTGGTGCGCGCCTGCCAGAAAAATGGCCTGCGCAACCGGGGGCTGACGTTCATGGGCACGCTGGCCATGTACACCGCGCGCAGCGTGCCGAGCGTGGTCGATGCCTTTATCGCCATGCGCCTGCGTACGCTCACGCGTGGCGGTCATCTGGTGCTCAACCCTGAACTGATCGAGTAAGCCCTCGCCAATGGCCAGCCATTTACACCCCAAGCCCCAGGTCCGTCTCGACCGTGCCTTGTTCAAGGCCCGATCGAGGGAATCCTTGCTGATCATCGCCTACACCTTGAGCCTGTACCTGCTGCCACTCGCGCTGTTTGTGTGGGTGGCCAACACAGCCTCCACCCTGTGGACGCTGGTGTGTTTGCCATTGGTGGTATTGGCGGGATATGGGTTATTTCTGCAAGCGATCCTTGGGCATGAAGGCTTCCACTTCAACCTGAGCGCGAACCCCATGCGCAGTTGCTACCTGGGCATTGCTACCAGTTCGCTGCTGCCGGGGTTCTGTGTGACCGGTTACTTCGTCGACCATTGGCAACACCACCGGTACAGCAACAGCGCGAAAGACCCGGACTACCAGCTCTTTTCGCGTTATCACACACTGGCGAGCCGCATCACCCTGTCGCGCTTGATTGCCACCCTGCGTTATCTGCAGACCACCTGGCGCCTGGCGTTCGGGCCATTGGTCAATCCTTCGGCGCTGCCGTTGAGTTCGGCGCAAGTGCAATGGCTGGCCCGCTGCAATATCGCCTGCCAGGTTGTATGGCTCAGCCTGTATGGGCTGGCTATCTGGCTAGTCGACGGCCTGTTGTTGGGGTTTTCCTTGAGCCTGGCGGTGGCGTTCCTGCTGTCGGCGGTCAACGCTTATCAGGAACATGCTTTCGACACAGGCCATCTGTTGCCGCCAGCGCGTTCACGCACTTCGCGCCTCAACACCTGGCTGCACGCGGGCTCGAACTTTCACCTGGAACATCATTTTTACCCCGCGGTGCCTTGCTGGCGACTGCCCAAGGTACACCGTCAACTGCTGGAAGCGGGATGGTACGAAAGCCGGCAATACCTGCTGGAAAAGCACTTTGTGCGCTCCTTCCGGTACGCCACCGGTCGCCATCCTTATCGTACAAACACGGTAAACGACACACACCCTTAATTTCCGATGGATTTTGGGCCTGACCCTTCAGGCCGCAGGAGCACGCATGCCTTTTGATATCGACAGCCACATTGAAACCGAGCGCGAACAGCTGTTCAGTCACCCACTGTTCGGCAGTATCCGCAGCGTAGAAGATGTACGCACCCTGATGGAGTTTCACGTGTTCGCCGTCTGGGACTTCATGACCTTGCTCAAGCGTATCCAGCGCGACCTCACGTGCGTGGAGTTGCCCTGGGTACCGCCGGTCCACATCACCGCCGCGCGCCTGATCAACGAAATCGTGGTGGGTGAAGAGACCGACGAGCACCCCGCGGGCGGTTTTATCAGCCACCTGGACCTGTACCTCGC
This sequence comes from Pseudomonas sp. DW-iso17, assembly GCF_058725345.1. Classification (NCBI taxonomy): domain Bacteria; kingdom Pseudomonadati; phylum Pseudomonadota; class Gammaproteobacteria; order Pseudomonadales; family Pseudomonadaceae; genus Pseudomonas; species Pseudomonas sp. DW-iso17. Next base: position 298,231 of record NZ_JBZXEA010000032.1, on the reverse strand, counting down.
CGCCATGGATGAAATCGGCGCCGACAGCAGCGTATTCCGCTGCTTCCTGGCCGCCATCCAGGCCAAGGTGCCTCTGGCTAAGGCGCTCAACGACGCGCAGATTCCGACGGCCGCCAAAGTGTTCATGTGCCAGACCCTCGATGTTGCACAACACGGCAGCACCGAAGCGGTCCTGGCGTACTTCTTCTTCGGGCGTGAAGACATTATCCCCGACATGTTTGGTCGCCTGCTGTCGCAATGGTCGGTCAGTGAACGCGATGTACCGATGCTCACGTATTACTTGAAGCGCCACATCGAGATGGATGGTGACGATCACGGCCCGGCGGCCAAACGCATCATCGCCGAAATCGTCACCAGCCCCGCGCAACACCTGCACATGGTCGAGAGTGCGAAAACCGCAATCAACTCACGGATTGACCTGTGGAATGGCGTGCATCAGTTCCTGCTGGACAAGGCTCAGCCGACGGTGAGCCGTCCTGCGCGGGAGGTCCACACCGTTTCTGAGCCTGCTTGACCTCAACGCGCATCGACAGGGAGTACCACATGACCAAAGGCAAGTTGATAAAACTGACGCTGTGTGGCGTCGTGGTCGGCGGGTTGCTGATTCTGGGCTGGCAGCGCTGGCAGTATTCCAGCACTTACGTGAGTACCGACAACGCCGAACTCGACGGGGTGATCATCCCGGTACGGGCCAAGCTTTCGGGCGTGGTGATCAGTGTGCCGGTGGTGGACAACGTCAGGGTACAAAGCGGCGACCTGCTGTTTCAGATCCGCGACAGCGAGTACCGCTATCAGTTGCAGCAGCGCGAAGCACAGTGGCAAGCATTGCTCGCCGCCGCCGGGCGCGCAGGCGTGCCGGGCGCGCTGGACAGTCAGGTGCTCGGCGCGGTGGCCATGCGCGAGGCCGCGCAGGCGGCCCTGGCTCAAGCAAGCGCCAACCTTGAGCAAGCGCGCAACGACTACCAGCGTGCCCGTCGCCTCGGCGCCCAAGGCGTGCTGAGCACCCAGGACCTGGAAGTGGCCAAGGCGCGTTTCGACGCCCTCAGCCACGCCCAGGGAGTGGCGCGCAGCAACGCCCAGGCCGCCGCTCAAAGTACCTTGGCCAACAAAGCCGAACTCAAGGTGCAGGACTATCGGATCGCGGCCGCGCAAGCGGAGCTGGAACAATCCAGGATCCAGCTCAACGACACCCGCCAGACCGCGCCGATGCGCAGCATTGTCTCGAAAAAAGAGGTGGAACCCGGCCAGTTTGTGGTCGCTGGCCAAAAGCTCATGAGCCTGATCGCCACCGACGCACTGTGGATTACCGCCAACTTCAAGGAGACCCAGGTGGGCCGCGTGCGCGTGGGCCAGACTGCCCGTGTCACCGTGGACGCCTTCCCCGGGCACGCCTTCGACGGCGTCGTCGAAAGCCTGGCACCGGCCACCGGAGCCAAGTTCTCATTGTTGCCCCAGGAGAATGCCACGGGCAACTTCACCAAGGTGGTGCAGCGCGTGCAGGTGCGCATCGCGCTCCACGATGTGCCGGATGACTACAAGCCGCTGTTGAGCCCGGGCATGAGCGCGTTTGTCGAAGTGGCCGCACCTGACGACGCCGGCCACACGCTATGAAGTCGCCTTATCTGATTGCGCTGACCGTCACGCTGGTGTCGATGATGGAGCTGCTCGATGTCACCATCGTCAACGTAGCGATTCCCAGCCTGATGGGCACCTACGGGGCGTCGGTGGATGAAATCTCCTGGGTCTCCACCGGTTATGTGGTGGCCAACGTGGTGATTCTGCCGGTCAGTGGCTGGCTGTCGGCGTGGTTCGGCCGGCGGACTTATTACCTGGTCTCTACCGCGCTGTTCGTGCTGGCATCGTTGGGTTGCGCGATGTCTGCCGAACTTTGGCAACTGGTCGCGTTCCGGGTGCTGCAAGGCCTGGCGGGCGGCGGGTTGCTGGGGATTTCCCAGGCAATCATCTACGACGTGTTCCCCAAGGAAAAGGTCAGCAGCGGCATGGCGCTTTACGGCGTGGGCGTGATGATGGGGCCCACCTTGGGTCCGACCGTCGGCGGCTACCTGATCGACACGTTGTCGTGGCATTGGATCTTCTTGATCAACTTGCCGATCGGTGCCGTGGCCTTGTTGTTGTGCTGGCTGTGCATCAACGACTCGCCCAACGAACAAAAACCTTCCAGTGTCGACTACAGCGGCTTTTGTTTGCTGGCGCTGGGCGTGGGCAGCCTGCAGATCCTGCTGGAGCGCGGCGAGCACTGGGACTGGATGGCGTCCAACTGGACCGTGGCCTGCCTGTTGCTCAGCAGCTTCAGCCTGGTGGGTTTCTTCTGGTGGGAGCGGCGTGTGGCCAACCCGATCGTCAACGTCGCGCTGTTCCAGAACCGCGAGTTCCTGATGGGGTGCATCTGCGCCTTCTGCGTGGGCTTCGGGCTGTACAGCACGTTGTTCATGGTGCCGCTGTTCTTGCAGACCCTGCTGGCGCAGAGCGCTTACCAGAGCGGGTTGGTGATTTTCCCCGGGGCGGTGGCCAGCGCCATCAGCACCTTGGTGATCGGCAAGCTGTCCCAGGAAAACAAGATCGACGAGCGTGTGTTCGTCACCCTGGGCATTGTCATGTACTGCTATGCGATGTTCCTGCACACCCAGTTCACCCTCGACAGTAACCCCGACTCGCTGTACTGGCCCTTGGTGATCCGCGGCCTGGGCCTGGGCATGATCTTCGTGCCGTTGACCAACCTGGCGATGCGTCGCCTGCCGCTGACATTGATCTCCGGCGCCTCAGGCGTACTCAACCTGATGCGCCAGTTGGGGGGCAGCGTGGGCATCGCCATCGCAGCCACCTTGCTCACACGGTTCTCCTGGGAACGCTACCGCCTGCTCTCCGAGCATGTCACCGAATCGAGCCTGGTGGCCAGTGGTTGGGGAGGTGTGGAAACCGACCCGTTGTTTCTTTCCCTGGGCCTGGCGAGCCATCAACAAGCCCTGGCCCTGATGCCTTACCTGCAAGCACGCGAACAAGGGCAAATGCTGGCGTTCAGCATGCTGTTCGGCACCTTGGGAGCGGTGATGGCCATCGGGATTCCCATGGTGCTGATGATGCGCAAAAGCCACATCAGTCGATAAATCTTTCAGTGGAGCACACCCCTTGCGTATTCCAGGCCTGCATCTGAACACCACCCCGCTGCTCATGCCGCTGTATTGGCTGGCACTCGCCTGCGCGCCCACTCAGGTGTTGGCAGATGACTTGTACCAGCTGTACCAGAAGGCGTTGACCCACGACATGCAGTTCGCCGCCGCCCAGGCCCAGCAATTGGCCACGGCAGAAAAGGAACCGCAAAGCCGTGCCAACCTGCTACCGGACCTGTCTGTCACCGGCGGCGCGGCCTGGGTCGATGCCGAGGATTCCTCCGACTATCATCGCAATCGCAATAACACCAACGCCTACGCCGTGGTCCTCACACAGCCGCTGCTGCGTTGGCAGAATGTGATCGCACACGACCAAAGCAAACTGTTGATCAGCGCCAGTGAACTGCACACCGAACAGGCGCGCCAAGCGCTGATGCTGCGCGTCGCCCGCGCTTATTTCGACGTACTGCTCAATCAGGAACTGTTGAACACCCGCACACAACAGCTACAAACCTTGCGCGAGAGCCAGACGCGCAGCCAGCGACTGCTGGCCGACGGCGCCACCACCGCTAATGCGCTCGCCCAGGTGCAGGCCAAGTACGACCAGGCATTCGCCGAACAGGTGGCGGCCCGTGGCGCACTGGACATTGCCAACGAAACGCTCACCCAATTAACTGCCGCACAGGCAGGCCCGTGGTCAGGCAAAGAGCCACAGTTCAGTGCCCCGGTGCCCGCTGCCATCGATGATTGGGCCACGACCGCGCAACAAGGCAACCTTGCCGTACAGGCGGCGCAGATTGCCCAGCGCCTGGCCGAAATGGACATCGACAAGGAACGGGCCGGCCATTTGCCGACCCTGGATCTGATCGCCGCCCATGGCCGCTTCGCCTCTGTCGGCGGTGATGTCTACGATGTGACGTTGCCGGAAAACCGCTATAACCAGACCGTGGTCGGGGTCAAACTGAGCGTTCCTCTCTACAGCGGTGGCCGCACCAGCAGTCGCGTGCGCGAAGCCCATGCACTGCAAAGCAAGGCGGCGGACGAAGTCGAAGATGCACGTCGCAACGCCGGGCTGAAGGCGCGCCAGGCTTACCTGCAAGTCACCAACGGCATGAGCCAATACCAGGCACTCAAGCAGGCCTTGAACTCTAGCCAGATCAACCTTGCCGCCGTGACCCACGGCTTCGAAGCCGGTTCCCGCATCAACACCGACGTGCTGGATGCCCAACAAAAAGTCACCGATACCCAGCAACGCCTGGCCCAACAACGTTATGCGATCCTGATGGCCCAGTTGCACCTGTTGGCATCCACCGGCAACCTGAGCGACGCGCGCCTGCGGGATATCAGTCATACGCTGAACTGACGCACTGATCAGTAATGCGCTGACATTCGCTCAACGTGAGGGCTGATTTGGATTAAGCTTGGGCATCTCAAAAATGGAACACTGCCCATGTTCGACCTCAACGAACTCTTCCTCTACGCCAAGGTGGTCGAGCACGGCGGGTTTGCGGCGGCGGGTCGAGCGTTGAACCTGCCCAAATCGACCTTGAGCCGCAGGGTCAGCCAGCTTGAAGCCAGGCTGGGGGCACGGCTGATACAGCGTTCGACGCGCCAATTCCAGGTGACCGATATCGGCCATGCCTATTACCGCCATTGCGTGGCGATGATTGCCGAAGCCGAGTCAGCAGAAGATGTGATTGCCTTCAACAAATCAGAGCCGCGGGGCGTGATCCGCCTGAGCTGCACCACCGCATTGCTCAACTACTGGGTGGCGCCGATGCTCGCCCAATTCATGGCGCAATGCGCCAGCGTCGAACTGAACGTGAAGAGCTTCAACCGCAAGGTCGACATCATCAGCGAAGGCTATGACATGGCCTTGAACCTGTGTTTCCCACCGCTGGAAAGCAGTGAGCTGGTCATGAAGGTACTGGCTAAAAGTCCTCAGGTACTGGTGGCGAGCGCGACTTTTTTGCAGGACGCTCCCCTGCCCTCGCTACCGGCTGACCTTGCCGGGCTGGCGACTATCCATTGGGGCAACCCGTTGCTTCAATACCTGTGGGACCTGACCGGGCCGGACGGCGCGACGGCCCAGGTCGCGCACACGCCGCGCCTGGTCAGTGATGACATGTCGACCCTGAAAAATGCAGCACTGGCGGGCGTGGGCATCGCCAACCTGCCCCAAGTCGTCGTGAAAGACGAGTTGGCCGATGGCCGCCTGATTGCCGTATTGCCTGAATGGCAACCCGCTGAAGGCGTGATCACCGCCGTGTTCCCCTCCAGGCGCGGGCTGATGCCGTCGGTGCGGTCCTTGATCGACTTTCTGGGCGATGCGTTCGAGGCGCCGTGATCTTAACTAGCCGCCGTTGCATGAACCAAAGCTAGGCCGGCTACATCATAGACCACACTGTCATATTCAAATGCCAGGTAAAATTGAGCCTGGATGGTATCTTTGTCACCGTCCTTGAATCTTTTTATATTCAATTTCCCACTGTCCGCCTTGATGAGCGACGGTAAAGCAAAAGTAGCATTAACACCTGCCTCATCCCTGCTTACGTCATGCTCGCCATCTTTTATAGGTGGCGGCATCTTGAAGGTGAGCAGCTCAAATCGCCCCGTCTCCTCTTCATTAAGGCTCCCACGAAGAATAAGAACGCCATCGTCCGACTCATAATAGCGGAACTCTAATGCCCTCCAAAATTCCTCTACCATAGGAAAGGGAGGAGCAAACATGAAGTTAAAATAATCAGCGCCGACCTTTGAATTCTTCGCTGCGCCAGAAGACTCGCTGGGTTTAGTGTTATTCATGGCTCAATTCCTTGAACTGATTGATTAATCTACGCTCGGCATTTCGAGAGCCCTCCGGGCATGAATATCAGCCTACGCAAACGCCATTAATCAAACTACTGTCAGACTTCTCAGTTGACATCTGTGCCATGTGATGCGCATTAGCTTCTGGCCGAATCAGCGACACCACTGCCCATCGATACCTACTCGGGCTGCATCCATGCATTCGCTGCAACAGTCTTTTGTCATCAATCACATTGATAGCTCCCTAACAAAAGCCCCATGCTAGAGGGCTGACTCCGCGCTTATATCATTCCGAATGATAGTTACCTTTGCTTCATTCGATTCGTGACCTAGCACCTCCCCGCGCATGATCCGCCCATCTCAAATACATTGGCGGATGCACCTCATGGAACAGTCACTCAAACTTTTGCGCTTCCCCTTGGCGATCTTGGCCGTGGTGGTGATCAGCGCGTGCGGCAAGTCTCCCGAACAAGCGGCCGCCATGCCCCCAGCCAAGGTCAGCGTGGCCAAGGTGCTGGAACAACCGGTCAACGAGTGGGACGAGTTCACCGGGCGCCTTGAAGCGCCGGAAACCGTGCAGATTCGTCCGCGGGTGTCCGGCCAGATTGACCAGGTGGCGTTCACCGAAGGCGCGCTGGTGAAGAAAGGCGACCTGCTGTTCCAGATCGACCCTCGCCCATTCCAGGCCGAAGTGCGCCGCCTCGAAGCCCAGCTTGCGCAGACTAAAGCCGCCGCCACTCGCAGTGAAAACGAAGCGCAACGTGGCGAGCGCCTGCGCCAGAGCAATGCGATCTCTGCCGAACTGGCCGACTCGCGCACCACCGCCGCCCAGGAAGCCCGCGCCGCCATGGCCGCGATCCAGGCGCAGTTGGACCTGGCACGCCTGAACTTGAGCTTTACCCGTGTCACTTCGCCTATCAGTGGCCGCGTCAGCCGTGCCGAAATCACCGCCGGCAACCTGGTGACCGCCGATACCACCGCGCTGACCAGCGTGGTCTCCACCGACAAGGTTTACGCCTACTTCGACGCCGATGAGCGTGTATTCCTCAAGTACACCGAACTGGCCCGTGAAGGCCGGCGTGGCGCCACCACCCCGGTGTATCTGGGCCTGTCCAACGAAACCGGCAACCCGCACCTGGGCCAGATGAACTTCGTCGACAACCAGGTCAACCCGGCCACCGGCACCATCCGTGGCCGCGCGGTGTTCGACAACAGCAAGGGCGAATACACCCCTGGCCTGTATGCGCGTTTGAAGCTGGTCGGCAGCGGCACCTATTCGGCGGTGTTGATCAATGACGAAGCCGTCGGCACCGACCTGGGCAAGAAATTCGTGCTGGTGATGGACGGCGACAAGCCGGCTTATCGCGCGGTGGAACTGGGGCCGAAAATCGAAGGCTTGCGCATCGTGCGCAGCGGCCTGACCAAGGATGACACCGTGATCGTCAAGGGCCTGCAACGCGTGCGCCCTGGCTCGCCGGTGGCGCCGGAAACCATTCCGATGGCCAGCAAGGAAACCCTCGCCGCCTTGGCCCAACAACGACAAGCGCTTGAAGCCAGCAACCTGGAGCAAGTGGCGCCGGAAAAACCCGCGCCCAAGCTCGCAAGCGTCGCGACTCCACGCGGTTAAGGGATACGACTCAAGATGAATTTTTCCAAGTTCTTCATTTCACGGCCGATCTTCGCAGCGGTGCTGTCGCTGTTGATCCTGATTGCCGGTGCAATCTCGCTGTTCCAACTGCCGATCAGCGAATACCCGGAAGTGGTACCGCCGACCGTGGTGGTGCGCGCCAACTTCCCGGGCGCCAACCCCAAAGTCATCGGTGAAACCGTGGCCGCGCCGTTGGAGCAAGCCATCACTGGCGTTGAGAACATGCTGTACATGTCCTCGCAATCCACCGCCGACGGCAAGCTGACCCTGACCATCACCTTCGCCCTGGGCACCGACCTGGACAACGCGCAGGTGCAGGTGCAAAACCGTGTGACGCGTACCCAGCCCAAGCTGCCGGAGGAAGTGACACGCATCGGTATTACCGTGGACAAGGCCTCTCCCGACCTGACCATGGTGGTGCACTTGACCTCCCCGGATCAGCGTTATGACATGCTGTACCTGTCCAACTACGCGATCCTCAATATCAAGGATGAACTGGCCCGCCTGGGCGGCGTCGGTGACGTGCAGTTGTTCGGCATGGGCGACTACTCCCTGCGCGTCTGGCTGGACCCGAACAAAACCGCTTCGCGCAACCTGACCGCCACCGATGTGGTCACGGCGATCCGCGAGCAGAACCGCCAGGTGGCAGCCGGTGCCCTGGGCGCCCAGCCTGCGCCGAGTGACACCAGCTTCCAGTTGTCGGTCAATACCCAGGGCCGCCTGGTCACCGAAGAAGAGTTCGAGAACATCGTGATTCGCGCCGGCGCCAACGGTGAAATCACGCGCCTCAAGGACATCGCCAGGGTCGAACTGGGCTCCAGCCAATACGCGCTGCGCTCGCTGATCGATAACCAGCCCGCCGTTGCGATTCCGATTTTCCAGCGTCCCGGCTCCAATGCCATCGACATCTCCAACGATGTGCGCAGCAAGATGGCCGAGCTGAAAAAGAGCTTTCCGGCGGGCATGGATTATCGCATCGCCTATGACCCGACCATCTTTGTACGCGGCTCCATCGAAGCGGTGGTGCATACCCTGTTTGAAGCACTGATCCTTGTGGTGCTGGTGGTGATCCTGTTCCTGCAGACCTGGCGCGCCTCGATCATCCCCTTGGTGGCGGTGCCGGTTTCATTGATCGGTACCTTTGCGGTGATGCACCTGTTCGGGTTCTCACTCAATGCCCTGTCATTGTTTGGCCTGGTGCTGGCGATCGGTATTGTGGTGGACGACGCCATCGTGGTGGTGGAAAACGTCGAGCGTAATATCGAGTTGGGGCTTGAGCCGTTCCCGGCGACCGAAAAAGCCATGAGTGAAGTGACCGGCCCCATCATCGCCACGGCGCTGGTGCTGTGTGCGGTGTTCATTCCGGCCGCCTTTATCAGTGGCTTGACCGGGCAGTTCTACAAGCAGTTCGCCTTGACCATCGCGATCTCAACCGTGATCTCGGCGTTCAACTCCCTGACCCTGTCCCCTGCCCTGGCCGCTGTGCTGCTGCGCGGTCACGACGCGCCGAAGGACCGTTTCTCCAAGTTCCTCGACAAGGTCTTCGGGGGCTGGCTGTTCCGTCCCTTCAACCGCTTTTTCGAAAAGGCCAGCCATGGCTACGTAGGCACCGTACGCCGAGTGATTCGCGGCAGCGGTATCGCTTTGTTCGTCTACGCAGGTTTGATGGTGCTGACGTTCTTCGGGTTTGCCCACACGCCGACCGGTTTCGTACCGGCCCAGGACAAGCAATACCTGGTGGCCTTCGCCCAACTGCCCGACGCCGCAAGCCTGGACCGCACCGAAAACGTGATGAAGCGCATGTCGGAGATCGCCCTGAAACAACCCGGCGTGGAAGCTGCGATTGCCTTCCCGGGCCTGTCGATCAACGGGTTCACCAACAGCCCGAACAGCGGCATCGTGTTCGTGACCTTGAAGCCGTTCGATGAGCGTAAAGACCCGAGCATGTCCGCCGGTGCGATTGCTGGTGCACTGAACGGCCAATACGCCAATATCGAAGAGGCCTACATGGCGATCTTCCCGCCGCCGCCGGTACAAGGCCTGGGCACCATCGGGGGCTTCCGCCTGCAGATCGAAGACCGTGGCAACCTCGGCTATGACGAGCTGTACAAAGAAGTGCAGAACGTGATTGCCAAGAGTCACAGCGTGCCTGAACTGTTCGGCCTGTTCACCAGCTACACGGTGAACGTGCCGCAAGTGGACGCGGCCATCGACCGCGAAAAGGCCAAGACTCACGGCGTGGCGATCAGCGACATCTTCGACACCCTGCAGGTCTACCTGGGTTCGTTGTATGCCAACGACTTCAACCGTTTCGGGCGTACCTATCAGGTCAACGTGCAGGCCGAGCAGCAGTTCCGCCAGGACTCCGACCAGATCGGCCAATTGAAAGTGCGCAATAACAGAGGCGAGATGATCCCGCTGGCGACCTTTATCAAGGTCAGCGACACCTCGGGCCCGGACCGTGTGATGCACTACAACGGCTTCATCACCGCAGAAATCAACGGCAACGCCGCGCCGGGCTACAGCTCTGGCCAGGCCCAGGCCGCGATTGAAAAGCTGCTCAAAGATGAACTGCCCAACGGCATGACCTACGAGTGGACCGACCTGACCTATCAGCAAATCCTCTCGGGCAATACCGCGCTGTTCGTATTCCCGCTCTGCGTACTGCTGGCGTTCCTGGTGCTCGCCGCCCAATACGAAAGCTGGAGCCTGCCGCTGGCGGTGATCCTGATCGTACCGATGACACTGCTGTCGGCCATTACCGGGGTGATCATCTCGGGCGGCGACAACAACATCTTCACCCAGATCGGCCTGATCGTACTGGTGGGCCTGGCGTGCAAGAACGCGATTCTGATCGTCGAGTTCGCCAAGGATAAACAGCAGGAAGGCCTCGACCCGCTCGCCGCAGTACTGGAAGCCTGCCGCCTGCGTCTGCGGCCGATCCTGATGACCTCGTTCGCGTTCATCATGGGTGTGGTGCCGTTGGTGCTCTCCAGCGGTGCCGGCGCCGAGATGCGCCATGCCATGGGCGTGGCGGTGTTCTCCGGGATGATCGGTGTGACCTTCTTCGGTCTGTTGCTGACACCAGTGTTCTACGTACTGATCCGTCGCTATGTCGAGCGCAGTGAAGCGCGCAAAGCGGCCAAGGCCTTGAAGCTGGAGACACAGCAATGAGTGTGAAAGTATTCCTGCCGAGCCTGTTGGTGCTGGCGCTCGCCGCCTGTGCCGTAGGCCCGGACTACAAGACCCAGCCACTGGAGGCGGCCAATATCACGGCCGCCGCCGACAGCAAAAGCTACGACCATGCCAAGTACGAAGGCATCTGGTGGCAGCAGTTCGAAGACCCCACGCTCAACCAGCTGGTAACCCAGTCGCTGAGCGGCAACCGTGATTTGCGCGTAGCCTTTGCCCGCCTGCGGGCGGCACGGGCTATCCGTGATGACGCGGCCAACGACATCATGCCGGTGGTCACCTCTCGCGCCAGCAGCGATGTGGGCAAGGGCCAGATTCCCGGGCAGACCACCAAGCGTGTCAACAGCGAGCGCTACGACCTGGGCCTGGACATGGCCTGGGAAGTGGATTTGTTCGGGCGCATCCGCCGCAACCTGGAAGCCAGCGACGCCGACCAACAGGTGGCCGAAGCCGACCTGTACCAACTGCAAGTCACCATGATTGCCGAACTGGTGGATGCCTACGGTCAACTGCGTGGAGCGCAACTGCGTGAACGCATTGCCCTGGACAACCTGAAGAACCAGCAGGAATCGCGCACCATCACCGTCAGCCTGCGTGATGCCGGCGTCGGTGATCAGCTCGACGTGGAACGTGCCGACGCGCGCCTGGCAGCAGTTGAAGCCAGCGTGCCGCAACTGCAGGCCGAACAAGTGCGCGAGCGCAACCGCATCGCCACCCTCCTCGGCCAGCGCCCCGACAAACTGAGCGTGGACCTGAGCCCGAAAGACCTGCCAGCGATTGCCAAGGCGTTGCCGATTGGCGACCCGGGGCAACTGCTGCAACGACGCCCGGACATCCTCAGCGCCGAACGCAAACTGGCCGCCGCCACCGCACGTATCGGCGTGGCCAAGGCCGACCTGTTCCCACGGGTGAGCCTCAGCGGTTTCCTCGGGTTCACCGCCGGGCGCGGTTCGCAGATCGGCTCCGCCGCGGCGAATGCCTGGTCCCTGGGCCCGAGCATCACGTGGGCCGCGTTTGACCTGGGCAGCGTGCGTGCGCGTCTGCGTGGCGCGAATGCCGAAGCCGATGGCGCGTTGGCGACCTATGAACAGCAAGTGTTGCTGGCATTGGAAGAGTCCGAGAACGCCTTCAGCGATTACGGCAAGCGCCAGCAACGCCTGGTCTCGCTGATCCGCCAAAGCGAATCCAGCCGCGCCGCCGCCGACCTCGCGGCGATCCGCTATCGCGAAGGCACCGTGGACTTCCTGGTACTGCTCGACGCCCAGCGCGAACGCCTGGCCGCCGAAGACGCCCAGGCCCAGGCCGAAGTGGATCTGTATCGCGGCATCGTGGCGATCTACAAGGCCTTGGGTGGTGGCTGGCAGCCGGATACGGTGGTCGCCAGCAACCAGTGAGGTAAAGAGCTCCTTTGGTTGGTCGCATCCAGCCAATTTTTAGCCCTGCGGCCCATTCGGTCGCGGGGCTTTTTTTCGTGTGGGATTTAGCTGGCCTCACCCAGAATCAGGCTACGGTAATGCCCCGGATTCGATCCCACCCACTTACGAAAGGCCTTGTAGAACGAACTCGCATCGGCAAACCCCAGCCGCGTGGCGATCTCGGCAAAACTGATCTGCGGCTCGGCCAACCACACAATCGCCAGTTCCTTGCGCACGCTGTCCTTGAGGCCCTGATAGGTCTGCCCCTCTTCCGCCAAGCGACGGCGTAGTGTGGACGCAGAAATACACAACCTGGCGGCAAGCCCCTCGGTTTCCGGCCAGGTGTCGGGGGGCATCTGCCGCAAGTCGTGCTTGATGCGCGTGGCGAGGCTTTCCGGGTCGCGGTATTTCACCAGGATGTTAGCCGGTGCATGAGCCAGGAAACGTTGGAGCTCCTGCGGGCTGCGCTTGATCGGCAGGTCCAGGCAGTCGGCAGAAAAAATCATGCGGGTGCGTGGCCGATCAAAGCGCAGGTTGTCAGAAAACATCACCTGATAATCGTCACAGAAGTCCGGCTGCGCGCAACGCAACTCGATGGCGAGGATCGGAATGCGCCGCCCTGCCAGCCAGCAGGCGACGCCGTGGACGATCATCCAATAGGTGAAGTAGGTAAACGCACGCTTGGGATCATGCTCAGGTTCGAGCAGGACGATTTCCGCCAGGCTCTGTTGACGCACCAGCTGGGCTGGCATGTGCTCCAGCATCAACGACAGAAACCCCAGGCCGGTTTCCAGGCCCGCTGCCAGGCTGGGTTGCGCCACGGCGGCGCGACACAGGAACGCCAAGCTGCCGGACTTGAGCTTGCGCGGGTCCATGCCAAAGAACTCATCGTCCCTGCGCCGCGCCAGCAAGCGCCACAGGCGTGCATAGGCCGTGGCCGCCACGCGAGCGTCGGGCTGCTCAAGCAACGCCGGATCAATGCCGACTTTGCTCAATGCCTCAACGGTGGCCGCTCCCGGCGCGCAACTCTGCAACAGCGCTTCGCGCACGAGGTGGATGGAGATGGTGTCTTTTTCCGACATGGGGCGTTGAGCTATCCGGCTGCGGTCTGATTGCCCCGCATCATAAAGGCGGTTGCGCTTCGCCACCACTGTTCAGCCCACGTTCAGCAAAGGTCAATATTTCTTGTTTAGCAATGAGTATCATTATGTTACAACTTAGCTCCCTAACTAGTTGCGCCCGGGTGCCCGATGCTCGTTCCTTTTTTAATCATGCTGCGCGAAGGCATTGAAGCGGCATTGATCGTTGGCATTATCGCCAGTTACCTGCAACAGACCGGGCGTGGCCAGTGGATGCCTGCAGTGTGGATCGGCGTGTTCCTGGCGGCCGCGCTGGCGCTGCTGGTGGGCGGCGGCCTGGAATTGGTCAGTGCGGAGTTCCCGCAAAAGCAGCAGGAATTGTTTGAAGGTGTCGTCGGCCTGGTCGCCGTGGGTATTCTCAGTTCCATGGTGTTCTGGATGCGCAAAGTGGCGCGCTCGATTAAACACTCGCTGCATGAATCTCTCGACCATGCGTTGGCCGGCTCCAGGCACCAGGTGTTTGCCCTGATCGCCATGGTGTTTTTTGCCGTGGCCCGCGAAGGACTGGAGACGGTGTTCTTCCTGTTGGCGGTGTTTCAGCAGAGTGAAGGCCCAGGCGCTCCGATAGGCGCCCTGCTCGGCCTGGTCCTGGCCATTGTCGTCGGCTTGCTGATTTATTCCGGCAGCATGCGCCTGAACCTCGGTGCATTTTTCCGCTGGACTGGCCTGTTCATCCTGGTGGTTGCGGCCGGCATTCTCGCCAACTCGGTGCAGGCCCTGCACGAGGCCGGCGTGTGGAACCACTGGCAGACCGTGCTGTTCGATTTCAGCGCTGCATTACCCATGGACAGCCCGCTCGGCTCGGTACTGGCCGGCATGTTCGGTTACCAGGAGGCGCCGACCGTCAGCACCCTGGGCGCCTATCTGATTTACCTGGTGGTGGCCCTGGTGATGTTCTTCCTGCCCTCGGCCCCTACCCAGCCCGTTGCCAATACCTCTTCCGTTTCCAGCCAGTAAGGACCGTCTCTTGTCCAACCCAACCCCTCAATCGGCCCCGCCATCCCGCGCCTTGCGCTGGGGCGTGGCCGGCTCGGTGGTGGTGATGATCGCCGCCGGTGGCCTGTTCTACTACGCCTCGCAATTGGCCGCGACCAAGCGCCAGACCAACCACAATGAAATCGCGGTCACGATTCACAGTCACGCCTGCGAGCCCAACGCTCTCACCGTGCCGGCCGGGCGCGCAAGCTTTCGTATCATCAACCGCTCCGACCGTGCGGTGGAGTGGGAAATCCTCGACGGCGTGCTGGTGGTCGAAGAACGGGAGAATATTGCCCCGGGCCTGAGCCAGGTGATCAATGCCAACCTGTTGCCCGGTGACTACGCCATTACCTGTGGCCTGTTGAGCAACCCGCGCGGCACCTTGCATGTCACGCCCACGGCAGAGTCTGACGCCCAGGCCAAGGCCAAGCCGTCGATGGTGGCCTTTATTGGCCCGTTGTCGGAGTTTCGCGTGTACCTGAGCGGCCAAGGCGGTGCGCTGGTCAAGGCGGTGACGGCCCTGCAACAGGCCATCGCCGCCGGTGATCTGGCCCAGGCGCAGGCCATGTATGTGCCGGCCCGTGAGGCGTACCAGCGCCTGGCGCCGGCGTCCCAGCGCCTGGCCGAATTGGATAACGCGATCAACGCCCGCGCCGATTACTTTGAAAAGCGCGAGCAAGACCCCGCCTTCAGCGGCTTCCATCGCCTCGAATACAGCCTGTTCCAGCAACACAGCCTTGATGGCCTGGCGCCGGTCGCCCAACGCCTGGTTACCGACGTCACCACGCTCAAGCAACAGTTACTGGCCCAGTCCCTGCCACCAGAGCAACTGGTGAGCATTGTGGTACGCAACCTCGACAGCCTGGCAGACGTTCGCGCGGCGAGCGGTGAAGAGGAACGCTACAGCCACATCGACTTGAACGGCTTTGCCGCCAATCTTGAGGTGGCCCGCAAAGTGGTCGACCTGATGCGCCCGTTGCTGGGCAAGTCCGCCGCCGACCTGTTGCCCACTATCGACAGCGCGCTCAACGCCTTCGACACCGAACTCGAGGGGCTCAAGGTGAATGACCGCTACCCAACCTACGACAAGGTTACAGCCGATCAGCGCAAGCAGATCGCCGATAAGGCCAAGGCACTGGCCGTTGCACTCGATGGAATCGACCCCGCCCTTGGCCTTTCCGGCCTGCAGTGAAGACGACCGCATACATGAGTGATACAGAACAGTTTGACCTCCAACGTCGCCGCGTCCTGTTGGGCATGGCGGCCACCGGCGCTGCGATTGCCGGCAGCAGCCTGAGCTGCCCGGCGATGGCGGCAGCGGCCGAGCAAGTCACCACGGCCCCGCGTAGCGACAAGACCCAGGACCACCAAGCGTTTTTCGGCAAGCACCAAAGCGGCATCGTCACCCCGCGCCCGGCCTGCGGCATGGTCGTGGCGTTCGATGTACTGGCCAGCGACCGCGAAGACCTGGAACGCCTGTTCCGCACCCTCAACGAGCGCATCGCGTTCCTGATGACCGGCGGCACCGTGCCCCAGGTCGACCCGAAATTGCCGCCTACCGATTCCGGCATCCTTGGCCCGGTGGTCACGCCGGATAACCTGACCATTACCGTATCGGTCGGCGAGTCGTTGTTCGACGAACGCTTCGGCCTCGCGGCGGCCAAACCCAAGCGCCTGAGCCGCATGGTCGGTTTTCCCAACGATGCGCTGGAACCGGCGCAGTGCCACGGCGACCTGAGCCTGCAGTTCAGCTCCAATACGCCAGACACCAATATCCACGCGCTGCGCGACATCGTCAAAAACCTGCCCGACCTGCTGCTGGTGCGCTGGAAGCAAGAAGGCAGCGTGCCGCCCCAGGCACCGACCAAACCCGGTGAGCCGGCGCAGAGTGCGCGCAATTTCCTGGGCTTTCGCGATGGCTCGGCCAACCCCGACTCCAACGATGACAAGGCCATGGACCAGATCGTCTGGGTACAGCCCACCAGCGACGAACCGGCCTGGGCCGCCCATGGCAGTTACCAGGCCGTGCGCATCATCCGTAACTTTGTCGAGCGCTGGGATCGCACCCCGTTGCAAGAACAGGAAAGCATCATCGGCCGCGTCAAACCCACGGGCGCGCCCATGGATGGCCAGCATGAAACCCAGGTCCCGGACTACAGCAAGGACCCTGAAGGCAAGTTGACCAAGCTCGATGCCCACATCCGCCTGGCCAACCCGCGCACCCCGCAGACCCAGGCCAACCTGATCCTGCGGCGGCCGTTCAACTACTCCAACGGCGTCAACAAAAATGGTCAACTGGACATGGGCTTGTTGTTCATCTGCTACCAGGCTGACCTGGAGAAAGGCTTTATCAGCGTGCAAACCCGGCTCAACGGCGAGCCGCTGGAGGAGTACCTCAAGCCCGTGGGTGGCGGGTATTTCTTCACCTTGCCAGGGGTCACCGGCCCCAAGGATTTCATCGGGCGCACGCTGCTCGCGGCAACGCACTCTCAAACTCCTGCCAAGACCTAAAACACACCAGAGCGGAATGTCTCCCATGAAGAAGTCGTCTATTGCGTTGTTGTTACTCAGCCTTTCGCCACTGGCAAGCTTCGCCGCTACTGCGCCGTTGGACCTGGTGGGCCCGGTGTCGGATTACAAGATCTACGTCACCGAAGAAATCGGCGAACTGGTCACCCAGACCCAGGCGTTCACCAACGCTATCAATAAAGGCGACCTGGCCACGGCCAAGAAACTCTATGCGCCAACCCGCGTGCACTATGAGTCCATTGAGCCGATCGCCGAGCTGTTCAGCGACCTCGACGCGTCCATCGATTCGCGTGTCGACGACCATGAAAAAGGCGTGACGGCCGAAGACTTCACGGGCTTTCACCGGATCGAATACGCGCTGTTCTCGCAGAACTCGACCCAGGGCCTGCAAGCACTGACGGCCAAGCTCAACGCGGACGTGAATGACCTCAAGACCCGCGTCGACAGCCTGACCTTCCCGCCGGAAAAAGTCGTCGGTGGTGCCGCTGCGTTGCTTGAAGAAGTCGCGGCCACCAAGATCTCCGGTGAAGAAGACCGCTACAGCCACACCGACCTGTACGACTTCCAGGGCAACATCGACGGCGCGAAGAAAATCGTTGACCTGTTCCGTGGCCAGATCGGGCAGCAGGACCAGGCCTTCCTGGCAAAAGTCGACAAGAACTTTGCCAGCGTCGACAAGATCCTGGCCAAGTACAAAACCAAGGATGGCGGCTTCGAGACCTATGACAAGGTCAAGGACAACGACCGCAAGGCCCTGGTCGGCCCGGTCAACACCCTGGCCGAAGACCTCTCGACCCTGCGCGGCAAGTTGGGTTTGAACTAACTGCCGCGCACAAAAAAACACCCAGTCCCTGTCGAGGGGCCTGGGTGTTTTTTTGCCGGCACGTTGCTCAGTTAGAGAATGCGGTAAAGCAAGCGCTCGATCCGCACCCGGCTGACACGCCGCAGGAACTTGCCGACAGCGGGCGGGTAATCCACCAGCGTCTGCAATTGCTGGTAACCCTGGATACGCGTGGTGTGTTGGAAAATATTCGCAAGCTCAGCGCCTCGCGGCCCTAGCCATTGGCCTTGAGGGTCGTCGATCAGCAAGCCGTTTTCCAGGTCGAGGCGAAACGCCCGCGGGTTGAGGTTGTTGCCGGTGAGCAAGGTGTAGCGCTCATCCACCCACATGCCCTTGAGGTGATAGGTGTTATCGCCGTCGCGCCATAGGTGCAGGTTCAACTGGCCGCTGTTGATCATCGGCTGGTGCCGTTTGGCAAAGCGCCGCAGGCTGATCTCGTACAGGTACGGCAACGCCGCAATCACCTTGAAGGGTTCAGTGGGCGGAATATAGAAGTCGTTGGCGGTCTTGTCGCCCACCACGATGTCGATCTTCACACCGCGTGCCAGGGCACGGTTGATCTCGCGGGTTACCGGCAATGGCAGGTTGAAATACGGCGTGCAGATGGTCAGTTGCTGCTGGGCGCTGGCGATGAGTTCGAGGATCACCCGGCTCAACGGGTTGTTCTTGCCGACGCCCAGCAAGGGGCTGACCGACAGATGGCCATTGGGCAACTGCCCGGCTGTGGTGTCGTAGGTCGCATGCTTGAGACGGCTGCGCAGGTCGCCGATGTCGTTGCGCAGGCTGCGAGTGGTGGGCGGGTTTGGCAGGTCCAGGCGATGCACGGCCTTGGACGCCACCAGGCCGTGTTCCACCAGGTGCTGCATCGAATCGGCCAAGGGTTGGCTATGGATCAGGTGATAACGGTCGAAGCGGTATTTGTCGAACTTGTGCAGGTACACATTGTTCAGGCTGGCGCCGCTGTACAGCACGCTGTCATCGATCACGAAACCCTTGAGGTGCAACACGCCGAACAGCTCGCGGGTTTGCACCGGCACGCCGTACACCGGCACTTCGGTGGCGTGGCGCTGGGTCATGGCCTGGTACCAGGCGCTGTTGCCCGGTTGCTTGCCTGCGCCGATCAGCCCGCGCTGGGCGCGCAGCCAATCCACCATCACCACGATGTCCAGTTCGGGCCGTGCGGCCTTGGCGGCGTGTAGCGCGTCGTAGATTTCCTGCCCCGCCTCGTCCTGCTGCAAGTACAAGGCAACGATGTAGATACGCCGCGTGGCCTGGGCGATTTTCTCCAGCAGGCAGCGACGGTAGGCGTCGGCGCTTGGCAGCACCTCAAGGGCCTCGTTGGACAACGGAAAACCGCGCAGCTTGGGCAACAGGGAGCGTTTGAAGAACGACGGCATAGGGCTCGCAATGGTCGAATCCGAAGAGGTTCAAAGCTTACACCATGAGGCTGCTCAGGTCTCGCAACGGGCAATCGAAAAAGACTGTTGACCATGAAGAACGGTCGTTCTACTGTACTCGACATGAACGATATAACCCAGAATGAAACCCGCGACATTATTCTCGACGTCACCGAGAAGTTGATCTATCGCCACGGCATCGCTGCCACCGGTATGGACTTACTGGTAAAAACCGCTGGCGTGTCGAGAAAAAGTATCTATCGCTACTTCGCCAACAAAGATGAGTTGGTGGTGGCCGCCTTGCAACGCCGCGACGAGCGCTGGATGCAATGGCTGCGCAGCGAAGTGGAACGCAGCGACGACAGCGGCGAACGCCTGCTGGGGCTGTTCAGCGCGCTCAAGCGCTGGTTCGGCTCGGCAGACTTTCGCGGTTGCGCCTTTATCAACACCAGCGGTGAAACCGGCGATGCCCAAAACCCGGTGCGCCTGCTGGCCAAGGCCCATAAACGCAAACTGTTCGAGTACGCACTTGAACTGTGCCAAGCACATGGCACCCCCGACCCGGAGCAGCAGGCCGCGCAACTGCTGATCCTGATCGATGGCGCCATTACCGTTGCCCTGGTCATGGGTGATTCAACAGCTGCCGATAATGCGCAATGCATGGCGCGGACCTTACTGCAACTTTGAACCCACAGCCCAGGCAACTTTCGACCCAACCTTTATTGCATTGAGGAGTCGCCCATGTCAGCCCAAGAAGAAGTCCGCCCGCCCCTGCCGCCGTTTACCCGCACCTCTGCCATCGAAAAAGTCCGCCTGGCCGAAGATGGCTGGAACTCCCGCGACCCGCAACGTGTATCCCTGGCCTACACCCTGGACACGAACTGGCGTAACCGCGCCGAATTTGCCCATAACCGCGAAGAAGCCAAGCAGTTCCTGACCCGCAAATGGGCCAAGGAGCTGGATTATCGTCTGATCAAGGAATTGTGGGCCTTTACTGATAACCGCATCGCCGTGCGCTATGCCTATGAATGGCACGATGATTCGGGTAACTGGTTTCGCTCGTACGGCAACGAAAACTGGGAGTTCGACGAGAACGGCTTGATGGCCAACCGCTTTGCCTGCATCAACGATATGCCAATCAAGGAGAGCGAGCGCAAGTTCCATTGGCCGCTGGGGCGGCGCCCGGATGCGCATCCCGGCCTGTCAGAGCTGGGGCTATAACCCCGACTCTGCAGACCGAATGAGATCCAATGTGGGAGCTGGCTTGCCCGCGAAAGCGGTCGTGCAGTAACAGATTCAGCGCCTGACACACCGCCTTCGCAGGCAAGCCAGCTCCCACACTTGGATCGCGGGGCGTCAATTGGATCTGCGTCTGCTGCCAGCCCCCTCCCACACGTTTAGTCCTGATTCAGCCCAACGCGATACAACACACCATCATCCTCATCGGTCAGCACATACAGAAACCCATCCGGCCCCTGTCGCACATCGCGGATCCGCGCTTTCAATTCGCCCAACAAGCGTTCCTCGTGGACCACTTTGTCACCCTCGAACTGCAACCGAATCAGCTCCTGACTCACCAGCGCACCGACAAACAGGTTGTGCTGCCATGCCTTGAACCGGTCGCCGTCATAGAACGCCATGCCACTGACACCCGGCGACTTCTCCCACACATGGTGGGGCGCCACTGTGCCCTCTGCCGTTTTGCCCTTGGCTTCGGGAATCGGCAGCAGGGAATAGTTGATGCCATGGGTTGCCAACGGCCAGCCGTAGTTCTTGCCGCGCTCGATGATATTGACTTCATCACCGCCACGGGGCCCGTGTTCATTTTCCCAGATCGTGCCGCTCCAGGGATTCAAGGCCAGCCCTTGCGGGTTACGCTGCCCATAGGACCAGATCTCGGGACGCACGCCGGGTTGACCGACGAAAGGGTTGTCATCCGGCACGCGCCCATCCGGGTAGATGCGCACCACTTTGCCTTGCAACTTGTCCAAATCCTGGGCCGTGGGGCGGTCGTTGTTCTCTCCAAGAGTCACGAACAGGTAGCCATCACGGTCGAAGGCCAGGCGCGAGCCGAAGTGGTTGCCGGTAGACAGCTTGGGCTCCTGGCGCAGGATCACCTTGAAGTCCTCCAAGCCGCTCAAGTCAGCGGCCAAGCGACCACGCCCTACGGCTGTGCCGGCCTTGCCACCCTCGCCACCGCCTTCGGCGTACGACAGGTACACCAGGCGGTCCTGCTTGAAGTCTGGCGACAGCACCACATCCAGCAACCCGCCCTGCCCTTTGGCCCATACCTGCGGCACGCCCTTCAAGGGCGCAGACAGCTTGCCGTCCGGGCTGACAAACCGCAGGTGCCCAGGTAACTCGGTCACCAGGAAACCTTGCTGGTCCGGCAAAAACGCCAGCGCCCATGGATGGTCCAGGCCCTTGGCGACCGGCGTGGCGGTGATGCTGCCTTGCTCAGTGGGGAACTGTTGGCTATCGACGGCATACGCCGCGCTCAACGGCAGCAACGCGGTGGCGCACAGGGCGGCTAGCAGGGTTTTACGTACAAACATAAGGCGAAATCCTCAGCGGCGATTGCCGTTGGCATCATAGGTGGGCGCTTTGGGTGCGGTGGCCGGGCGGCTGGGGGCCGCCTCCTGCTTGGGGTAGCGGTTGCCGATGCCACCGTTTTCCAGCGTTGGCCGCGGGTTGGCCGGGACGGGCTGGATACTGCGAACAGCCGGTGCATTGGGCTGGGTGCCCTGCATGCTATTGGGGTTGGCCCGGTGAATAGGGCCGTGGTCGCTACGCCCCGGCAGGTTTTGCGCCTGGGCCAATGGCGCAAGGGCCAGGCCCAGCGCCAGTGCTGCGAGATGACGTACACAACGGTTCATGGCCAAACCTCTCTATGCCAAGTACTACGTGCTTTCGATAACACGCTACGCCGCGGGTTCGCGTTGTGACACTAAATAGTTTCTCATCAGGTGTAACACGATCTGTCCGAGCATCTATCCGCCGAAACTTTTGCCCTGCCCTGTGAGTCACCAGCACACAGGCTCTTCGTTGAGGAATCACACCTATGCCACGGGCAATCTGGAAAGGCGCCATCAGTTTCGGCTTGGTTCACATCCCGGTATCGCTGGTTTCGGCGACCTCTTCACAAGGCGTCGACTTTGACTGGTTGGACAAGCGCAGCATGGACCCGGTGGGCTATAAGCGCATCAACAAAACCACCGGCAAGGAAGTCACCAAGGAAAATATCGTCAAGGGCGTGGCCTTTGAAAAAGGACGCTACGTGGTGCTCAGCGAAGACGAAATTCGCTCGGCCCACCCCAAGTCCACCCAGACCATCGAAATCATCGCCTTCGTCGCCAGCGACCAGATCCCCCTGCAAAACATCGACACGCCCTACTTCCTCGCTCCGGATAAACGCGGCGGCAAGGTCTATGCACTGCTGCGCGAAGCGCTGAAAAAAACCGGCAAGGTGGCCCTGGCCAATGTGGTACTGCACACCAAGCAACACCTGGCCGCGTTGATGCCGCTGGAATCGGCTCTGGTGCTGGTCATGCTGCGCTGGCCCGCTGAAGTGCGCAGCCTGGATGAGTTGGAACTGGGCAGCGATGTGACAAAGCCGACCCTGGCCAAAGGTGAATTGGACATGGCCAAGCGCCTGGTGGAAGACATGAGCGCCGATTGGCAGCCCGATGAATACCGTGACAGCTTCCAGGACAAGATCAGGGCGCTGGTGGCGAAGAAGGCCAAGGCCGGCAAGATCGAAGATGTGGAAACGGTCGAAGGCGGCGAAGAGCGAAAATCCGCGGATGTCATCGACCTGACCGAACTGCTCAAACGCAGCCTGGCGGGTAAACCTGCGGCGAAAAAAAGCACCGCGAAAAAGTCCAATAACAAGGCCTCTTGAGCCTGCCATTGACGGGAGAATGACATGGCAAAGCCCCTGAGTGAGTACAATCGCAAGCGCGATTTCAAGATCACCGCCGAACCCGCCGGCAGCTCACCCGCCAGCAAACGCAACGTCTCGGCCCTCAGCTTCGTGATTCAAAAGCACGATGCGCGCAACCTGCACTACGACTTTCGCCTGGAACTCGATGGCGTGCTGCTGAGCTGGGCGGTGCCCAAGGGCCCAAGCCTGGACCCGAGCCAAAAACGCCTGGCGGTGCATGTTGAAGACCACCCACTGAGCTATGGCAGTTTCGAGGGCAGCATTCCCGCCGGCCAATACGGTGCGGGGGATGTGATCGTATGGGACCGAGGCATTTGGCAGCCCCACGATGACCCGCGCAAAGCCTACGCGGCGGGCAAGCTCAAATTCACCCTGGTCGGTGAAAAACTCTCCGGTGACTGGGCGCTGGTACGCACCCGGCTCAAGGGCAGCGGCGACAAGGAGCAATGGCTGTTGATCAAGGAAAACGATCAGCAGGCGCGCCCGGCCGCTGAGTTCGATATCGTCCAGGCCGAGCCCGCCAGCGTGCTCAGCGATGCGGTGGTGGGTAAGCCAAAGGCAAAGGCCAAGGCCAAATCCAAGGCCGCGCCAAAAGCCAAAACGCCCAAGCGCATCGCTGCCCTGCCGGATGAGTTTGCCCCCCAATTGGCAACCTTGGTGGACCGGGCGCCCGAAGGTGATTGGCGCTACGAGATCAAGTTCGACGGCTACCGCATCATGGCGCGCATTCGCGACGGCGAAGTGCGCCTGTTCACCCGTAACGGCCACGACTGGACCGAACGCCTGCCACGTCAGTGCAAAGCCTTGCAAGCCCTCAAGCTCAAGGACAGTTGGCTGGATGGCGAAGTGGTCAGCCTCAATGGCGACGGGCTGCCGGATTTCCAGGCGCTGCAAAACGCGTTCGATATCGGCCGCAGTCTGGACATTGTCTATTACCTGTTCGACGCACCGTTTTTGAACGGTCGCGACCAGCGTGAAGACCCGGTCGAAGAGCGTCGGGCTGCGCTTAAATCTGCGCTGTCCGCCAGCCGAAGCAAACTGCTGCGCTTCTCCGAAGCCTTTGCCGCCAGCCAGCGCGATATTTTCGAGAGCGCCTGTGACCTGGCGCTCGAAGGCGTGATCGGCAAGCGCGCCGGCAGCCCCTACGTGTCGCGGCGCAGTGCCGACTGGATCAAGCTCAAATGCCGCCTGCGCCAAGAGTTCGTGATTGTCGGCTACACCCGCCCCCAAGGTTCGCGCAGCGGCTTTGGGGCGCTGCTGTTGGCGGTCAACGATGACACCGGCCTGGTATATGCCGGGCGGGTGGGCACGGGCTTTGATCAAGCGGCGCTGAAAAGTATCTATGCCAAGCTCACCCCGCTTGAGCGCAAGGACTCGCCCCTGCAAAAACCATTGACCAGTGCCCAGGCCCGTGGCGTGCATTGGGTTGAGCCGAGCCTGGTCGGCGAGGTGCAATTTGCCGAATGGACCCGCGAAGGCGTGGTGCGCCAAGCCGCGTTTGTGGGCCTGCGCACCGACAAGCCAGCCTCGCAGATCATTCATGAACAGCCGCGCGCGGCCAAGTCGGTCAAGGCACCCGAAACGTCGAAAGCCGGTAAAGCGCAGGCAACGGTGAAGAGCGTGAAAATCACTCACCCCGAGCGCATTATCGACAAGCACAGCAGCACGCAAAAACAGCAGCTCGCGCAGTTCTACACCGATATCAGCGAATGGATCCTGCCCTTCCTGCGCGCACGTGCCGTGTCATTGCTGCGGGCGCCTGAAGGGATCGAAGGTGAGCAGTTCTTCCAGAAGCACTCAGAGCGTATGGCCATCCCCCACATCAAGCAATTGGACCAGGCGCTGGACCCAGGCCATGCGCGCCTGATGGAAATAGACAGCGTGGAGGCCCTGGTCGGCGCGGTGCAAATGGGTACCGTCGAATTTCACACCTGGGGCGCCACTGCAGACAAGATTGAAACGCCTGACCTGTTTGTTCTCGATCTCGACCCGGACCCGGCCCTGCCCTGGAAAGCCATGCTGGAAGCGGCCCAACTGACCCTGTCGGTACTCGATGAGCTGGGCTTGCAAGCTTTCGTCAAAACCAGCGGCGGCAAGGGCCTGCACTTGATCGTGCCGTTGGCCCGGCGCGACGGCTGGGACACCGTGAAGGCGTTCGCCAAAGCCATTGCGCAATTCATGACCCGGCAACTGCCCGAACGCTTTACCGCCACCAGTGGCCCCAAGAACCGCGTCGGCAAGATCTTTATCGATTACCTGCGCAACGCCCGTGGCGCCAGTACCGTAGCGGCGTATTCCGTGCGGGCCCGCCCGGGCCTGCCAGTGTCGGTGCCGGTGAGTCGAGAGGAGTTGAAAGGATTACGCGGCGCCCAACAGTGGACAGTGGCGAACCTGCATCAGCGGCTGCAAACGTTGAAGGATGACCCCTGGGCGGGGTATGCCAATCGACAGAAGATCAGCAAAAAGATGTGGGACAAGCTGGGCGCGCAACCCCCTGGGTGATCCGCGCCTTGAGCCAGGTCAGATAAGAATGAAGATCAGCGCCAGACCGGCAAAGATCGCCCACTTTTCCAGGTAGTAGCGCGTGCGATTGCGCTTCTTGAGCTCTTTGCCACGCAGGCGAATCTTGTACAGACGGGTAAAGGCACGGTTGAGGCCGCCGGTCTTGTCACCCTCATCGTTGGGCGAACCTGCGGCCGCCATCACATTGCGGCTGAACCAGCGGTTGAACGCAGCTGCCCAGCGGTACTTCATCGGCCGTTCGATATCACAGAACAGAATGATGCGGTTCTGTTGGGTGGTGTTTTCCGCGTAGTGAATGTAGGTCTCGTCGAACATCACCGGCTCGCCATCGCGCCAGTAATAGCTTTCGCCATCCACATTGATGTAGCAACCTGGATCGTTAGGGGTATCCAGCCCCAGGTGATAGCGGTACGAGCCCGCATACGGGTCACGGTGACGTACCAGCTTGGAGCCCGGTGGCAGCTCGGCGAACATGGCCGCCTTGATCGAGCCGATGCTTTGCACCAGCTCGGTGGTGCGTGGGCACAGCTTCATCGCCGAGGGGTGACTGTCGCCGTACCACTTGAGGTAGAACCGCTTCCAGCCGGTCTTGAAAAACGAGTTGAACCCTACGTCGTTGTATTGCTCCGAGCGTTTGATCTCACCCGCCCGCATCAGATTCTGGCCTTCTTCGCGGATCTCTTCCCAGTGCTCCTGCAATGGGCTCAGGTCTGGAAAGTCGCTGGGCGAGAGGTAGGGACGGCTGGGCTGCTTGGAGAACAGGTACAGGAAACAGTTGATCGGCGCCAGGAACGTCGAGTGATCGCTAAGCTGGCGACCCAGCTTGTGTCGCACCCGACCGCGCAGGTGTACATACGCAATGGAAGCAACGTAGAGAGCAACAATGATGAGTTTCAAGGGATTCGTCACACGTCAGGGAGAGAACAGGCTGCTCCTGCGGGCCCACAACGGCCGAGGATGGATAAGCAGCACCTGAAATCACAATTCACATACAGGTGACACGGCCGGCGGATAACCGCCTGCGTGCGACCATTGGCAGTTATTTAGCCACACTTTGTAACCAAAGGTTAACTAAGAATTGTGAAAAGCTGTCTACTGAGTGTGCTGGGGGTAGGAGCAGGCAGGCCCTTGAGCCTGCCTGTTTGAGGGCGCTGGAAGGGTTACAGCGGCGAGTCGTTACCCTCGCGGCGATCCCCTAATGCCGTATAGGGCACGGCCTGAGTGCGGCTGCGAACGAAGTAGCGGATCAGCGCAATCATCAGGCCCAGCAACAGGCCGCCAACAAGGCTCAACGCGATAACCAGCGGTTTTTTCGGCTTGATCGGCGACAGAGGCTCCTGGGCTCGACGGTCAATCGTCACCAGCTTGAGGTTGCTCATATCGATATTCAAACCACGCAACCTGGCGACTTCAGCGCGAAGCGGCTCGACGTCCTGCAAGAAGATGTCTTCATTGCCACGCTTGCGCAGCACCTCAACCTCGCGGTTGCTTTCCAGCAGTTGCAGCTCTTTGCCGATCTCGGCAATGCGCGGGTTGGTGAAATCGTCGCTGGTACGCTGCTGCAATGCAGCGCGTTCGGCTTCCAACGCCTCGGTCCCCATGAAATACAGCGGGATCTTCTGGTTGTTCACCTCGGTCCGCATGACCTGGCTCGAACCCGTGCGGGTGGAGTCGGCCATTGAGGACGGCGTTGTCGGTGTACGAATGCCCATGGACTTGGCAATGCTGATGGCTTCGGCCAACTCGGCGAGGCGGTTGGTGCGTTCCATCTTCATCTGCAGGCGCAGGGCGCTGAGTTCATCCTGCAGTTGGGCACGCTTGAGCCGGTCCGCTTCCAGCAGCTTGGCGATTTTCGATTCTTTATCGGTATCGTAGTTGGCGCGGGCGGCGTCGATCTTGCCCTTGAGCTCGCTCAAGCGGTTATTGACGATCACCTTGAGGTCAGCACCCACTTGCTGACGCTCGGCGGCAATGGCGTAGTCCACAAAACCGTTGAGGATCGCAACACCATCGACGTCGGTCGGGTATTGCAGTTCCAGACGGATATAGCTGCTCAACGAATCGGATTTCTTGGGGTCAGGCAAAATCAGATTGACCGAATTGCGGTTGAACGCCTCAAAGCTCTGCTCAAGGGTTTGCCCCGGTTTCTTGAACGCCTTGAACAACTCCTCATGATCCTTGAAGAACCCCAGGCGTGCATCATAAGAGTCCAACTGCGCGCCCACTTTGAGCAGCGCATCGGCAGGCGGCAACTTATACACTTCCGAACGGTTCAAGGCGTCTAGCTCGTTGATTGCAGCAGGCCGCAACACACTGCTGACTTCATAGGTCTTGGGTGCCAGGAAGGCATAACCTGCGCCTAATACCCCGGCCAGAAGCGTACACCCGATCACCAGCTTTTTTTGTCGCCAGATGGCGTGAAACAATTCAAATAAATCAATTTCATCAGACGCTGCGGAAGGCGGAAGCGGGGAAGTACGATTCAAAATAAGAACACCTTAAAATAATACTAAAAGGCCATCATTCTCAGAAGTCTAAAAGACTTCAAAAATCAGGGACAACGCCCTGGATACGGCAGACCAATGGCGATGTGACCACTCAGTCCCCTGAAATATCCCACAAACTTAGGGATTATTTCGGTTTCATTTCGGTGAGTAAGCCAAATGACACAGCCATGTCAGACTGATCTGGTTGCAAGCGTAGTCAATACAACATGAAAAAGCTGTCAAATAGCTGTCTTATAAAGAAAAAAATTTCGCCTACAGGCGGAACAGTGTCAGCCTCAATACAATTGAACATTTTTTTGAACAGCAATAAGGAGTTTGCATGTCACCCCTTTCCGCTTCGGACTTTCGCGCACTGCAAGGCACTTGGGAACAAACAGCCCTTGAAGACAGTGGCGTGCTTAACCCCGTGGATGCCCACAGCGCGCCGGGAGCAACGACGACAATTGCGGGGGATCGCTTCGAAGTGACCACGGTCAGTGGCGAAGTATTATTGGCAGGACGCTTCGTACTGGACGCCAGTACCACGCCCAAAAGCATTACCTGGACGGACGACATGGGCGATGATGCAGGCAAGCAACTCCCCGCCAGTTACCGGCTCGACGGCGATGATTTCGTATTTATCGCAGCGGATGAAGGCATGCCCAGGCCCACCGTGTTCAGCACCGGCCCTGGGCAAACCATGCGCACCTTTGTGCGGCGATCTTGATCAAATGTGGGAGCTGGCTTGCCTGCTCCCACATGTTGGAACGCGGGGCGTCAGGGAGATAGGCGGTGACGTGACCATCCGATTTGATCACGGCATTTTCACAAGGTCTT
Organism: Pseudomonas sp. DW-iso17; assembly: GCF_058725345.1. Lineage (NCBI taxonomy): Bacteria > Pseudomonadati > Pseudomonadota > Gammaproteobacteria > Pseudomonadales > Pseudomonadaceae > Pseudomonas > Pseudomonas sp. DW-iso17. Next base: position 269,367 of record NZ_JBZXEA010000032.1, on the reverse strand, counting down.
CACTTTTCCATCTATAGGGTGAAGCCTACCTACTCCAGTGAATCCCTTGGCCCGCCCTCTCCTCGCGGGCTTTTTTTTGCGTGCTGAAACCCTCGTTCACCGCGAAACTTATCACCCAGCCCACCGGTCATTAACCCAACGCGTGTTCAGCCCCTGAACGCCGCTCTTGAAGGTCGCATCGTGGCCCGTCATTCAGACCTGCGCATCGCTTTATCCCTGGACAGCCTGAACTTCTTTCTCGCCGATGTGCGCGACGGTCTCGGACCGTACCTGGCGATCTACCTGCTGGCCGTGCATCAATGGGAGCCGGCCAGCATTGGCGTGGTCATGACCCTGGCAGGCATCGCTGCCTTGCTGACCCAAGGCCCCGCGGGTGCGTTGATCGACCGCACTCGCAGCAAACGTGCGGTGGTCGCCCTGGCCGCGCTGTTGGTGACGGGCAGTTGCCTGATGCTGCCCTTCGTCAGTTCATTTGGCTGGGTGGCGCTGACCCAAGCTGCCAGCGCCGTAGCTGCCTCTGTCTTTGCCCCGGCAATTTCCGCCATTTCGCTGGGAATCACCGGGTCGCGTGCCTTCACCCGGCGTACCGGGCGCAACGAGACTTTCAACCATGCCGGCAATGCCGTGGCCGCATTGCTGGCCGGCGGGCTGGCCTACCTGTTCGGGCCGGTGGTGGTGTTCTACCTGATGGCGTTCATGGCCGTCGCCAGTGTCATTGCGGTCAGTTGCGTGCCGGCCAAGGCGATTGACCATGAGGTCGCCCGTGGTTTTGATCCGGCCCATCACACCGACCACGAACAGCCCTCGGGGCTTAACGCGCTGCTCACCAACCAACCGCTGCTACTGTTCGCCATCTGCTGCGCACTGTTTCACCTGGCCAACGCCGCGATGCTGCCGTTGGTCAGTCAGAAACTGGCGCAGATCAATCTGCAGATGGCTACCCCGCTGACTTCAGCCTGCATTGTCGCCGCACAGTTGGTGATGGTGCCGATGGCCTGGCTGGTCGGGCTCAAGGCCGATATCTGGGGGCGCAAGCCACTGCTGCTTGCCGGTTTCCTGATACTGCCGTTGCGTGGCGTGCTCTATACCCTATCCAGCGACCCATATTGGTTGGTAGCCGTGCAGATGCTCGACGGTATCGGTGCCGGCATTTTCGGCGCCCTGTTCCCGGTGATCGTCAAAGACCTGACCCAAGGCACCGGGCGCTTCAACGTCAGCCTGGGCGCCCTCTCCACCGTATTTGGCCTCGGCGCGGCGCTCAGTAGCAGCCTGGCCGGTTTCGTGGTGCAGCAGGCTGGCTACAACGCGGCGTTCCTGACGTTGGCGGCAGTTGCAGCCGCTGCCTTGATGCTGTTGTGGCTGGCGATGCCGGAGACCTTGGCAAAACCATCCTTCGCTCGCCATACAACTGTCGCCTGACATATGCGACAATGCGCGCCAAATTCCAACACACATTCCAAATTTTGTGTTCAGCGACCGGGTTTCGCGCCTTGATGTCGCTGTTGACGCATGCCTGAAGGCACCTGCCGTCACGCTCGCAACCCATTGATAGGTAAAGTAATTGATCTCCACAGCTAACATCACCATGCAGTTCGGCGCCAAGCCGCTCTTCGAGAACGTCTCGGTCAAGTTCGGCGCCGGCAACCGCTATGGTTTGATCGGTGCCAACGGTTGCGGCAAGTCGACCTTCATGAAAATCCTCGGTGGCGACCTCGACCCGTCCGGCGGGCAGGTCATGCTCGAGCCGAATGTGCGCCTGGGTAAACTGCGCCAGGACCAGTTCGCCTACGAAGAATTCACCGTGCTCGACACCGTGATCATGGGCCACGAGGAGCTGTGGAAGGTCAAGGCCGAGCGCGACCGCATCTACTCGCTGCCGGAAATGAGCGAAGAAGATGGCATGGCCGTGGCCGAGCTGGAAACCGAGTTCGCCGAGATGGACGGCTACACCGCCGAATCCCGCGCCGGCGAGTTGCTGCTGGGCCTGGGTATTCCCCTGGAACAGCACTTCGGCCCGATGAGTGAAGTGTCCCCCGGCTGGAAGCTGCGCGTATTGTTGGCCCAGGCGCTGTTCTCCGACCCGGAAGTGCTGTTGCTCGACGAACCGACCAACCACTTGGACATCAACACCATCCGCTGGCTGGAAAACATCCTGACCCAGCGCTCCAGCCTGATGATCATCATCTCTCACGACCGTCACTTCCTGAACAGCGTGTGCACCCACATGGCTGACCTGGACTACGGCGAGCTGCGCCTGTTCCCGGGCAACTACGACGAGTACATGACCGTGGCGACCCAGTCCCGCGAGCAATTGCTGTCGGACAACGCCAAGAAGAAAGCGCAGATTTCCGAACTGCAATCCTTCGTCAGCCGCTTCTCGGCCAACGCCTCGAAAGCCAAGCAGGCGACCTCCCGTGCCAAGGCGATCGACAAGATCCAGCTGGCCGAAGTCAAGCCGTCGAGCCGTGTGAGCCCGTTCATCCGTTTCGAGCAGAACAAAAAGCTGCACCGCCAGGCGGTCATGGTCGAAAAAATGGCCAAAGGTTTCGACGGCAAGCCGTTGTTCAAGGACTTCAGCTTCCAGGTTGAAGCGGGCGAGCGCGTGGCGATCATCGGCCCCAACGGTATCGGCAAGACCACCCTGCTGCGCACCCTGGTCAACGAACTGACCCCGGACGCCGGTAGCATCAAGTGGACCGACGCCGCCGAGCTGGGCTACTACGCCCAGGACCACGCCCACGACTTCGAAGACGACGTGAGCCTGTTCGACTGGATGGGCCAGTGGACCCAAGGCGAGCAAATGATTCGCGGCACCCTGGGCCGTATGTTGTTCTCCAACGACGAGATCCAGAAGTCGGTCAAAGTGATCTCCGGTGGTGAACAAGGTCGCATGCTGTTCGGCAAGCTGATCCTGCAAAAGCCGAACGTGTTGATCATGGACGAACCGACCAACCACCTGGACATGGAATCCATCGAAGCGCTGAACCTGGCGCTGGAGAACTACCCGGGCACGCTGATCTTCGTCAGCCATGACCGTGAGTTCGTATCGTCCCTGGCCACCCGCATTATCGAGTTGAGCCCTAGCGGCGTGATCGACTTCAGCGGCACCTATGACGACTACCTGCGTAGCCAGGGTGTGGTGTTCTAAGAGCAGCACTGAGCTGCAAGCTACAAGCTGCAAAAAAAGCCCTGTCCCTGTGACAGGGCTTTTTGCATCCGCACTGTGCCGGGCGCTGATTTTATGGGCCATGCATAACCAGTGTGGGAGCTGGCTTGCCCGCGATAGCGGTGGTTCAGTTAAAGATGCAGTGACTGACAGGCAGCCTTCGCGGGCAAGCCCGCTCCCACAGGGAATCGGTGCCAGGCGCTGATTTTATAGGCAATACATAACCCGTGTGGGAGCTGGCTTGCCTGCGATAGCGGTAGTTCAGCTACAGATTCAGTGACTGACACACCACCTTCGCGGGCAAGCGCGCTCCCCCAGGGGCCTTTGTAGGCGTCCCCTCGCTCCTACAGTCGTGCGGGATATGCCATGATGCTTCACCGACCGCCAGCGATTGAGTATTCATGCCTGCCGCCCCCTCCTCCCTGTCGATCACCCTGCAGATCGTTTCCATCGTGTTCTACACCTTCATAGCCTTTATCTGCATCGGCCTGCCGATAGCGGTGATTCCAGGCTATGTGCACGAGCAACTGGGCTTCAGCGCCGTGGTGGCCGGGGTGACCATCGGTTCGCAGTACCTCGCCACGCTGCTCAGCCGCCCGATGGCCGGGCGAATGTCGGATAACGTCGGCACCAAACGCGCGATCGTGCTGGGCCTGGCCGGTATTCTGATCAGCGGTGTGCTGACCTTTATCGCCACGCTGCTGGACAGCCTGCCGAGCTTGAGCCTGGGTATTCTGATCGCCGGTCGCCTGTTGCTCGGGGTGGCCCAGGGCCTGATTGGCGTGGGGACCATCAGTTGGTGCATGGGCGCAGTGGGCGCCGAACACACCGCACGCTCGATTTCCTGGAATGGCATCGCCTCCTATGGCGCCATTGCCATTGGTGCGCCACTTGGCGTGGTGATGGTGGCTGATTATGGCTACGCCAGCCTCGGCCTTGCCCTGGCGGTGCTGGCGGCGTTGGGCCTGGTGCTGATCCGCAATAAACCCTCGGTGCCGGTGGTACGCGGCGAACGGCTGCCGTTCTGGGCTGTGTTTGGACGTATCGCGCCGTTCGGCGCCAGCCTGTGCCTGGCCTCGATTGGCTACGGCACGCTGACGACCTTTATCACCCTGTATTACCTGAGTCGTGGCTGGGCCGGTGCGGCGTATTGCCTGACGGTATTTGGTGTGTGCTTTATTCTCTCGCGCCTGGTGTTTATCTCAGCCATCAGCCGGTTTGGCGGGTTCACCGCCGCCATCGCCTGCATGCTCATTGAAACCCTGGGCCTGACGCTGTTGTGGCTGGCACCGTCTACCGGCGTGGCCTTGATCGGCGCCGGGTTGACCGGTTTTGGTTTATCGCTGGTTTACCCGGCGCTCGGTGTGGAAGCTATCAAGCAAGTGCCGGACAGCAGCCGCGGCGCGGGGCTGAGTGCGTATGCGGTGTTTTTCGACCTGGCCCTGGCGATCGCCGGGCCGTTGATGGGCGCCGTGGCGTTGAATCTTGGCTACGGCTGGATATTCTTCTGCGCCGCGTTGCTGTCGGTCAGCGCGCTCGGCCTGACCGTACTGCTCAGGCGCCGCGCCTACTGATCAGCCGTCTGCAGGCCGGCACGCGTTGCCTCACCGAGGGTGCGACTGAAAAAGCGCCCGGCCTCGGAGACCATATCGCGGTGAATCCCTTCACGGTCGACACCATCGGCATCGGTGCAGATGCCTGGCATTGTCGCCAGCTGATCACTGTCGCACGGGGCCATGAATACAAAGTGCCCTGCCCCGGCCAACAGCTTGAAGTCCGGCGGCTCTGGCAGTTTGCGCGCCAGGGCGGCGGCGTTTTTGTCCACTGCCACCAACTGGTCGCCATCGCCACTGTAGAGCAGCACCGGCACATGCACATCCGCCAGAGTGTGGCGGCCGAACATCAAGCTCAGCGGCGCCATCAGCATCAAAGCATGGATACGCGGGTCAGCCTGGGGTTGCAAGTCGTCGCGATCGACCACCAACTCGCCCTTGGTGGTGCACGCGTCGCGGTCTTCGGGGCGCTCTTGGCAGTAGCGGCGCAGGCGTTCGAAATCCGGCTTGGCGCCCGCCAGGATCAATGCCGTTTCGCCACCGGCGGAATAACCGATGACGCCGATCTGATCGACATCGACAAAGGGCGACAGCATCGGATCGGCCAGGGTGGCGGTGATCGCCTGGGATATCTGGATCGGCCGGCCATACAGATTACTCACGGTGCCCAGGCGGCTGTGGTCCTTATAGTTGTCGCCGGGATGCAGGACCGCCACCACTACGAACCCCTTACGCACCAGTGACGTAGCCAGGTCGTGCAGGGCCAGGGGCGTGCCGGTGTTGCCGTGGGACAGCATCAGCATCGGAAAACGGCCGATAGCAACCTTGGCATCTTCACTGGCCGCGACCTGATAGGCGCCCAGCGGCGTGGTGCGTTCGGTATCGGTGGAGGGGTAAAACGCGATGGCCTTCATCGGCTGCGAATCCAGCGGGTCGAGCACACTCATGCGATGAAACCCCACACTCCAATGGGGGTGCGGTGCCGGTGCGGCGTGCACTGAAACCACGCCGCCCAACAGCGAAAGAACCAAAACAGCACAAAGACGCATCATGGGGATGTCCACCTTTGCTGCATAAGAACCGGCCTGTCGAATAAAAAGTCCAGGGTATCGAATGGATGTCTGCATAACCTGGGCCACAACGAAAAAACTCCGTACTCCGCTCGCGTTCAGGCGATCAGAATACAGAGTTTAGGCGCTCGGTTTCAGAATGAAACCGAGGACAGGGCACATTTACATAAGCCTTACGCAGCGGCGAACAGTTGCTCGTTGATGCGCACGTTGGCGTCGCTCATGGCTTTGCTGCGCACTTCGTCACCGTAGGCCAGGCCTTCAGCGCGCACGATCTCGATGTCGGTGATGCCCAGGAAACCGAACAGCAGCTTCAAGTAGCCTTCGTGGGCAGCGCCCGAGGCCTGGTCGGCATGCAGGCCACCGGCGGTGGAAACAATAATGACTTTCTTGTCGCCGCACAGGCCTTCAGGGCCGGCTTCGGTGTAGCGGAAGGTCTGGCCGGCTACCGCGATGCGGTCGATCCAGGCTTTCAACTGGGTGGGGATGGTGAAATTGTACATCGGCGCACCGACTACCACGGCATCGGCGGCGAGGAACTCAGCCAGGGACGATGCACTCAGTTCAGCCTCGTGCTTTTGCGCCGCATCACGCAGTTCAGCGGCAGTGCCCAATGCGCCAAGGGTAGCGCCGGAGAAATGGTTGATGCCTTCGCTGGCGAGGTCACGGTAAGTCACTTCCACGCCCGGTTGGGCGGCTTGCCATGCCTTGACCACACCCGCGCTGAGCTGGCGGGAGGCCGAGTTGTCGCCGAGGATGCTGGAATCGATGTGCAAGAGTTTCATGATGGATCTCCGAGGTGGGATCGACAGTGGCGATCAGATGGTGGTGATGCTACGCATGAAACCAATGGTCGATAAGCCGCCTGAAATGCGATAGTTTGTCCCACTGACAGGACGATAGGCCCACCATGCAAGACCTCAACGACCTCTACTATTTCGCCAAAGTCGTCGAAGCCGGCGGTTTTGCTGCGGCTGGCCGGCTACTCGGGATTCCCAAATCCAGGCTGTCGCGGCGCATTGCCGAGCTGGAAGACCGCCTGGGTGCACGCCTGCTGCAACGCACCACCCGGCAACTGACGCTCACCGCCGTGGGCGAGCGCTACTTGCGCCACTGCCAAGCCATGCTGTTGGAGGCGGAAATGGCCGACGAGGCCGTAGCCAGCATGTCCAGCGAGCCGCGTGGGCGGCTGCGAGTCAGTTGCCCGGTGGGGCTGGCCCAGCAAATTCTGCCAGAGCTGGTAGCCGGTTTTCTGGCCGCGCACCCGTTGGTGCAGTTGGACATGACCCTGGTGAATCGCCGCGTCGACCTGGTAGCCGAAGGCATTGATGTAGCGCTGCGCGTACGCGAACTGGGCGACGAAGACCCGTTACTGGTCACCAAACGCCTGCGCCAGGCGCATACCGTGCTGGTGGCCAGCCCCGTTTTCATGCGTGAGCGGCGGGTCGAAACCCTGGAAGACCTCAAGCAGTTGCCAATCCTTGGCGCACTCGAGGCGGACCGAATGGTGCACCAACGCATCATCGACCCTCAGGGCAACATGCACGAGCTAGTGATGGAGGCGCGCCTGGGCATCGAAGACTTTATCGTGCGCAAGGCCAGCGCAATGATGGGCGTGGGTTTTACGGTGCTGCCAATGATGTACTGCGAAGAAGAACTGGCCAGCGGCCGCCTGGTGCAACTGCTGCCGCAATGGTCATTACCAGGCGGCTGGCTGCAAGCGGTCTACCCGCACCGGCGCGGCGTGCTGCCGGCCATCCGGGCCTGGATCGACTACCTGGAAGAAGGCTTCAAAGGCTGTGGAGATCGGCTGTTATGAGCATGACGGAAGAACAAGTCGCACGTTTTTGCCTGAGCCTGCCAGGCGCACGGGAAGACTATAAATGGGGCGGCGTGCGGGTGTTCTCGGTTGCTGGCAACAAGATGTTCGCCTTGCAGAACCTGCGCGGTGAGTCGCTGGCCTTCAAGGTCGACAAAGAACTGTTCCTGGGTCACGTCGACCGCCCGGGCATTCACCCGGCGCCTTACCTGGCGAGGGCGCAGTGGGTCATCATGAACACGCCCTATCCTTTGGGCGCAGAGGAACTGCGTGGCTTGTTGCAGCGCTCCCACCAGTTGGTGGTGAGCAAGCTGCCCAAGCGCACACAGATTGGCTTGTGGCTAGAGGATTGACAGCAAGGTGCCGCCAAGAAACAGCTGGTCCAGCCAGAACACCTGGTGCAACAGCACAATCACCCAGAACAGCACCTGGTAAGACACCTTGCGCGTCTTGTGCCGGAACACCTGCTGGGCAATCAACGCCCCCGGCCAACCGCCCGCCAGCTCCACCGCATGCAGGATGTTTTCCGGGGTGCGCCAGCCTTCGGTCTGCGCCTTGCGCTTGTCGCTCCAATAAAGAAAGAACGCCACCACACTGACCACGCCGTAGGCCATCAACGGAATCGCCGTTTCGCCGCGATACCACAGCAAGGCCGAGCCCAGCAGCGGCGCGGCACACAGCAGTACAAAGATCAGCGCCTTCAGGCGTGGGTGCTGGATAGTCATGGCTTGACCGCAGTCCAGTCGATCCAGCCGAACTGCCAGGTCGCCAGGATGACCAGGCCAAAGGCAATCCGGTACCAGGCAAACACCGCGTAGCTGTGGCTGGCGATGAATTTGAGCAAGCCCTTGACCGCAATCATCGCGAAGATGAACGAGGTGACAAAACCAATGGCGAACACTGGAAAATCCGCCGGCTGGAACAGATCGCGGTACTTGTAACCCGAGTACACCGCCGCCCCAACCATTGTCGGCATGGCCAGGAAGAATGAAAATTCGGTGGCCGTCTTGCGCGACAGGCCGAACAACAGGCCGCCGATGATCGTTGCACCGGAGCGCGAAGTGCCCGGGATCATCGCCAGGCACTGGGCCAGGCCGACCTTGAGGGCGTCTTTCCAGGTGATGTCGTCGACGGTTTCAGCCCGCACTGCATGTTGGCGGCGCTCGGCCCACAACATGATCACGCCACCCACTACCAGGGCAGTCGCTACAGTGATCGGGTTAAACAGGTAGTGCTTGATCAGGTCGGCAAAAATCACCCCCAATACCACCGCCGGCAACACGGCGATGATCAGGTTGACGGTAAAGCGCCGGGCCTTGGGCTGGGTCGGTAGGCCGATGACCACGTCAAAGATCTTGCGCCGAAACTCCCAGACTACCGCCAGGATCGCGCCCAGCTGGATGATGATGTTGAAGGCTTCGAAACGCTCGCCGCCAAAATTGATCAGGTCGGCGACGATGATCTGGTGGCCAGTGCTGGAGATCGGCAAGAACTCCGTAAGCCCCTCGACGATGCCGAGAATCAATGCCTGTATGGCGGTCCAAAAATCCATGCTGTCTCCAAAGGTCATGCGCGTGGCATGCCTCTTAGTCTTTTTTAAGTTCACTGACGACGAGCGCACACAAGCGCCCGCAGTTGATTCTCAACGCCGGTCTGCAAAAATTCCGTGAAAAATCAGGCAGTACTCAGGTTTTTCGATTCCGGGCCGAAAGCCTATCAGACACGCCGGAAATCTCGAAGCAGCACCACAATTATAAAGAGCAGGGAGTGACAGGACGATGAACAGTTTGCGCAGCATGTCGATCAGCCGCCGCCTTTGGCTGATCCTGATAGTCGCCGTGTTGATGCTGCTGGCCTTGGGGCTGTTAATGCTCAACCAGATCCACGGCGACCTCTACCAGGCCAAGCGCCAGCAGACCCAGCACGTGGTGCAGACCGCCAGTGGCGTACTCAGCTATTACCAGAGCCTGGAAAAAACCGGCGTACTGACTCGCGACGCCGCGCAACAACAGGCCCTGAGCGCGGTGCGCGGGCTGCGTTATGACCACGATGACTACTTCTGGATCAACGACCTCACCCCCGTGATGATCATGCACGCGGCCAACCCCAAGCTCGACGGCCAGAACCTTTCGGCGATTCGCGACCCGGACGGTTTCGCCGTGTTCAACGAATTCGTGAGCCTGGCCAAGGCCAAGGGCGCCGGCATCGTCAACTACCGCTGGCCGAAGCCCGGCGCCGAAGCGCCGGTAGAGAAAACCTCGTACATCCAACTGTTCGAACCCTGGGGCTGGATTATCGGCTCCGGGGTCTACGTGGACGATGTGCAGGCCGAATTCAGGGGCCAGGTGTGGAAAGCCTCGGCCATTGGCCTGGGCATTGCGCTGATGATGGCCGTGCTGGTGGTGCTGATTGCCCGCAGCATCGTGCAGCCGTTGCAGGCCGCGGTGAATGCCATGGGCAATATTGCCAGTGGCGAAAGTGACCTGACCCACAGCCTCGATACCCACGGCCGTGACGAATTGACGCAACTGGCCCAGCACTTCAATAGCTTCACCGCCAAGCTGCGCCAGGTGGTCGGCCAGTTGCAGGTGTGCGCAAACGCCCTGGGCCAGTCGTCCAGCGAGCTGGGCCACAACGCCAGCCAGGCCCACGACCGCAGCCAGCAGCAGTCCCAGCAGATGGAACTGGTGGCCACCGCCATCAACGAAGTCACCTACGGCGTGCAGGACGTGGCCAAGAATGCCGAGCACGCCGCCAGCGAAATGCGCGATGCCCAGGCCCAGGCACAACAGGGCCAGGTCAATATCGACGGCAGCTTGCAGCAGATCGACCAGCTCTCCACCACTATCAGCCAGGCCGTGGAGGTGATCCGCACGCTCTCCAGCGAGAGCACGCAGATCGGCGGGGTACTGGAGGTGATCCGCTCCATCGCCGACCAGACCAACCTGCTCGCCCTCAACGCCGCCATCGAAGCCGCCCGTGCCGGGGAGCAAGGCCGTGGGTTCGCGGTGGTCGCTGATGAGGTGCGCCTGCTGGCCCAACGCACGCAGAAATCCACCGCCGAGATCCAGGTGATGATCGAGCGCCTGCAAGGCCACTCCGAAGCGGCGGTCAAGGTCATCAGCGACAGCCACAGCGCCTCGCAACTGACCATCGAACAAGCCGGCCAGGCGGGCGCAAGCCTCACCGCCATCGGCCAGGCGCTGCACAACCTCAACGGCCTGAACGCCTCGATCGCCAGCGCCACCCTGCAACAGGCCCACGTAGTGGAAGACATCAACCAGAACGTCACCCAAGCGGCCGGGCTGTCCCACAGCACCGCGCTGGCGGCGGAGCAATCGAGCGTGGCGAGTGCACAGTTGCGTGGCTTGAGTGAACAGCTTGATGGGCTTTTGCGTCAGTTCAAGGTTTGACATCCCTCAGCGGTGGGAGGGCTGCCCTCTCCCACCGTCTAGCGGCCTCACATCCCCAGCCACTGCGGCAGCGCGAGGGAAATGAACGGCAGGTAGGTGACCATGATCAGGAACACCAACAGAATCATCAGCCACGGCATCGCGGCGCGAATGGTCTGCCCTAGAGTCAGCCCCGTCACCGCCGAGGTCACGAACAGGTTCAGCCCCACCGGCGGGTGCACCAGGCCGATTTCCATGTTCACCACCATCACAATCCCCAGATGAATCGGGTCAATCCCGAGCTTCATCGCAATCGGGAAAAAGATCGGCGCCAGGATCAGCACAATGGCCGAAGGCTCCATAAAGCTGCCGGCAATCAGCAGCACCACGTTGACCATGATCAAAAAGCCAATCGGCGTCAGCCCTTCCGAGATTACCCACGCGGTAATTTGCTGGGGGATCTGTTCGGTGGTCAGCACGTGGGCAAACAGCATGGCGTTGGCGATGATGAACATCAGCATGATCGACAAGCGCCCCGACTCCAGCAGCACCTTGGGGCAGTCGCGCAGCTTCATGTCCTTGTAGACGAACAGCGCGACGAATGCTGAATACACGGCTGCCACTGCCGCCGCTTCGGTCGGGGTGAACATGCCGCTGTAAATGCCGCCGAGGATGATCACCAGCAGCAACAGCCCCCAGAACGCTCGGCGTGCACAACTCAGCCACTCACGGAATGTCGCCCGGGGTTGCGCCGGCAGCTTCTTGATACGGGCGACGATGTAGATCGCGACCATCAACATCAGGCCCAGCAGCAAGCCCGGAATCACCCCGGCCATGAACAATTTGCCTACTGAGGTTTCGGTCGCCGCCGAATACACCACCATCACGATCGACGGCGGAATCAGAATGCCCAAGGTCCCGGCGTTGCAGATGATGCCCGCCCCAAACTCCTTGGGGTAACCGGAACGCACCATGCCCGCCACGGCAATCGAGCCCACCGCTGCCACCGTGGCCGGTGATGAGCCGGACAGCGCCGCAAACAGCATGCACGCCAGCACCGCCGCAATCGCCAGGCCACCGCGGATATGCCCGACACAGGCGTTGGCAAAGTCGATCAGCCGCTGGGCCACGCCGCCGGTGGTCATGAAGGCGCCGGATAACAGGAAAAACGGAATCGCCAGAAAGGTATAGGCGTCGCTGGTTTCAAACAGTTTGATCGCCAGGGAACTCACAGAGTCCTGGCTGAACATCAGGATCGACACCGCACCGGACAACCCCAGGGCAATCGCAATTGGCACGCCCAGAAACATGAACACGAACAACAGGAGAAACAGACAGAGCACGGCCATCAGTGACGCTCCTCATGGCTGCCGGCCAACTTGCTGGCCTCGCCGGCCTCGTCGGCCAGGCCCAACCCGACCTGGCGGTGGGTAAAGATGCGGTAGAAAATTTCCAGGTAGCGGATCAAGACCAAGGCAAAGCCAATGGGCACGATCACCACGATGTCGCCGACATCGATGCCGAACTGGTCGAGGTCTTCGGCGCCGATATGCGCGGTCATCACCGCACTCACCCACTTGTAGCTGGCCACCATGAACAGCCCGGCATAGGCCAGGCAGCACAGGCAGGCGAGCATGCCGAGCAGGCGTTGCACCGGGCGCCGGGTCAGCCGCACCAGCGCGTCCACGCCCAGGTGGCCAGCGGTGCGCACCCCGTAGGAAATGCCGAAGAAAATCAACCAGCCGAACATGGCCTTGGTCAGCGCCACACTCCAGGTCATCTCTTGGGCCCAGGCCATGGTGCCGTCGCCCAGGGCATTGAAGAAGGCGCTGCTCCAGGCCCATTTGTCGGCCAGGGCAAAAAACAGGGTGTAGACGTTGTTGAGCATGACGTAGACGAATGTCACCAGGGTCATGGCGGCCAGCAGGAAAGCAATGAAGCCTTCCTCCAGGTGCTCCCAGACGCGCCTTAGCGTTTGCATGGCAAAACCTCGCGTGGCAGAGATAGGTAAAAAGCCAGGTCAACCTGCTAGATCGTTCCCACGCTCCGCGTGGTAATGCCGCCCCGGACGTTCCACGTCCTGTATCACGCCGTGCGTAAGGCGACGCGGAGCGTCACGGGATGCATTACCACGCGGAGCGTGGGAACGATCAGTCGCGGGCAAGCCCGCTCCCACAGAGGTTTACTGGTTGGAAGCGTCCGCCGCCTTGATCAGGTCAGCCCCAATCTCGCCTTCGAACTTCTGCCACACCGGGCGCATGGCTTCGCGCCACAGCGCACGTTGCTCGGGGGTCAGTTCGATGATTTCGCTGGTCTTGGCGTCGACGATCTTCTGCTTGGCCGACTGGTTCAGCGCTTCGGCCTGCTTGTTCACCTCCACGGTGACCTCGGCCATGATCTGTTCCAGGGTGCTGCGCACATCCGGCGCCAGGCCATTCCAGAACTTCGCGTTGGTGATCACCATGTAGTCGATCAGGCCATGGTTGGACTCGGTGAAGTACTTCTGCACTTCATTGACCTTCTGGCTTTCATAGTTCGACCAGGTATTCTCGGTGCCATTCACGGTACCGGTCTGCAGGCCCTGGTAAACCTCGGCAAAGCTCATCTTGCGCGGGTTGGCGCGGATCGCCTTGAACTGTTCTTCGAGCACACTGGAGGCCTGCACGCGGAACTTCAGGCCACGGGCGTCCTTGGGTTCATGCAGGGCCTTGTTGGCGGAGAGTTGCTTGAGGCCGTTGTGCCAATAGGCCAGGCCGAGGATGTTCTTATCCTGCATCGAGGTCAGCAGTTGCTTGCCCTGAGCGGCCTGGAAACGGTCGACGGCGGCCAGGTCGTTGAACAGGAACGGCAGGTCGTAGATCTGCACTTGCTTGGTGTAGTGCTCGAATTTGGCCAGGGACGGCGCCAGCATTTGCACGTCACCCAACAGCAATGCTTCCATTTCCTTGCCATCGCCAAACAGCGACGAGTTCGGGTACACCTCAACCTTGACCTTGCCGGGCAGGCGCTCTTCAGCAAGTTTTTTGAACAGCAGCGCGCCCTGGCCTTTGGGGGTGTTTTCGGCCACCACGTGGGCGAACTTGATCACAATCGGGTCTGCCGCCTGGGCCAGGCCAGCGGTAAACAAGGTGGCGGCGCACAGCAGCGCCCGGGAAAGCTTGAGCATGGGAATCACCTTCTTATTGTTGTGTTTAAGGCAAGGTGCCTGATGTAACGCGTGTCGAGAATTTCGAATTTTAGATACCTGCGTTCGGCCTGGCCGAACGCGCCCAGTGTGGGAGCTGGCTTGCCTGCGATAGCGGTGTGTCAGGCAACACAGACATTGACTGTTCTGCCGCTATCGCAGGCAAGCCAGCTCCCACACTTCGTTCCCGGTTTTGTCAGTTACAGTTGCGCGGCCAGCAGCCGTTGCGCGCGCAGCAGTACCGGCGCATCCACCATCTGCCCATCAATCTGATAAGCCCCTGCCCCATCAGCACCCGCCTCCACCACCCGCCTGGCCCAGGCCAGCTCTTCAGCGCTCGGCGCCAGCGCGGCATGGATCACCGCGACTTGCTTGGGGTGAATGCACAATGCCCCGGCAAAGCCCATTTCATAAGCGTGCCGGATCGAGCGGTGCAGGCCTTCGGGGTCGTCGATGGCCGGGTGCACGCCGTCCAGCGGCGCCGCCAGGCCCGCCGCGCGCGAATGCACGATCAACGCCAGGCGCGCCTGGTCGAGGGCCAATTCGGCGGCACGGGAATGACTGCTCAGGTTCAGGTCCAGCGCCAGGTCCAAGCCACCGAACGACAGGCGCTCTACCTGGGGCGCCTGGGCAATCTGCGCCAGTGCCAGCAAACCGCGTGCGCTTTCGATAATCGGCCAGATAGCCTTGCCGGTAGCGGCCACCACAGCCACCTGGGCCGCGCTTTCGACCTTGGGCAGCAATACCCCGGCGACATTTGCATGGGCCTTGCAGAAGGCCACGTCCTCAAAATGTTCGGCATGTTGCGGCGCGTTGATGCGCACCCATACCTGGGCCTCGGGATGGGCGCACAGGAATGCTCCCAGATTATCCCGGGCCTGACGTTTGAGCGGTTCTTCCACCGCGTCTTCAAAATCCACAATCACTGCGTCGGCGCCGCTGGCCAGGGCCTTGGCAAACCGCTCCGGGCGGCTGCCCGGCACAAACAGCGCAGAACGTACTAAAGGCTTTGGCATCACTTGATTCCTGATTAGATAACGCCGCGCTCGCGCAGGTGGTTAATGGCCTCAACGGAGTAACCCAGCTGATCGAGGATGCCTTGGCTGTGTTGCCCCAGCGCTGGCACGCCGTCCATGCGCGGGGTAAACGCGGCGTTACGGGCCGGTGGCAGCAGCGACGGCAACGGCCCCGCCGGGCTGTCGACGTCGCGCCAGCTGTCGCGGGCCTTGAGTTGCGGGTGGTCCCACACGCCTTGCATATCGTTGACCCGGGCGCTGGCAATTTGCGCGTCTTCCAGGCGCTGGATCACCGCCTCGACGCCCAGTTGGGCAAAGCGCTCCACGATGATCTGGCGCAGCACCTCGCGGTTGGCCGAGCGCTTGAAATTGGCGCTGAAGCGTTCGTCCATGGCCAGCGCCGGGGTGAGCAGCACTTTGTCGCAGAACGCCGCCCATTCGCGCTCGTTCTGCAAGCCAAGCATCACGGTGCCGCCGCCCCCGGTGGGAAACGGCCCGTAGGGGTAAATCGTCGAATGCGCGGCACCCGCACGCGGTGGCGGCGCCGCGCCGTCGAAGGCGTAATACATCGGGTAGCCCATCCACTCCACCAGGCTTTCGAGCATGCTTACATCGATGCGGCTGCCCTGGCCGGTTTTGCCGCGTAGCAGCAGCGCCGACAGAATGCCGCTGTAGGCGTACATGCCGGCGGAGATATCCGCGATGGAGCAACCGGCCTTGGCCATCTGCTCTTCACCTGGGCCACCGGTCACCGAGAGGAAGCCGCCTTCGCTCTGGATCAGCAGGTCGTAGGCTTTCTTTTTCTCGTAGGGCCCGCCTTCGCCATAGCCGGAAATATCGCAGACGATCAGGCGTGGAAAACGTACGTGCAGCGCCTCGAACGATAAGCCCATGCGCGCCGCCGCGCCGGGGGCAAGGTTCTGCACCAGCACATCGGCATCGGCCAGCAGCGCATCCAGAATGGCGCCCGCCTCGTCCTGCTTGAGGTCCAGGGTCAGGCTTTCCTTGGAGCGGTTGGTCCAGACGAAATGTGACGCCAGGCCACGCACCCGCTCGTCATAGCCACGGGCGAAATCGCCGGTGCCGGGGCGCTCTACCTTGATGACCCGGGCACCGAGGTCGGCCAGTTGGCGTGTACAGAACGGCGCGGCAATCGCGTGTTCCAGGCTGACGACGGTGATGCCGTCCAGCGGTCGTTGTTCAGTCATGACAAATCCCTCAAAGCCAATGGGCCATGGACGCGGTAGTTCGCAGGTTCCACACCTGCTCGATCAGGCGGTTGGCCTGGGCCGGGGTGCGGGCGCCGCTGAAGTCGGCCAGGCGCTGGAACTTGTCCGCCAGCTCGGCACGGCTCAGGGTGTTGCCCGGGTCGCCCTTGGGTTCATCAATGGCACCGTGCAGCGTGCGGCCATCGGTGGTGGTGACGGTAACGCGGCCCAGCCAGCGTTGCGGGTAGGCGTTGTCGACTTCGGGGTCCAGGCTCATGCAGACCTTGTCGCGAAACGCCGCGACCGCAGGATCGGTCAACGCCAGCTCATGGAATTCAGGCAAACCGGCTTTGCCATGCACAGCGATCAGCCCAAGCACCGTGCCCATGGAAAATTTGGCCTGGTGCACGGTGGTCGGCACCGTCACTCGGCCGAGTACGTCAATGGCGCCTTGGTGCACGTGGGTTTGCACCTGGGAGATCTGCGCAGCGCTCAGGCCTTCACGCTGCATCACGTCCAGCAGCGCATCGGCAGCAGGATGGGTGTGGCGACAGGAGGCGTGGAATTTGAACGAGGTTTCCACCAGCGCCCAACGGCTGCCCAGCTCGGAAGACAATTTGCCCGGTTGGGCATCACTGGACATCCCGGCCGCCAAACCTTGCTCACCTTCAAGGATATTGCGCGCGCCGGTCAGCCCATCGGCCGTAAGGTAAGCCGCCAGCAAGCCGTCCGCCGCCGCCTTGGCCGTGTGCAGTTGCTTGGAGTCGGCGGCATCGCGCAGAAACTCCCACAGCCCGGCAGCCTGGGTGCCGGCGCTGCCGAGCAGGTTGATGAATTGTTCTTCGTTGAAGTCGAGCAACTTGCCCACCGCGACCGCCGCCGCCAGGGTGCCGACCGTGGCCGTGGTGTGGAAGATGCGGTAGTGGGAGCGGCCCATGAACTCACCGATGCGAATCCCCGCCTCATAGCCGGCTACAGAAGCCAGCAACAGCTCACGGCCAGACTTGCCGAGGTCCTGGGCAGCCGCCAATGCAGCGGGAAACACCACGGTGGCCGGGTGCAGCACGGAGCTGTTGTGCAGGTCATCCTGCTCCACCAGATGTGAGGAAGCGGCGTTGACCAGTGCGGCAAAATACGCGCTGGTGCCGGTGCCGTTGACGATCACCTGGGCCGGGCCGCTGCTCGGGCCCATCTTCTGCGCGTAGCGTTCAAACAGGGGGATCGGGTGCGCGCCTTGGCTGGCCAAGGCGGATGCGAGCCAATCCAGGTACAGTTCTTCGGTGCGCGCCAGCACGGGCTCGGGCAATTGTGAGTACGTCAGCTCGGCCAGGAACCGGCAAAGGGCTTGGGTAGGGCTCATGCTCAGGCCCTCAGAAGCTGCGTGGCAGTTCGAGCAAATGCTCGGCCACGTAGGACAGGATCAGGTTGGTGGAGATCGGCGCCACCTGGTACAGGCGGGTCTCGCGGAATTTGCGCTCCACGTCGTACTCGCAGGCAAAGCCGAAGCCGCCGTGGGTTTGCAGGCAGGCATTGGCCGCTTCCCAGGACGCCTTGGCCGCCAGGTACTTGGCCATGTTGGCACTGGCCCCGGCGTTCTTGCCGCTGTCGTATTCCTCACAGGCACGCCAGCGCATCAGGTCGGCCGCTTCGATCTCGATATGCGCCTCGGCAATCGGGAACTGCACACCCTGGTTCTGCCCGATGGGCCGGCCAAACACCACACGGTCGCGGGCATAGGCGCTGGCCTTTTCGATGAACCAGCGGCCGTCACCGATGCACTCGGCGGCAATCAGCGTGCGCTCGGCATTCAGGCCATCAAGGATGTATTTGAAGCCCTTGCCCTCCTCGCCAATCAGGCTGTCCAGGGGCAGCTCCAGGTTGTCGAAGAACAGCTCGTTGGTCTCATGGTTGACCATATTGGCGATGGGCTGCACGGTCAGGCCGTTACCGATGGCCTGGCGCAGGTCCACCAGGAAGATCGACATGCCTTCGGATTTTTTCTTTACGTCGGCCAAGGACGTGGTGCGTGCCAGCAGAATCATCAGGTCGGAATGCTGTACCCGTGAGATCCAGACTTTCTGGCCGTTGATCACGTACTTGTCGCCGCGCTTGATCGCCGTGGTCATGATCTTGGTGGTGTCGGTGCCGGTAGTGGGTTCGGTGACGGCCATCGACTGCAAGCGCAATTCACCGCTGGCCAGCTTGGGCAGGTAGTAGCGTTTTTGCGCCTCGCTGCCATGACGCAGCAGGGTGAACATGTTGTACATCTGGCCGTGCACGGTGCCCGAGTTGCCGCCGCAGCGGTTGACTTCCTCAAGGATCACCGAGGCTTCGGCCAGGCCCAGGCCGGAACCGCCGTATTCCTCGGGGATCATTGCCGACAGCCAACCGGCGTCGGTCAGGGCCTTGACGAAGGCTTCGGGGAAGCCTTTTTCTTCATCGATCTTGCGCCAGTAAGCGGCATCGAACTCGGCGCACAAGGCGCGCACGCCGTCGCGGATCGCATTGAGTTCTTCGTTGTCATGGGCATTCATTTACGGCTCTCCGCCTGTTGTTATCGGGTTATTCGAAATGCACTTGGGCGGTCTGCGCCAGGCCTTCAGTGTCGCCAGCCCAGAGTTCTGCGACGCCGGTGGCGGTGATGCGCCCGCCGACCTGAAAAGGCTGTGGCGCAATCAGTGGGCGCACGCCGCGATAGGCAAAGCGGCGCAAGGTCGCCTCAGGGTGCGCTCGGCAGAACGCACGCAGGTTCAAGGTGGCGATCAGCGGGCCATGCACCACCAGGCCGGCATAGCCTTCGGTGCCGGTGACATAGGGGTAGTCGTAGTGGATGCGGTGGCCGTTGAACGTGACGGCGCTGTAGCGGAACAACAGGGTCGGCGTCGGCTCGACGGCCTCTGTCCATTCGGCCCGGGCCAGCGCGTCGCCGCTGCCAGGCTTGGGTGGCGTGGGTTCGCGGTAGACGATGTCCTGCTCCTCGCGGATGGCCAGGCGCCCTTCCTGGGAGTAGTCATGACGCACGGTGACAAATAGCAGTGAGCCGGTGCGCCCGGTCTTTTCTTCGACCTGGGTGATGGTCGACACGCGCGTAGCCGCCTCGCCAGCCCGCAGTGGGTGCAGAAATTCAAGACGCCCACCGGCCCACATGCGATTGCGGTTATCGGCCGGCGGCAGAAACCCGCCGCGTGCCGGGTGGCCGTCGCTGCCCAACGCCACCTCCGGCAGCGGGTCCTGGAAAAAGCACCATTGCCACAACGCAGGCACAGCGTCGCCGTCGGCAGGCACCTCTTCACCTAATGTGGCGGCGATGCGCTTGAGCAGGTTATGGCTCAGGTGGTCGTAGGCGGTCTCACTTCGGCCGATCCAATCAGTGGCGCTCATCGGGTGCAGGTCCTCAGGCAGTGGGTGTCTGCCGAGGATCATGCAAGGGCCAGCCCGTTCTGAGAATTTGCATTTCAATAAACCAGCGTTCGGTTATGCTGAACGCTTACAGCCACACCGTGAACCAATGTGGGAGCTGGCTTGCTGTGGCGAGCAAGCTTGCTTGCGCTGGGGTGCGTAGCGCCCCCAAAAAAGCCGGCTCCAGCTGCGCTGTCGAGCGGGAGCAAGCTCCCTCGCCACAGCAAGCCCGCTCCCACAGGAAACCTGTTGTCCGGGAGTTTTGCATGCACTTCGATCTCGCCGACCTGCGCCTGTTTATCCATATCGCCGAATCCCCCAGCCTCACTCAGGGTGCCAAGCGCGCCTTCCTGTCGCCGGCTGCCGCCAGTGCGCGGATCAAGGCCCTGGAAGGACAGCTCGACACGCGCCTGTTGTACCGCGACAGCCGGGGCGTGGAAATCACTCCGGCAGGCGAGCGCCTGTTACACCATGCGCGGTTGATCATGCGCCAGGTGGATTACCTCAAAAGCGAGTTCACCCAATACGGCGTGGATTCGGCCGGGCATATCCGTATCTTCGCCAACACCACGGCGGTCACCGAGTTTTTGCCGGAAGTCCTGGCAGGCTTTCTGTCACAGCGCCCGGGCGTCACCGTCGACCTGCAGGAACGCCTGTCACGAGACATCGTGCGCGGGGTGCTCGATGGCACCAGTGACATGGGTATCATCGCCGGCCCCGTGGAAGCCTCCGGCCTGCAAGTGTTGCATTTCAGCACCGATGAACTGGTGCTGATGGTGCCCGTCGGGCATGCCTTGGCCGAACTGCCTTCGGTCACCCTCGAGCAGACCCTGGCGTATCAGCATATCGGCCTGCATGAAGGCAGCACGCTGTTGAGTTTCCTGCGTGAACACGTCGAGCGTCTGGGCAAGCAATTGTCGCTGCGTATCCAGGTCTCGAGCTTCGAGGCGATCTGCCGGATGGTCGAGGCCGGCGTGGGCATTGGCATCATTCCAGAGTCCGCCGCCCTGCGTCACAGCCGCATCATGCAGCTGGTGACGGTGAAACTGGACGAGCCCTGGGCGATTCGCGAGCGCAGCATCCTGGTACGCGAGCTGGAAGCGCTGCCGGGGACCATACGCGCCCTGATCGCCACGTTGATGCCTGCCCCCCTGGGCAAATCCTGATGTTTTTATAAGCGGCCGTTAACAGTCTTTGACAGTTTCCCGACAAAGCACTCAAAGATTCTCAGCACCCGCCGCCCTAGCATTCCAGCATCCAAATCATCATTCGGGTGCTCTTGATGTTTCGCAGACTGCGCGGTATTCCGCTATTGGGTTGCCTGTTGGGCAGTATCGGTTGCCACTCGCAACCGCCTGCCCCGCCGCCGATTCAAAAAGGTGATTACGGCGCAATCATCCGCTACCTGCAAACCCGCATTCCCCAGGAGATGGCGCGGGACAATGTGGCGGGATTGTCGATTGCCCTGGTCAATGGCCAGGAGCTGATCTGGGCCCGCGGCTTTGGCCTGGCTGACAAAGACCTGGGGGTGCCGGTCACGCCCAATACCGCGTTTCGCGCCGGTGGCATCTCCAAGCTGCTGACCGCCACGGCGGCGCTGCAACTGGTGGAGCAGCAACACCTGGCGCTGGATGCGCCGATCCAGCAGACCCTGCGTGAGTTCTACGTACGCTCCCGCTTTCACAGCGACCAGGCCGAGGCGGATCGAGCGATCACCTTGCGGCGCTTGCTCAGCCATCAATCCGGTTTGCCCAGCGAGCACCTGCGCGACCTGCGCAGCACCTATGCCATGGGGCAAATGCCGATGCGTGTGTCGGGTGTGTGGCTGAGCAGCCTACCGGGCTCCCAGGTGGCGTATTCCAACCTTGGCTATGCCTTGGTGGGCGCCGCCATTGAGCGTAGCAGCGGCAAAAGCTTCGAAGCCCAGTTACAAAGCAGCCTGCTCACACCCTTGCGAATGAACCAGTCCAGTTTCCTGGGTACCGGTGCGCAAATGAGCTATCGCGCCCACGGCTACGAGGATGGCAAGGCCAGCACCGACCCCCAGGTGCGTGACCTCGCCGCCGGTGGCCTGTGGACCAGCCCCAAAGACCTCAGCCGCTACGTGCGCATGCTGTTTGCCAAGGGCACCTACAAGGGCAGTCAGATCCTCGGCAGCGCTTCTATCGATGCCATGTTTACCCAGCAAAACACCGGCAACGCCTTGGATTTCGACTGCCAGATGGGCTTGGGCTGGTTCTTGGCGCCCTGTGGTGACGAGCCCATCGGCCCCGGTGTGCGCACCTACCAGCACAGCGGTGGCGGCGACGACTTCGTGGCCCAGTTGACCCTGCTGCCGGATCAGCAACTGGCCGTGGTCATCATGGCCAACGACAGCAACGCCGAAGACATGGTGGTGTCGCTGACCACCGACAGCCTGCGCCTGATGCTCCAGGCTCAGACCGGCAAGCCCGTATGCGCCGACGACTGCCAGGCCCCCAGCCACGGCCTCAAGCTGCGCCATGTACCGGCGGCGGTGGATCGCAAGCGCCTGGCCGGCTTCTACGCGACCGCCTGGGGCGTGTTCCGCATCAGGGATGAGCATGCCCGTTTGAGCGGTGAACTGGCCGGCTACGATTTCCAGCTATTGCGTGATGAGCAAGGCTGGCTGCGGGCGCAGAAAAAGATACTGGGGTTCTGGCGCAAGGACCTCGGCGAGTTGGGCCGCGTGCAGCTGGATGTGCTCACGGTACAAGGCCGCCAAATGCTCACCGCCCGCAGCCACGGCCAACGCATTGCCATCGGCGAGCGCATCGAGCCGCCGCCCTTGTCCGCCGCGTGGGCCAACACGGTCGGCACCTACCAGGTGCTCAGCAGCCATGAACCCGACGCGCCATTGAGTGGCATCAGCGTGCGCCAGGAGGACGGTTTCCTGGTGATTCGCGGCCAATTAAACGGCGAGCCGCTGACCGACTACATCCTGCTGCCCATCGACAACGCCCATGCGGTGCTGGCCGGCAACGGCTACGGCCTGGGCGATACCGTCAGCCGCCAGGTCAACGGCCTGAGTGCTTCGGGCTACTCGTTCAAACGCACCCATTCACCCCACACACCCTTGAACCTCTAACCAGGAAAACACCCTGATGCACTCAAAAAACCTGTGCCTGTCATTGACCTCACTGTGCCTGCTCGCCGCCGCCGATACGGCGCTTGCCGAAGACTGGCAATACAGCCTCAAGGCCGGCATGGCCAACGCACCCCGCTACAGTGGCAGCGACGAACGTATGACGGCGCCTGTGCTCGGCGGCAAAATCATCAGCCCCTGGGGCGTCTTCCTCGACACTGATACGGGCTTGGGCTGGGGTTACGAAGGCAATGCCCTGAGCTTCAGCGCATACGTTGGCGCAAGCGATTCGCGCAAGGATAAAAATGAAAGCATGCATGCCGGCTCCAAACGCCTCAAAGGCATGGGCGAGATCAAGTCACGTCCGCAATTGGGGGTAAGTACCGCCTACAACCTCGGCGGTGTGATCATCGGCGCCACCCTGGAACATGCGCTTGAAGAAGATAAACACAAGGAAACCGGCAAGGCTTTTACCCACCTGGAGTTGAGCCTGGGTACCCATCTCTATGAAGGCCGCTACGGCTCCGTCGATGCCGCCATCAACAGCCACTTCGGTGACCGCAACTACCTGCAAACCTGGTACGGCGTGACTGCCGACCAGGCCACCCGCAGCCGCTTCAAGGAATACAAGGCAAGTGCCGGCAATATCAGCAATGGCATGAACCTCTCATGGAGCGTGCCGATCAACGAACACACGCAGTTCTCGACCTTGCTCGATGTGCAATACCTGGCGAATGAAGCAGGCAAGAGCCCGATTGTGGAGCAGCGGCTGCAGGCGTCGGTGTTGGGGGAGCTGCAGTACACCTTCTGATCTGACTTGCCCTCTGTAGGAGCGAGCTTGCTCGCGAAAAACTCGCAGGCGCCGCGTTTATCCAGAAAACACGCGTTATCGTTGAGGTTCTTCGCGAGCAAGCTCGCTCCTACAGGATGGCATGGGGCAAGCCGCCTTACTCTGCATAGGCCCACGTCATTCGAAACGACGCCCCGCCCCACTCCGAATCCTGCACTTCCACCTGCCCGCCATGCCACTGGCTGACACGCTTGACCAGCGCCAGGCCCAGGCCAAATCCGCCTGTGCGGCGGTCGCGGCTGGCGTCAAGGCGCAGGAAGGGTTCGAATATCTTGGTGCGACCCTCCAGCGGTACCCCCGGCCCATCGTCGTTGACCCGCACTTCGTAACCGCTGCCAAACTTGACCAGCGACACTTCCACGCGACGATCGGCATAACGAATCGCGTTGCGCAGCAGGTTGATCACGGCCCGCGCCATAAAGCGTGGCTCGATCTGGATAACGTCCACCTCGCAGGTGCGCAACGACAACTGCACCCCTTCTGCTTCGGCCTCCAGGGCCACGCTGCCGATCACACTGTCGAGCCAACTGTGGGCCTCGATTTGCTCGCGGGTGACCTGGGTAGCGCCTGGCTCAAGGCTGGCATAGGTCAACAGCTCGGAGACCATTTCTTCCAGTTCACCGAGGTCGGCGTACATGTCGTTGATCAACGCTCGGCTTTGCCGTGGGTCACTCTGCTGCCTGAGCTGGTCCAGCTCGAATGACAGCCGCGCAATCGGCGTGCGCAATTCGTGGGAGACCGCGTTGGTGAGTTCGCGCTGGTTGGCGATCAAACCTTCGATGCGCTCGGCCATCTGGTTGAAGTGCCCGGCCAGCGAGCGCACGGTGGAGCGACTCGGCAGCAAGATGCGCGAGCCCAGGTCATTGTCACCGAAACGTTGCGCTGCCAGGCGGATGTGCTCCAGGTCGCGCCAGTGTGGACGCACCCAGAAATACAGGACGATGGCCAGGCTCACGCCCAGGAAGCCATAGGCCCACAGGTATAACCACTTGGGTTCTTCCGGCAATCTGATTTCGAGCAGTTGCGGGCCGTCGTCGATAGGCGCGAGAAATTTCATGAAGTCTTCGCGCACCACCACCTGGTCAGCCGCCAGGAGTTTCTGTTCCCGTTCGCTCAAATCCTGGGTGTCGCGCTGCACCAATTTGAGCCGCAAGCCGTAATGCGGTTGCAGCTCGTCCAGGCGTGCCTGGCGTGCCTCTGCCTGCACGGGGCGCAGTTGCTCCACCAGGGCCCAGGCCGGGCCGCGCAGGGCTTCACGGTTATAGGTTTCGTTGGACTCGGGCATGTAGGCGTCCAGGCCGTAGTTGACCAACCAGATCGACCCGGCCAGACCGAGCGCGAGAATCAGATAGAGGCGCAGATACAAGCGCAGCATCTACACCTCCCACGCGAACGGATTGAACAGGTAGCCCTTGCCCCAGATGGTCTTGATGCACACCGGCTCGCGGGGGTTGTCATTGAGCTTGCCGCGCAGTTTGCTGATGTACACGTCTACGCTGCGGTTCAGGCCGTCAAAAGCGATGCCGCGCATGCGGTTGAGGATGTCGTCGCGAGAGAGAATCTTGCCCGCGCTGCTGGCCAGCAACCACAGCAACTCGAATTCCATGGTGGTGAGGTCAATGGTCTCGCCGCCCAGGCGGACCACCCGGCAACTGCGATCAATCGACAAGCGGCCAAATTCCAGGGCACCGCGCACGGTGGGCTCGGGCACTTGACGGCGCTGCAGCGCACGCAGGCGCGCCAACAACACCGGCGGTTTGATCGGCTTGATCACGTAGTCGTCAGCACCGGACTCAAGGCCAAGGATATGGTCCAGGTCATCTTCCTTGGCGGTGAGGATCACGATGGGCGTGTCCGACACGTTGCGAATCTCGCGGCAGACATGCAGCCCGCTCTGACCCGGCAGCATCAGATCGAGTACGACGATCTTCGGCTTGAAATCCAGGAACGCCGCCAAGGCTTCATCACCCCGGTACACCACCCGTACCTCGAAACCATGCTGCGACAGAAAATGCGAGACCAGCCCTGCCAGCTTTTCATCGTCCTCAACGAGCAAGACCTTGCCCAGACCCAGGTTTTCCATAAGTTCTCAGTGTGGATGCGCGGATTGAAATGGGGCCATTATAGGTGGCAAGCTGGCCGACAGAGGTGGCTGACCAGTCCACAGCGACGAAGCTTCATGCTTTTAAGAGTTTTTAACAAATAGCCTGCACTTTTTAACGCCATTGACAGGGAGTTCTATGCGCAAGGATTACCTGGCGTTCTTCATTTCGCTGTTCCTTTCACGGCTGGCCGACCAGGTTTTGCTGTTTATCGTGCCCCTGATCGTATTCCAGACCACTCAAAGCGTGTCGTGGGCGGGGCTGGCGTTTTTTGTCGAGTCACTGCCGCGCTACCTGGCTTTTCCGGTGTGCGGGGCATTGTGCGACAGGTTTTCACCGGTGCGTATCCTGCATATCAGCCAGGTGTATCGGGCCGTGGCCTGCGTGGTGGCGATGGCGCTGTATGGGCTGTTCGACGGTATTGAGTGGCTGGTCATGCTGTCCGCGTTGTGCGGCGTGTTGACCACCCAGGGCATCATGGCGCGGGAAGTGGTGATGCCGCATATCTTCGAGCATTACACCTACGCCAAGACCTTGTCCTATTCGCAGATCGCCGACCAGAGCGGGCTGGTGCTCGGGCCATTGGTGGCGGCGCTGATGCTGGAAGTCTGGGCGTGGCCTTGGGTGGTGCTGGGGGTCGCCGTGCTGTTTGTGCTGGCGGACCTGGCGATGCTGATCTGGCAGCGCCACACCACGGTGGACCTGCACATCCATGAACAACAGCCGGGTAACTGGCTGCAACCCCTGCGCACCGCTTTTGGCCACATCCTCAACCGGGTGGAGTTGAAGCGCATCATCGTCCTGGCGGTCGGCGTGAACCTGATAGTCGGCGTGACGCTGGCCACCTCGGCTGCCATGGTCACCGGCCACTACGCAGCGGGCAAAGACACCTATGCCCTGCTGCAAGCCGCCGGGGCGCTGGTGACCATCGCGATTCTGTTCTACCTGGCGCATTCATCACTGAAGCTGAAGGTACTGGGCGGGTTGTCGTACTCGATGATCACCGTCGGCGCGCTGATCACAGCGCTCAGCCCCGGCGTGTGGGCCTACGCGGTGGGGTTCCTGCTGCTGACCGGCTTTGACAAGATGTTCAACGTGTACCTGCGCAGCACCCGACAACGGGTGATTCCGGTGCAGGACTTCGGCAAGACAGTCGGTGTGATGACCTTGCTCAACAACCTGGCCCAGCCCTTGGCGGGCTTGATGATTGCCGTGCTGGCAGCACCCTTTGGCACGCCAACGGTGATCCTGCTGCTGGCGGGGATCACCGCGTTGATCGGTGTGGCCGTGGCCTCAGGCTGGCACGCCACTGTGAAAGCGGAACTCGACGTCGGGTGATTCGATCAGGTCTTGCTCGGTGGCTCGCACCCGGTCGATCACCTGGGCGATGTCCTTGGCGTCGCCGTACTGGTAAGCCAGCTTCAAGTAACCCTGGAAGTGCCGCGCCTCGCTTTTGAGCAAGCCGAAGTAGAACTTGCCGAGTTCTTCGTCCAAATGCGGCACCAGCGCTTCGAAACGCTCGCAACTGCGTGCTTCGATAAAGGCGCCCACCACCAGGGTGTCTACCAGCTTGACCGGCTCATGGCTGCGCACCACCTTGCGCAAACCCGAGGCATAACGGCCGGCGTGCAGTTGACGCAGTTCGACCTTGCGCTTTTTCATCAGGCGCATGACCTGCTCGTGGTGCACCAACTCTTCGCGGGCCAGGCGCGACATCATGTTGATCAGGTCAACGTGGCCGTAGTACTTGGCCATCAGGCTCAAGGCGGTGCTGGCGGCTTTGAATTCGCAGTTCTTGTGGTCGATCAGCAGGGTTTCCTGATCGGCCAACGCGGCCTGGACCCAGGCATCGGGGGTGCGGCAGCCGAGGAATTCATGGATTTCGGGCAGGTTCATCGGGCTCACGGGCAAAGGATCACAAAAGGGCGCCGATTATACCGACCCCGTCGCAGACCACCAGCCACCGGCCTTGATGTGTATCAACATGACGGCTGCCGGCCAGCAACTATAGTTATCCAACGCCCGCCCTTTTGGAGATCCCGACCATGCAAGCCATCCGCAGCATCCTGGTGGTCATCGAACCCGAGCATTCGGAAAGCCTGGCCCTCAAGCGTGCCAAGCTGATTGCCAAAGTGACCGACGCGCACCTGCACTTGCTGGTCTGTGACAAGAAGCACGAGCATTCGGCGCTGCTGAGCCTGCTCAAGGAAGGCTTGAAAGAAGACGGCTACAGCGTCACCACCGAGCAGGCCTGGAACGACAGCCTGCATGAAACCATCATCGATGTGCAGCAAGCCGAAGGCTGTGGCCTGGTGATCAAACAGCACTTCCCCGACAACCCTCTGAAAAAAGCCCTGCTGACCCCGGCGGACTGGAAGTTGCTGCGCTATTGCCCGACGCCGGTGTTGCTGGTCAAGACCGCCACCCCTTGGGCAGGCGGCGTGATCCTGGCGGCCATCGATGTGGGCAACGCCGACGGCGAACACCGCTCGCTGCATAATTCGATCATCGACCATGGCTTTGATATCGCCAGCCTCGCCAAAGCGCAGTTGCATGTGATCAGTGCTCACCCCTCGCCCATGCTGTCGGCGGCAGACCCGACCTTTCAGCTCAAGGAAACCATCGAGGCGCGCTATCGCGAGCAATGCAAGGCCTTCCAGGCCGAGTTCGACGTGGACGACAGGCACCTGCATATCGAGGAAGGCCCCGCCGATGTGCTGATCCCCCATATTGCCCATCGCTTGCAGGCGGCGGTGACCATTATCGGCACGGTGGCACGCACGGGGATTTCCGGCGCGTTGATCGGCAATACGGCGGAGGTGGTGCTGGATGCGGTGCAAAGCGATGTGCTGGTGCTTAAACCGCAGACGCTCATGGACCATCTGCAAGAGCTGGCGACCAAGCCCTGACACCGACCTTCAGGCAATGTGGATCAAATGTGGGAGCTGGCTTGCCTGCGATTGCGGTGGGTCAGCTGGCGCATTTGCTCCTGATACACCGCTATCGCAGGCAAGCCAGCTCCCACATTGACCTCGCCAGTCAATTAACCCAGCGCATCTTTCAAGAACCCAGGCGCGATATAGCGCTGGTAATGCGCCTCGGACAGGATAAAGAACTCGCGATCAATGGCATCGCGCAGTTCAGGCAGCGCCCAGTCGCGAAACTCCGGCAACAGCACCATGCCGTACGCCTCCAGGTTATTGATCACCCGGGCCCCACGGGCGATCAACTGGTAGGCCCAACAATACTCGGACTGGTGTGGCACAAAGCGAATCTTGCGTTGCTCCAACTGCCCGCGCAGTGTCTTGGGGTCGAAAACCTCCACTTTGCCGGCCATGACCTGCACCAACAGCTGCTCAAGCCTGAGCCAGACCGCACGCTTTTCTTCTTCGTTATAGCCGTTCCACTGGATCACTTCATGGTGAAAGCGCTTGCATCCACGGCACACGAGATCGCCGTAGACCGTAGAGCACAGGCCGACGCAGGGGGTCTTGATGGTTTGGTTGGGCATGGGCAGCAACACGCAAATCAGCGAAACAGTGCGCCATGTTAGCCCTTTGTCTAAGGTTGATCACCCAGCAAACTTGAGTAGGCAACTTACCTTTAGATTTTTTTTGCCGTAGAATCACCCGGCCTTGTAAGGCGCCAATAATCCGCTGGAAGCTGTTTTCAAAGCGTCACGAGCACAGTCGTTCCTTCAGAACGGTGTTGGCGCAGGTTCGACCCGGTAGGTCAGAGCCCGCGCCAACCCTCATCAGCTCCGTTCTGCAGGCGTAAAACTTTGAAAGCAGCTTCTGTAAGGAATGCCGGCAGCGCTGGCTTTGCGGCCCAAAAAGCCCCCGAGCGCATGCGTGCCGTTCATTTCTGGATGAGCGTCCCGTGGGACCACTGATGAGGGTAATAACTGTGCTTGAAGCCTACCGCAAACATATCGAAGAGCGTGCAGCACTGGGTATCGTTCCCCAGCCGCTTAACGCCGAACAAACCGCAGGCCTGGTCGAGCTGCTGAAAAATCCTCCGGCTGGCGAAGAAGAATTCCTCGTTGACCTGATCACCAACCGCATTCCACCAGGCGTTGACGAAGCCGCTTACGTCAAGGCCGGTTTCCTGTCTGCCCTGGCCAAGGGCGAAGCCACTTCCCCCCTGATCGACAAGAAACGCGCTGTTGAACTGCTCGGCACCATGCAAGGCGGCTACAACATCGTGACGTTGGTCGAGCTGCTGGACGACGCCGAACTGGCACCCGTCGCGGCCGCCCAACTCAAGCACACCCTGCTGATGTTCGATGCGTTCCACGACGTCGCCGAAAAAGCCCGCAACGGCAACGAGCACGCCAAAGGCGTGATCCAGTCCTGGGCTGACGGCGAGTGGTTC
This sequence comes from Pseudomonas sp. DW-iso17, assembly GCF_058725345.1. NCBI lineage: Bacteria > Pseudomonadati > Pseudomonadota > Gammaproteobacteria > Pseudomonadales > Pseudomonadaceae > Pseudomonas > Pseudomonas sp. DW-iso17. Next base: position 239,131 of record NZ_JBZXEA010000032.1, on the reverse strand, counting down.
CGCAACCGCCCTACCCTGGCCGACAAGATCAGCCTGCGCGTCTTCAAGGTCACCGGCGAAACCAACACCGACGACCTGTCGCCTGCGCCTGATGCCTGGTCCCGCCCTGACATTCCGCTGCACGCCCTGGCCATGCTGAAAATGGCGCGTGAAGGCATCGTGCCGGACGAGCAAGGCAAGACCGGCCCGATGAAGCAGATCGAAGAGATGCGCGGCCAAGGCTTCCCGATCGCCTACGTCGGTGACGTGGTCGGTACCGGTTCGTCGCGTAAGTCGGCAACCAACTCGGTATTGTGGTTCTTCGGTGACGACGTGCCTTACGTGCCGAACAAGCGTGCTGGCGGTTTCTGCTTCGGCAGCAAGATCGCTCCGATCTTCTACAACACCATGGAAGATGCTGGCGCACTGCCAATCGAATTCGACGTTACCAACATGAACATGGGCGACGTGATCGACCTGTACCCGCATGCTGGCAAAGTCTGCAAGCACGGCACCGACGAAGTCCTGACCACCTTCGAAATGAAGACCCCGGTGCTGTTGGACGAAGTTCGCGCCGGCGGCCGTATCCCGCTGATCATCGGCCGTGGCCTGACCGACAAGGCACGCGCTGAGCTGGGCCTGGGCCCTACCGACCTGTTCAAGCTGCCTGAAGCGCCTGTCGACACCGGCAAGGGCTTCACCCTGGCGCAGAAAATGGTCGGCAAGGCCTGTGGCCTGCCAGAAGGCAAAGGCGTTCGTCCAGGCACCTACTGCGAGCCGAAGATGACCACCGTGGGGTCCCAGGACACCACCGGCCCAATGACCCGTGATGAACTCAAAGACCTGGCGTGCCTGGGCTTCTCGACCGACCTGGTGATGCAGTCCTTCTGCCACACCGCGGCTTACCCCAAGCCGATCGACGTGACCACCCACCACACCCTGCCTGACTTCATCATGACCCGTGGCGGTGTATCGCTGCGTCCAGGCGACGGCATCATCCACAGTTGGCTGAACCGCATGCTGCTGCCGGACACCGTCGGTACCGGTGGTGACTCCCACACCCGTTTCCCGATGGGCATCTCGTTCCCAGCCGGTTCTGGCCTGGTCGCGTTTGCCGCCGCCACCGGCGTCATGCCGCTGGACATGCCGGAATCGATTCTGGTGCGCTTCAAAGGCAAGATGAAACCTGGCATCACCCTGCGAGACCTGGTGCATGCCATTCCTTACTACGCGATCCAGGCTGGCCTGCTGACCGTAGAGAAGAAAGGCAAGAAGAACGCCTTCTCTGGCCGCATCCTGGAAATCGAAGGCCTGAACGACCTGACGCTGGAACAGGCTTTCGAGCTGTCCGACGCCTCGGCTGAACGTTCGGCTGCCGGTTGCACCATCAAGCTGTCCAAAGAGTCCGTCACCGAGTACCTGAACTCCAACATCACCCTGCTGCGCTGGATGATCGGCGAAGGCTACGGCGATGCACGCACCCTGGAACGTCGCGCCCAAGCGATGGAAGCCTGGGTTGCCAACCCGGAGTTGATGGAAGCCGATGCCGACGCCGAATACGCCGAAATCATCGAAATCGATCTGTCGGAAATCAACGAGCCGATCCTCTGCGCGCCAAACGACCCGGACGACGCCCGTCTGCTGTCCAGCGTCGCTGGCGAGAAGATCGACGAAGTGTTCATCGGTTCGTGCATGACCAACATCGGCCACTTCCGCGCTGCCGGTAAGCTGCTGGAGCAGGTCAAGGGCCAGCTGCCTACCCGTCTGTGGCTGTCGCCGCCGACCAAGATGGACGCGCACCAACTGACCGAAGAAGGCTACTACGGCATCTACGGCAAGGCTGGCGCACGTATGGAAATGCCAGGCTGCTCGCTGTGCATGGGTAACCAGGCACGCGTTGAGCCGAACTCCACCGTCGTGTCGACCTCGACCCGTAACTTCCCGAACCGCCTGGGTGATGGTGCAAACGTCTACCTGGCATCGGCTGAGCTGGCGGCAGTCGCCTCCACTCTGGGTCGCCTGCCGACCGTCGAAGAGTACATGGGCTACGCAGCGAAACTGGACACCATGGCCAGTGACGTCTACCGCTACCTGAACTTCGACCAGATCGCTGAGTTCCGCAAGATCGCAGCAAGCGCCAACATCCCGGTGATTCAAGCCTAACGGTGTGTTGATGTGAAAGGCGCCGCGTATCGCAAGGTACGCGGCGTTTTTTTGCGTGCGCCAAAAGGGTAACGGATGTCAATCCAGGCTCCCGCTCCCCCTTAAAGAGTTGTATCAGACTGAAAAGTACTGGCCGCCGACAACCTTTGCACGACGACCTACCAGATCAGGTAGTTGTCCCTCTACGCCTTGAAGGCTAAAACTCTCTACACCCTGACGCCTGTATCACGGAACCCACCAGCTCTGGATGTACTTCGCGCTGTAAGCCGTACCCCTTAATAAAAAAAACAAACCCTGCCCTCGACACCCAAGCCCGGTGCCAGGGGCGCTCTCGCCTGTTTTTTGTGCTGACTGGAGGTGTGTTATGTCGCGTAGCCAATATGTGATCAAGAAAATCTTCAAGCATTATTCGGTGTCGGTGGAACACATCGGCGATGCGCCTGATAGAAAGAACGTCCTGTTGGTCAACGGCGCCATGGCCACGACGTCGGCCTTTGCCCGTACCAGTAAATGCCTGGCCGAACACTTCAACGTGGTGCTGTTTGACTTGCCGTTCGCTGGAAACTCCCGCGCTCACAACCCTGACCGGTGCCTGGTGACCAAGGACGACGAAGTCCAGATCCTGCTGGCATTGATCGAGCGCTTCAACATTCACCACTTGGTTTCCGTGTCCTGGGGTGGCCTGTCCACCCTGCTGGCACTTGCCAAAAATCCAGACAGCGTTGAAAGCTCAGTGGTGATGTCGTTTGCGCCTGGCCTCAACGCGCCGATGCTCGATTACGTCAGCGGGGCGCAGGCACTCATGGCCCGGGATGACAACGCAGGGATCGGCCATTTGCTCAACCAGACGCTGGGCAAGCATCTCCCGGCTCGACTCAAGACCGCCAATCAACAGCATATGGCGCAGTTGATCAACGCCGAGCAGCATCAAGCGCGCTTCCATATCGAACAGGCACTCAAGCTCAATGAAGGGGCCTACTTGCCGCAACTCTCGAACATTGACAGTCATGTGCACTTCCTGAATGGCGCCTGGGACGAATACACCAGCGCCATGGACGTGCAGTCCTTCAAGCAGTACATCCGCGATTGCAGCTTCTCCATTGCCCAGAGCAGCGGACATTTTCTGGACCTGGAGTCCAAGGCCGCGGCCAACGGCGTGCACCGCGCGTTGCTCGGGCATTTGCTGAGGGCATGCGATGCCCAGCCAGGGGCGTTTTGCGAGCAGTCGGCTCAACGAGCGCGGCTGAGCTTTGCCTAAATACTTTTCAACAAGGACGTGGATGATGCGAGTAATCATGGTTGCCATCGGCTCGGCCGGTGACGTTTTTCCCTTTATCGGCCTGGGGGCTGCCCTGACTGTGCGCGGTCATCAGGTCACCTTGTGCAGCATGCCGACGTTTCAGCGCGCCATTGAGGCGCAGGGGCTGAACTTCGTGCCGTTATGCGATGAGGCGACCTACAGCGCCGCCATGGGCGATCCCCTATTGTGGGACCCGAAGACCTCATTCGCCGTATTGTGGCAAGCCATCGCCGGCCTGCTGGAACCCGTCTACGACTATGTAACCACTCACAATACCGACGATACGGTGGTTGTCGGCTCACTATGGGCCTTGGGTGCACGTATCGCCCATGAAAAATACGGCATCCCTTATCTGTCCGTCCAAGTGTCGCCATCCACGTTGCTTTCTGCACATTTGCCGCCCGTGCACCCCACCTTCAATGTGTCGCGGCGCTTGCCATTGACTCTGCGCAAGCTGCTCTGGCGCGGGATCGAATACCTGAGCCTGGACCGTACCTGTGCTCCCCAAATCAACGCACTACGCCACAAACATGGGCTACCAGGCGTGGTGAAGAACATCTTCAGTCAATGGATGCATGCGCCCCAAGGGGTGATATGCCTGTTCCCCGAATGGTTCGCCCCCGCACAGAAAGACTGGCCACAGCCTTTGCACATGGCCGGTTTCCCTCTGTTCGACGGTGGCGCCCCTGGGCTCGATGAGCCCACACGAGCCTTTCTGGTTACCGGAGCGCCCCCTATTGTCTTCACTCAAGGCTCCACTGAGCACTTTGACCAGCAGTTTTATCGTTTCGCCCTGGCAGCGCTGCACAGGGTCGGTGCCCGCGGCATTTTTCTGACCGGTGATCGACCGCTCTTCACGGACCTGCCGCCCACCGTGATACAGCGCCCGTTTTTGCCGATGAGTTCGCTGTTGCCCCACGCGGCCGGTCTGGTCCACCCCGGCGGCATTGGCGCCATGAGCCAGGCGCTGGCGGCCGGCATTGCGCAGATTGTGCTGCCTATCGCTCATGACCAGTTCGATAACGCCGAACGCCTGGTGCGCATGGGATGCGGCATACGCCTTGCCCTACCGTTAAACAAACAGGACCTGGACGATGCGATCACAACGCTCTTGCACGACAGCCGGCTGCAAACGGCCTGTCGTCGAGCGAGCAGCCTGATGCCCTGCGACGCTGCCTCTTGTGAAACAGCGGTCAACGCCATTGAGCAGTGCCACGCGCGGCATTCAATGCCTCGCCTGCGCCAGGCCTCATAAACCACGAACGTCCAAGTGTAAGCACCGTGCCAGAGCGGTCGGGAAGCCTCGGCAAAGTTTGACAGAAATAGCTTGTGGGCTAGATTGCCAAGAATGCAGTAATCGAGGCGACTGTCCATGGAGAAGGAAAACGACCTCATTCGTTGGTGGGATTGCTTACGCATCGAGATGTGCAAGCAACAGGATGAGACTCAAGTGTTAGCGCTTCTGGAGCGTGAAGTGTTGCAACTGGGGTTCGAGTACTACGCCTATGGCGTACGTCACCTGACCCCTTTTACACGCCCCAGAACCGAGATATGCGGGTCCTACCCCGCAAGCTGGCTGGCACATTACGAGAAGCAAAACTACGCGGCTGTCGATCCGTCAATCCTTAGTGGCTTGCGCTCTACCGAGATGGTGGTATGGAACGACGCACTGTTTGATAACAGCCGCACGCTGTGGCAGGAAGCTCGGGACTGGGGCTTGTGCATCGGCGCCACACTGCCGATTCGAAGCCACGACCGTTCACTGCGGGTACTGTCCGTGGCTCGGCGCCAAGACATTATTTCGCAGGCTGAAAACAACGAAATTCAAGTGCGCCTGCGCTGCATCCTTGAACGGGTGACACTGCGCCTGACAGACCTGGCTTATAGCGAACGCGCCCACCAATTGGTCTGCCTGAGCCGGCGTGAGCGGGAGATCCTGCAGTGGACCGCCGACGGCAAGAGTTCAGGAGAAATCGCGCTGATCCTCACTATTTCCGTCAACACCGTAAACTTTCACCTCAAAGCCATTCAGAAGAAATTCGGGGCTGGCAACAAAACACTGGCGGCAGCCTACGCCGCTGCACAGGGCCTTATCTAGGGCCCGACAATTGCGATAAGGACGTCCAATGATCAGCATCATCACCCGTCGTCACCATGAACTGTCTGCAACGCTTGAGGACGACCTGGGCCGCTACCGACACGAAGTTTTCATCCAGCAATTGGGCTGGCAACTGAATTCCACGCACGCCCGGCCCCAACGCGAATTCGACCAGTTCGACCACGCGGATGCTCGTCATATCCTCGCCCTGGATGCCGAGCACCAAGTCTGCGGTTGCGCGCGGCTCTTGCCGACCACGCAACCTTATCTGCTGGCGCAAGTGTTCGGTTTTCTGTGCGACCAGCCAACCCCGCGAAGCAGCGACACCTGGGAGGTGTCGCGTTTTGCCGCGCGCGCGCTGGAGGAAGGCACCTTACCGATGCGCGTCTGGTGGAACAGCCTGAACCATGCCTGGAGCCAGGGCGCCAATCGGGTAGTGGCGGTGACCACACCCGCGCTGGAACGTTATTTTCTCAGGCATGGCGTGCAGTTGAGCCGCCTCGGTTCTCCGCAACGCGTGAATAAAGACCATGTGGTAGCGCTGAGTTTTCCGGCCTGGCAGAAAAACGGCCAAATCGCGTTACACGCAGAGTCGGCCGTTGCCTAGCGATGGGTGATCCCCACCTGTGCTTAAAGCCGGGGCATCGGCTGCGAACGCCTCAGGGAATCAGCGAGTAAATCAGTGAGGAAATGGCCACCAGACCGACCAGCGTCACGAACACATTCGAGGCCTGCCCCCGGTACTTGGCCATGGCCGGGACCTTGCGGATCGCGTACATCGGCATCAGGAACAGTATCGACGCGATGATCGGCCCGCCCAGGGTCTCGATCATGCCAAGGATGCTCGGGTTGAGCGTGGCGACGATCCAGCACACCACCAACATGAAGGCGGCGGTCATGCGGTCCAGGGTCTTGGGTGCCGGGCGGCGGCCAGTCTTGACCACCAGGCCCTTGAGGCCCTCGCTGGCGCCGATGTAGTGGCCCAGGAACGACTTGGCAATCGCCACGAACGCAATCAACGGTGCGGCAAAGGCAATCGTCGGGTTATCGAAGTGGTTGGCCAGGTACGACAGGATCGACAGGTTCTGCGCTTTCGCTTCGGCCAACTGCGCGGGCGACAGGGTCAGCACGCAACTGAACACGAAGAACAGCACCATCGCCACCATCAGCAAGTGCGCGCGGGACAGGATCTGCGAGCTGCGCTCGTCGGCGTGTGCGCCGTACTGGCGCTTCTGGTCCACCGCGAAGGCCGAGATGATCGGTGAATGGTTGAACGAGAACACCATCACCGGAATCGCCAGCCACAGCGTGTTGAGCAGCGCCGAGGGTGCCGGCACTTCGCTGGCGGTGCTGAGAATGCCGCCATTCCAGTGCGGTACCAGGTACACCGCCAGGAACAGCAAGGCCACAATAAACGGGTACACCATCAAGCTCATGGCCTTGACGATCACTTGCTCACCGCAACGCACCACGGCCAGCAGACCCAAGATCAACACAAACGCCAGGATGGCCCGGGGCGGCGGCAGGATATGCAGCTGGTGCTCCATGAAGCTGCTGACGGTATTGGTCAGCGCCACGCTGTAGATCAGCAGGATCGGGAAGATCGCAAAGAAGTACAACAAGGTGATCAGTGCACCGGCCTTGATACCGAAATGCTCTTCAACCACGTCGGTAATGTCGGAACCTTCACGGCCGGACAGCACGAAACGGGTCAGCCCGCGATGGGCAAAGAACGTCATCGGGAAGGCCAGCAACGCCAGGATCACCAGCGGCCAGAAGCCCCCCAGGCCCGCGTTGATAGGCAGGAACAAAGTACCGGCGCCAATGGCGGTACCGAATAGCCCGAGCATCCAGGTAGTGTCCTGGCGGCTCCAGCTTGTGAGCGTTGCAGGTGTCGTTGCATAGCGTTCGTCGACGCTATTGGCCTGATCATTCATCCGGTGGGATCTCCGCATTCACACGGCCAGCACGAGTCAGAAAAACCTGACAGGCAGCGCCCTGGCCGAAACAAGGGCCGGATTGTCCGGGATTCTCTTGGAGAAGCAAAGACTTAGCTGAGGAATGGTTAGGCGGAGCAGCTGGTCAAGTGGCCGCCCCCGTGAAGGTTTTGGATGGCTGAAACGTCGTACAAACATTACGTCTAAGTTTTAATAGGCCACCTATTGCGAGAAGAGTCCGACAACAAGTTCAGAAGCAGCCCGCTTCAAAATCATATTCTTAGTCATACAACCCCTCAACTGTTACAGGACCATACATAGCTATTGAGCACGCGTAAATTCACACACTAATATCTTCGCGCACTGACCGACAAAGACGATAACAACACTTAACCAACCAGTAAGGAGTTTGATAATGCGAAGATTCACCCTTGCTTTTACCGGCCTGTTTTTCGCGGGTTTATTAGGCGCGCCGTCAAGTTACGCGAAACCGGTTGAGGCTGATGTTCGTGCCCTGGCCTCTTCGCCTCAATGGTTGACCACCAAGGTTTATATAGAGGGCGAGCCAGAAAACGACGTCAAGGCCAAATACCCCGGCGTGGCGGGGGCGGTTATTTCCTGGTCACTGGCGACAAGCAGACCCACATCCTGATGCCCGACCTTGGCCCGCATCGCACCATCGTCAGAAGGCTGGAAAAATTGGACAACACCGAATTCACCTATTCTCGTGAAGTCCCTCGCGACATGGTAGCGACCAACCCTCCCGTTAGAATCTATGTGGTACATGCGCCTTACACGGGACCAATAAAGACTCAGATGTCAAACTAGTTAAACACCCTATTTATATCCAGCCATAAAAAACCAATAACAAACGAGGCACTTGTGATGAATCCATACGCTTCATTCAGATATCTATTCATGCCTGCACTGCTGGTAGCCGTACTGTTGCCCAGCGCAACCACGGTACAGGCCAACACGACACTGCCCACCAAAAGCATCGCCGCCACGCCCGATAGCACCGTCATGTTGACCGTGTTTCTTAAACACGATCAATCACGCCCGCTGGGCGAATTGAAAGCCCAACTGGCCAAGCAGGAATTTCACAAGGCCTTCCCGCCGGAAGGTGTCGAAGTCGTCAGTTGGAATATCACCATGGGCATCGGGCAAGTCATCGTGCTGCGTTTACCGGCGTCTCGCCTGGCTCAAGTCAACCTGGCCATCGAGAATACGGCGTGGGGTGTCTACAAGACGGAATTCTTCCCGACCTACGATTTCATGCCGATCGCACAAAGAGAGCGGGCCCAGGCACGGCAACCGGGGACTACTCAGTAGCTGGCGCGACAGCGAAGGAGCCTGGGTGCGCGGGTTTGGGTTGCGCAGCCAGGTTTGACGTATCCGGAAATCTTGCAGGAGGTCAGCGCAATAACGGGTAGGTTCGGCGCATACTCATGCTCTCAAACCCTTCAGGAAGAGCCTTGCGATGCCCACCACTGTTCTGGTCCTGGTTGAAACCATCAACGAATACCTGCAAATCATCGAGAGCAACGACTTTCATGTGATCCTGGCGCCGACGCCTACTGAACGCGCCCAAGCGATCAAGACCCATGGGGGGCAGATTCAGGCCGTGCTGACCCGCGGGCCGCTTGGGTTGTATGCCGAAGAGATCGCCGCGTTGCCATTACTGGAGATCATCTGCGTGATTGGCGCCGGCTACGAACATGTGGACCTGCAAGCGGCAAGCAACCGCGGGATAGTGGTGACTAACGGTGCCGGCGTGAACGCACCCTCGGTGGCTGATCACGCCATGGCGTTGCTGTTGTCACTGGTGCGCGGGATTCCTCAGACCGACGCCGCTGTTCGCCGCAGCGAGTGGCCGAAGGTCATGCGCCCTTCCCTGGCCGGCAAACAACTGGGCATTCTCGGGCTGGGGGCCGTGGGCATGGAAATCGCCAAGCGCGCCGCCCTCGGGTTTGGCATGGAAGTGAGCTATCACAACCGCCAACCTCGCGATGACGTGGATTACACCTACTGCTCAACGGCCGTCGAACTGGCGCGCACTTCGGACTTCCTGATCCTGGCCACGCCCGGTGGGGCCGGCACTCGCCATCTGATCGATAAACATGCGCTGGATGCGTTGGGGCCCAATGGCTATCTGGTGAACATCGGCCGCGGCAGCGTAGTGGTGACCGCCGACCTGGTCGCCGCGCTGGAGCAGCGCCGCATCGGCGGCGCCGCGCTGGACGTGTTTGACGATGAGCCTGCAGTGCCCGATGCCCTCAAGCGCCTGAGCAATACCGTGCTGACGTCCCACGTGGCCGGCCTGTCCCCGGAAGCGGCCCATGACACGGTGCAGCGCGTCGCTGATAACCTGGTGGAATACTTTGCCGGCCGCCCCGTGCTTACACCGGTGGCCTTGCCAGCGCCTGCAAAATGACCGATCAGGCACGCTGATCACCCTTCAACACGCTAACCTATTAAGCCGCCCCGGCCTTGTCGCTGGGCGGCTGTGCGCATTAGATTAGGAAATAGTCCAAGGCCTTTAGAATAAGCAGAAGGGATAAGCATGGCGCTGAACGACCAATCGACCCAGATTCGCCCAGGCGAAGAACTTGATGCCAGCCTGATCGATCCCTACCTCAAAGCTCATATTCCGGGCCTGAGCGGTACCGTCAAAATCAGCCAGTTCCCTGGTGGCGCGTCGAACCTGACTTACCTGCTGGAATACCCCGACCAGGAATTTGTGCTGCGTCGCCCGCCGTTTGGTCACAAGGCCAAGTCTGCCCACGACATGGGCCGCGAATACCGCATTCTCAACCAGCTCAAAGATGGCTTCCCGTACTGCCCCAAGGCTTATGTGCACTGCACCGATGAATCGGTGATCGGCGCCGAGTTCTATGTGATGGAGCGCGTCAACGGCATCATCCTGCGCTCCGACCTGCCGGCTGAGCTGGGCCTGGACGCCACCCGCACCGAGGCCTTGTGCAAGAGCTTTATCGACAAATTCGTCGAACTGCACCAGGTCGACTACCACGCCTGCGGCCTGGCCGACCTGGGCAAGCCCGAAGGCTACGTGGCGCGGCAGATTCGCGGCTGGGGCGAGCGCTATGAAAAAGCCCTGACGCCCGATGCGCCAAAATGGGAGGCGGTACGCGCCTGGCTCAACGACAAGATGCCTGCCGATCACTCCACCTCCAGCATCGTGCACAACGACTACCGCTTTGACAACGTGATCCTCGACCCGCACAACCCGATGCAGATCATCGGCGTGCTGGACTGGGAGCTGACCACCCTGGGCGACCCGTTGATGGACCTGGGCAACACCCTCGCCTACTGGATCGAGGCCGCGGACCCGGCGCCGGTGCAACTGATGCGCCGCCAGCCGAGCAACGCCCCCGGTATGCTCACCCGCCGCCAGTTTGTCGACTACTACGCCGAGCGCTCCGGCATCCAGATCGACAATTTCGATTTCTATTACACCTACGGCCTGTTCCGCCTGGCCGGGATTGTGCAGCAGATCTACTACCGCTTCTTCCATGGCCAGACCCAGGACAAACGCTTCGCGCAGTTCATCCACATGAACAAACTGCTGGAGCAGATGAGCCTGAATGTCATCGGCAAATCAGCGCTCTGAGTGCAACTACAAGGAACCCTCATGTCCAAGACCAACCTGTTCGACCTCGATGGCAAGATTGCGTTTGTTTCCGGCGCCAGCCGTGGCATCGGTGAAGCCATCGCCAAGTTGCTGGCCCAGCAAGGCGCCCATGTGATTGTCTCCAGCCGTAAGCTGGAGGGTTGCCAGCACGTGGCCGATGCGATCATCGCCGAGGGCGGCAAAGCCACGGCCATTGCCTGCCATATTGGTGAAATGGAGCAGATCACCCAGGTGTTCGCCGGCATTCGTGAACAGTTCGGCCGCCTGGATATCCTGGTCAACAACGCCGCCACCAACCCGCAGTTCTGTAATGTACTGGACACCGACCTGGGCGCATTCCAGAAGACCGTTGACGTGAATATCCGTGGTTACTTCTTCATGTCGGTGGAAGCCGGCAAGCTGATGCGCGAGAACGGCGGCGGCAGCATCATCAACGTGGCCTCGATCAACGGCATCTCGCCGGGCGTGTTCCAGGGCATCTACTCGGTGACCAAGGCCGCCGTAATCAACATGACCAAGGTGTTTGCCAAGGAATGTGCGGCCTTTGGAATCCGTTGCAACGCGCTGCTGCCGGGCCTGACCGATACCAAGTTTGCCTCGGCGCTGGTCAAGAATGATTCCATCCTGAAAATGGCCCTGGCCCAGATCCCGCTCAAGCGCGTGGCCGACCCCAGCGAAATGGCTGGCGCGGTGCTGTACCTGGCCAGTGATGCGTCGAGCTATACCACTGGGGTTTCGCTGAATGTGGACGGTGGTTTCTTGTCCTGACGCCCCAAGCGCCATCGGTGGCAGACGGGGCTGAGCCGTCTGCCATCAGACTCAGACTCGCACGCCGCTCATATCGATCTTGAATAGCACCAGTTTGCCGTCTGGCAGGGTCGCGCCAATCACTTTGAACAGCCGCTGACGGTCCAGCGCATCCGCTACCTGTTGCCTGGCCCCTGGATCACTGCGGTCCAACTTCTTCAACACGCGTCTAACCCAGCCATCCTCCATCTGGAAATGCTCATAGACCCTCTGCATGCTGACATTGCGCGGTTTGGCATGCTTGACCTCAAGCACGTAGACATCGCCCGCGGGCCCTTTGAACACCAGATCGAAACCGTTTTGACCGCCACCGTAGGTTCCACCAGGGATGATTTGATAGCCATCATTGACCAGTAGTGCGCGGTACATCTTCTCATTGGCAAGCCCACGGCCCTTTGCATCCTGAATACTCAGCGTCTTCCAATGATCAAACAACGCTATTTCATCCGCGCGCCTTTGCCGATGGGGATAATGAAACTGGTCGTTGGCGGCCACTGCGTCGACATTGAACGAGCCCTCACGGCGTACCGCAACGGTGGCCATGCCTTGAAACGGATCAAACTGCACAATGCCCATGGGTAGGGCGAGGCCGTCGGCCTTGGCCTGTATCCCCTGTAACAGCCGACCATAGGGATAACCATGGGTCCAGATGTGCGTATCAATCTTGCGATCTTGCAGGTGCGCGGGTGCATTGCGGATAGCCGGGTTATCGAATGCAATCATCTGCCGCGCATACTGGCGCATGTAGCAGTACGTTTGCCTGTCCTGCGTCGACATCACCCCCTGGCTCATATCACTGGTAACAGTGGTGTAGCCCAGAACCTTGCGGGCCGCGCGAATGATGGCGCCGATGCTGCCCAAGCGCATCTCGGGCACCCACGAAGCACGGCTGCCACCGGTATCCAGGTAAACACCCGGCGCATGGCTGTGTGCATTGGGAATCATCTGGTATTTATTTCTCGTGCTATCAAGATCGACGCGAACCACTACGCCCCCCACCTCCAGATAGCTGGCGATTGAGTCACCAGAGATCTGAATGATGCCGTCTTCGGTGATGGCCCCGCTTTGCTGCCACACCCCACGCGCGTCAGGTACGTAAAGTTTGTTATCGCCCGCTTTGAAGGACGCCAACGAGAACCGGGCATCGCCGTAGTAGCTCTGCCCGCCCATGACGTACTGTCTTTTCCCCTGGATAGCCGGCCCCGTCGTTGCGCCCCCACCTCGTGCATCGTAAAGCTGCAGATCCAACCGTGGATCCCGCGGCACGGCGGCGGCCATCGGCATCGACACCGATGCACTGGCATGAGCCGCCGTCGTCACCCCGGTCCAGGTCCAAGTGCCCCCCACTCTGCTGACAGCAGATGGGCTGGCCGCCAGTTGATGAGCCAAACGCGGGTGATAAGTGCCGCTGGCCGGGTGATAGTCCACTTGCACTGTCTGCCCGGTATCCAGATCAATGTAACTGCGGCCGGCAGCCTGACGAATACCCTCGGCATTTGCGGGCCCAAGCGCATCGCCCGTTACCCACACTGCCTGCGGCGGCAGCGGCCCAGGCAGATCCAGCGCACTTATGTGCGCGCCCCCAAGCGCGTCGCCGTGCCCGGCGCGCTGCACGCCTTGATTCACAGGTTGAAGGGAAGGAACCAGACGGCCATAGTCCCTGACCATGACGGTGTCGGCACCCAAGCCGATACGTGAGGGTGATACATGCGCGGTCCTGGGTGATTGAGGTTTTTGCTGCATAAAAAATCCCTTTTCAATGATCTATCAAACTGAATCGGCACCGATAAACCGCAGTTGCGCAGACGTCACAGTGCGCTGGGGATCAGCGTCCGCTCCCCAGCAATCGCGACCTGCATCGTAATGAATACCTGACACCGTACCGTCCTCCAGCTCAAGGCCGACGATACGCAACTGACGCACCATCACGGTCGTCCACTGGCGAGAACGGCGCAGCGCACCCAGTACCTCATCGATGCTCGAATAACGGCAAGCATCCAGTTGCACGAGGCAGATCGCGCCCAGGTCCTGGCGAATGTCGTACTGCTCGCCCTGCAGGGTGTGTACGCTGACCTGTTCCAGCGGTATCGAAGGGTCTGTCACGGGAGGCAGCAACACTGTCACGCTGCCAACGGTCAGCGTGTCGTTGATCAGGGCGATATGCGCCCGCTCAATCAACTCGCCAAGACCGGCGGTATTGATCCGCCAGAACGACGCGTCCGCCGTTTTGGCCAACGCCCCCGGCGTGGACAGGGCAATCGTTGAGCCTGCGCTGGGCACGACCTCGTAGGTCGATGAGCGCCCCATCAGCGCATAAGGCCTCTGGTAATGGGGCGGTACAGGAATAACGACTTTCTGTTGCACCGATTGCAACCAGATGCCCTTGGCGCTGTGCGGTCGAAAAAACCCGTGCACGCCGGGCTTTTCTATCAAGGCAGAGCTGCCGTCGAAGGTCTTGAACCCGGGCGAGGCACGGTCTTGGATATAGGATTGCTGGGCCGCCTGCACGCGGTATGAGACGCCGTCATTCATGACCAGCACGAATCGGCAGTCCAGCGTCAAGGCCACCGCGATGATGTTTGAGGTCACGTTGGTGCGCGCCGAAGAACGATCGCTGGCATAGTGGGCGAGGACCAATTGGCTGCCGTCGATGAACCTGATGGTCAATCTCACGTCGCTGTAGGTCAGCGAATCGAAGTGTCCCCTCCTGCGCAGGGTCACGCGGTAATGGGCCAAGGCCTGGAGAATCTCCCGCGACGAATAGTCCACGTACAGCACGCACGTGGTGGTGTCGCCCTTGAGGCGAACATCGAGCACCTTTGCACCTGGCCCGCGTTCGACGAACCCACGCGTAGAACGCCCATGGGGCACCACGAACGTGCCAGCGCCCAACACCTTGTCCAGGCTGACGTCCTGGCCGCCCGCTCTCACGGCAACGGTGACGTTAGTGTCCTCGCTGCCCATCAACACCGGTTCAAGGATCGGCTCAAGCGTATAGCCGTCCTCCGTGAGAAACAGCAGGTTGTGCTTGTTCAAGCGGCGCAGCTCATCACTGGACGTATAGAGCCGCTCAAGCTTGATGACTTGCTCCGGCAGTTCGCCGTCCACGCCCCTCCACGCCACGATGACCAGCGCACAGCCCTGGATACGCCAACTGCTGATAGACGCCAACGGCCAGCGCATCTCAATCACAGAGCCCTCGGCCCAGTCCTGCTCATGCAATGTCACCGCGCCAGGGTTGCTGGCAATCACATAACGATCCTTGCCCGCCCCACCGTCCACCCAGGCGCCAGCGCCCAGCACAATCACTGTATCGTTGCCCTCTGCGGCTTCGATCCGATCGTTGTGACCGGCGGCGACCAGGGTATTGGCCTGTGCTGAACCCTTGACGTGGCTGGCTAGCCCGGTTGGGGTGTAGATATTTTCTATCGAGTCCAGGCTGATCGAAGGATAAGGCGGCGACTTGTCGATATCCTTGCGCCGCACCACAGTGCCCGCCTGCAGGTCGATGGCATAACCTGCCGTCCCGTCCTCATAAATTGTCGAGTTGGCCAGGTAAAGCATATCGCTGCCCTCCTCGCCACGCAGCTCGCTGGCCGGGCTATTCGCATCGGTTTCGTCCAGTATGGCCGTCGGCATGTCATACCTGAACAGGTCGTTCCTGGCGCCCCCGGTGAGCTGTTTGTGGCCTTCACCGAAGCGGAAAATGTTCGGGTTGCCAGTCGAACCTTTGACCTTGTCATTACCTCCCCCCAGTTGCCAGAGCACAGCCGCATCCACGGCAGTACTGTCAAACACCGCACCCGGCAGACGGTCAACCGGGGTATTGGACGCATCGACTTCATCATCTTGGTCAATCACCGTGGGCTCTGTGGTATCGATGTACGGATCTTCACCCTCGGCCTCGTTCCAGCGGCGCTTCCAATGGCGGACTGGCCTCAACCGCACCTCAAACCCGCCATTGACCACCGCCTGCACGGTGCCTTTGAGCGCGCCTTTAAGCCAGGCATCGGCCTGCTCCTCCAGTTGCTGCGCATACTGTTGTTCCATCCGGGCCACGACGTACCGATCGCGTATGGCCCTCTCCTGCTCCTTGCCTTGAAAGGCCAACCAGCCCGCGTGCAGGCGCTCGAAGATACTCAGTTCGATGTAATCATCAATGTCATCCACCTGACGAACCGCAGCATAGAGTTGCGTGCCAAAGATCAGTACGGCAGCGGCGGCAATGCCCAGCGGGCCGGCCACGCTGAACCCGGCCAACGCAGCGGCACTCAGGGCCACAGCCACGCTGGCGCTCACAATACTGAAGCCGGCATTGACGTAATGGTCCATGGCTTCCTTGCCGGTACTCTTCGCTGCCTTGGCGAACGACTCCTTGGCATTGAGATAATCAAAGGGCAACGTCAGCACCAACGCAAACAGGCTGGCCCCCCGTCGCAGGGCCTGGCCAAGGCAACTGGTGCTGAAACCTGCAAATACCTTGCGACCGTTTTCCAGCAGCCGTCTGCCGAGTTTTTCCAGCGCCAGCTCCAGTGCAGCCCCTGTGAGGTTGGCCAATAACTCAGCGCCGGTGACCACCGACCTATTGATGTCGCCAGTTTTGATCGCCTCGGCCAAGGCGCTGATTGCGCTGTAATACCCGTAAGCTGCAAGCCCCGCGCCCATGACCGCCAGGCTTCGGCTTTTCTTCGGCTCGACCCAGCGAGGCATTCCCTCCAACTGCGCCGCTTGGTTGAGATTGGTTTTCTGTACTGAACGCAACAGGTTATCGAGCTTGCCGACTGCACCAGGATGTTCGTCTCCCGGCTTCGCCAACAGCAGAGGTGGTGCCTGTAGCGAACGCAATGCCGCGAACTCGAATAACAGCGCGGCACTGTTGTCACTGACCGAGTCATTCCTGCGCAGACACCGATGCAGTCTGGATGCCGAGAATCGGATCGCATCAAGCAGCGTCTGGTCTGCTTCGCGTACCGCCAGGTGATGGGCCTTTACCGGTTTTCCCGCCATGTAGGCCCCCATGGCGGCAAGGTCTCTACGCTGCACAGTCAGCTCACCCACAACCAATGGCCCCAGGCTCTGATCCAGGGCAAGCAATGCTGCTTGCCTTTTTTTCGCAGGTGTTTCGATTGTCGCCATGCGTCCGCCTCCCTATGCCACGACGTAAACAGGGATAGTGGCGGCCAACAGGACCCAGGCAACGGTAGATGCTTATGCGTACCGGCAATTGACGCACAGATAGTTTGAGCCCATAGCGCAAGCGAGTAATCTTGGCGCGGAGTGAAGCCTTGGGATGAAACATGGAACTGCACGTGGTAATCAATGGCCGCAAGGACCTGGCCGAACAGCTCTACCAGCAGTTGCGCGAAGCCATCGCCACCGGGCGGCTGTCGGCAGGCGCACAGCTGCCCCCCAGCCGACTGCTCGCCGAACAACTGGGCATCTCGCGCAAGACCGTGTCGGACACCTACGCCACCTTGACCTACGAGGGCCTGCTGATTGGCAAGATCGGCCGCGGTACTTTCGTCAATGCCTGGGCGCCACAGCCCGACCGCGTGCAAACCGCCACCGACCTGGCGTGTGCCGCCAACCTGGGCAAATGGGCGGCACTGCCCTCACCCATGGGCCACCCCGCCCGCGAGGAGATCCTGCGCTACGAATTTATCGGTGGCGCGACGACACGCCACCAATTCCCACAGGATGAATGGCGGCGTTGCACCCAGGATGCGTTGCGTCGCATCGCCCAGAACAGTGGTTTTTACAGCCAGCCAGAAGGCGTGCCCGCCCTGCGCGATGCCATCGCCGGGCATATCGCGTTTTCCCGCGGGGTCAAATGCAGCGCCCGCGATATCGTGGTCACCAACGGCGCACAGCAGGCGCTGGACCTGCTTGCCCGCGTGGTGCTTGAACCCGGCAGCCTAGTCGCGATGGAAGACCCCGGCTATAGCCCCGCACGCCAATTGTTCGTCGCGATGGGCGCCCGCGTCGCCAGTGTTGCCGTCGACGAACAGGGCCTGCAGGTCGACCAGATCCCGGATGGCACGCGCCTGATCTATGTGACGCCGTCCCACCAGTTCCCCCTCGGCATGCCCATGAGCCAGGCGCGGCGCGAGGCTCTGCTGGACCGCGCCATTGCGCTCGGCGCGATCATCATCGAAGACGATTACGACAGCGAATTCCGCTACGAAGGCCGCCCCACCGACTCCCTGCAAAGCATGGATACCCGAGGCGTGGTCACCTACGTCGGCACCTTTTCCAAAACCCTGTCGCCGGAGTTGCGCCTGGGCTACGCGGTGCTGCCGCCGGCCATTTATGGTGCGGTGCTCAAGGCCAAGCAATTGACCGACCAGCACAGCGCTACCTTGCCGCAGTGGGCACTGGCCAAGTTCATCAGCGAAGGCTACCTGCTCAAGCATATTCGCCGCTGTCACGGGGTCTATGCGGGGCGTCGCGAACGCATCCTGCAGCGTCTGGCGGGCGATCTGTCGCCGTGGTTCGAGGCAGTACCGACGGTGGCGGGCTTTCACCTGGCGGCCCTGTGCAAGGTGCCGGTGAATATTCCATTGCTGATGGAACGGGCGCGCCAGGTTGAGGTGGGTTTATATCCCTTGGACGTGTTTTTTCACGACAAGCCGGTGCGCTCGGGGCTGATTCTGGGGTTCGGCGCCATCGAGACCCTGGACATCGACCCGGCGCTGGACAAGGTCCGCGATATTCTGCTGCAGATTGGCTAGGCAGTTTTCCGGCGCATTGGTCATTGGTGGCAAGCCCTCGGCGGCGTAGGGTGAAGCGGTCTTTCACCCGATGGAACCCTCATCATGAAACGCTTATTCGCTGCCACCCTGATGCTCGCCTCCCTCAGTGCATTTGCCCACGACCCGGTCTACAACCAGGAAACGCTCAAGGTGCTGCAAGAGCACGCCTTGACCAACGTGCCGGGCAAGAAAACCATCATGCTCACCGTGGACTACGCCCCCGGCCAGGCCACCGTGCCCCACAGCCACACCGGCACCGCTGTGGCTTATGTGCTCGAAGGCGAGATCACCTCGCGGGTCAATGATGAAAAGGCGATCACCTACAAAGCCGGGCAATCGTTCTACGAGCCGGCCGGCTCGCGGCATTTTGAGTCAAGCAATGCCAGCCAGACCCAACCGGCCAAGCTGCTGGTGGTGATGGTGCTGGATGACAAGGCTGAGGTACTCACCCCGCTTCCCAAATAATCAGCAACACCACAAAACCCATGTGGGAGCTGGCTTGCCTGCGATAGCGGTGGACCCGCCAGCTCATCTTTTACTGGCCCACCGTTATCGCAGGCAAGCCAGCTCCCACAGTTTTAACCGTATCTGGTCAGGGACGTTTGAACAGGTTGCGCTGGTGTTCAATGCGCGGCCGGCACTCGCAACCCTCCAAGTGATCATTGACCATCCCCATCGCCTGCATCAACGCATACATCGTGGTCGGGCCGACGAAGGTCCAGCCGCGTTTCTTCAGGGCCTTGGACAAGCGCACCGAAGCCGCTGAGGTCGGATTGGCCGTCCAATAAGCCATGTCCACCACTGCCGGCCGCTCTTGCGCGCCGGGTTCGAACGCCCACAGCCAGCGCGCCAGCGAACCGGTCTCCTCCACCAGCTCACAGGCCCGGCGTGCGTTGTTGATGGCCGAGATGATTTTCGCGCGATTGCGCACGATGCCCGGTTCGCTCATCAACCGCTCGATGTCCGCCTCGCCGTAGTGCGCCACCCGGCGAAAATCAAAACCCTCGAACGCCTGTCGAAAGTTTTCGCGCTTGCGCAGGATGGTGATCCACGCCATCCCCGCCTGAAACCCCTCCAGGCAGATCTTCTCGTACAACGCGATGTCATCCGCCACCGGCACACCCCACTCGTGGTCGTGGTAATGCAGGTACGCAGGCGCTGCAGTGCGCCAGGCGCAATACATGCGCCCTGCTTCGTCGGTTGTCAGCCCTGATTGATCCATCCATCACCTCGTATGCCCAAGGCGATGATACGCAAAAAAAATTAATCCCCGCCAACCGCTCAAGCATCGTACTTACCGACCAACTGGTCAGACCGGGACCTGCCAACCGCCAAATATTTACTTGTGATTTGAAAAAACCCGAGCGTAGACTGGCCCCGCACTGGACTTACCGGTAAGACCACAACAATTAAGCCCTGGAACCACCAGGGCACCGAATAGAGATCCCTCCCATGCTCAGATGGTGCTCGCGTTCGATTTTCCTGCAAGTCGTGATTGGCCTGATACTCGGCATCGTCTGCGGCCTGGCCCTTCCCGAATTCTCCTCGCAACTCAAACCTTTGGGTGACGGCTTTATCAAGCTGATCAAAATGCTGATCGGCCTGATCGTGTTCTGCGTAGTGGTCAGCGGTATTTCCGGCGCGGGCGACTTGAAGAAGGTCGGACGCATCGGCCTCAAGTCGGTGATCTATTTTGAGATGTTGACCACCGTCGCCCTGGTGCTCGGCCTGATCATGGCCTTCAGCACCGGCATCGGCAGCGGCGCCAATATTCACCTGGAGCAACTCTCTTCCGCCGGTTTGAATGAACTGGCGGACAAGGGCCAGCACATCCGCGGCACCAGCCAGTTTCTGATGGAGTTGATCCCCAACTCGGTAGTCGGCGCCTTTGCCGATAATAACGTGCTGCAAGTGCTGTTGTTTTCGGTGTTGTTCGGCAGCGCGCTGAACCTGGTGGGCGAAGCGGCCAGCGGGATTTCGCGACTGATCAACGAATTGAGCCATGTGATCTTCCGCATCATGGGCATGATCGTGCGCCTGGCGCCGATTGGCGTATTCGGTGCCATCGCGTTCACCACCAGCACCTATGGCCTCGATTCACTGCAACACCTGGGCAGCCTGGTGGGGCTTTTCTACCTGACCTGTTTTGCCTTTGTGGCGGTGATCCTCGGGCTGGTGATGCGCCTGTCGGGCCTGCGCATGTTGCCGCTGCTCAAGT
Source organism: Pseudomonas sp. DW-iso17 (assembly GCF_058725345.1). Classification (NCBI taxonomy): domain Bacteria; kingdom Pseudomonadati; phylum Pseudomonadota; class Gammaproteobacteria; order Pseudomonadales; family Pseudomonadaceae; genus Pseudomonas; species Pseudomonas sp. DW-iso17. Next base: position 218,225 of record NZ_JBZXEA010000032.1, on the reverse strand, counting down.
ACCTGCGCGAAGAACTGCTGATCGTGATGGGCACCGCGTCGTCCGACGCGGTGTTGCCGCAGATCATGCGTAAACTGGAACACCTGGGCATCGGCAGCTCCACCGTGGGCCTGGTGATTCCCACCGGCTATTCGTTCAACCTCGACGGTTTTTCCATCTACCTGACCCTGGCTATCGTGTTTATCGCCAACGCCACCGGCACACCGCTGTCGATGACCGACTTGCTGACCATCCTCCTGGTATCGTTGATCACCTCCAAGGGCGCCCACGGCATTCCAGGCTCGGCATTGGTGATTCTGGCGGCAACGCTCACAGCGATTCCGGCGATTCCGGTGGTCGGCCTGGTGTTGGTGCTGGCCGTGGACTGGTTCATGGGCATCGGCCGTGCGCTGACCAACCTGATCGGCAACTGCGTGGCCACCGTGGCGATTGCACGCTGGGAAAAAGACATTGATATCCAGCGCGCCAACAAGGTGCTCGACGGCCAGCAAGGCTATGCCTTCCAGGCCAAGAAGCCGGTACTGCCGGCGCATCAGGAGTTCTAGGACAACACCCATCCAATGTGGGAGCTGGCTTGCCTGCGATAGCGGTGGGTCAGCGTCAACTGTAGTGCCTGACACTCAGTCATCGCAGGCCAGCCAGCTCCCACACTGGACCTTCGCCAGACTGAATACTGTATGAGCAACATCAAGGAGCCTTCGACGTGATCAGCACTTCAACCGTCGTCAATTCAGTGGTAGAAAAACTGCGCGCCGCCTTGGCGCGAGGCCAGTGGCGCCGCGGTGAAATGCTGCCCGGTCAACGCGAACTGGCCGAACAGCTAGGTATCAGCCGCCCGAGCCTGCGCGAAGCGGTAATCGTGCTGGAGACCCTCGGCCTGGTGCGCTCCATGCCCGGCAAAGGCGTGGTCGTGCTGGAAACCAGCGTCAGCGAGCCGCAATCGAGCGACGCCGTGGCCGATGCCAGCCTCGAGGACATCCTGCAACTGCGCTACACCCTCGAACCCTTCATCGTCGGCCTGGTGGCCCAGTCCATCAGCAGCAAGGAAATCGGCCAACTGCGCCTGACCCTGATGGACATGCGCGAGGCCCTCGATGCCGGCGATGCCGAAGCCGGCATGAACGCCTATATCGACTTCCATGAAGAATTGTTCGCCCTGACCTCCAACCCGATCTTCCAGAACGTGGTGCAGCAAACCAGCACCGCGCTCAAGCAAAGCGCCCAGGTACTGCGCAACTCGCCTGAACACCTGGCCGAACGCCTGCAAGAGAACGAGGCCGTGGTACGCGCCATCCGCAACAAGAACAGCGCCCTGGCCAGTGCCGAAATGCGTCGGCACATCCTGCAGGAAGGCCTGCGCATGGGCATTCGCTTGAATATCCCGGACGACCATCTGGGCAGTTGATTTTCGGAGACCGGCCATGAACGCTCACGCCCTGCAACGCGACTCCACCCTCACGTCCCTACGCTGGACGCCCGAAAAAAAGCCCTCGGTGGACGATATCTACCCACGCTTGTTCGACGCCATTCTTGAGCAACGCATTGCGCCCGCCAGCCGCTTCACCGAAGAAGGCCTGGGCGAACTCTTTGGCGTGAGCCGCAGCGTGATTCGCCGAGTGCTCGCCAAGCTGTCCCATCAGCAAGTGGTCATCCTGCGCCCCAACCAGCGCGCCCAGGTCGCCGCGCCGGATGCCCAGCACACACGGCAGATTCTGGAAGCACGGCGCCTCACCGAAATGACCGTGGTGCAACTGGCCTGCGCTCAGGCCACAGCGATGCAGATTCGCCAACTGCGCGAGCTGATTGCACAGGAGCGCGACGCCATTGAGCGTGACCAACGGGGGCCGGCGATCCGGTTTTCGGGAGAGTTTCATCTGCAACTGGCGCACATGGCAGGCAATGCGCCGTTGGCGCAGTTTCTCAACAGCCTGGTGCCGTTGACGTCGTTGATCATTGCGCAATTTGAAGTAAAAGCCTGCACCTATTGCGCGTGGCAGGAGCATGTGGCGATTGTGGATGCCGTGGAACAGCGCGACGCTCACACGGCCGTCGCCCTGATGACCCAGCACCTGGATCACCTGGAAACCCGACTACTCAAACACCACTGACTCCAAGTGAGTAAAGTTAAAACTGTGGGAGCTGGCTTGCCTGCGATAGCGGTGTACCAGTGACCAAATTATTAACTGACCCGCCGCTATCGCAGGCAAGCCAGCTCCCACATTGATCGCATTCCAGATCAAATAAAAAAGCCCCCGCATCTCAGGATGCGGGGGCTTTTGGTTTAGCGAGGCATCAAGCCGGTTGCACCACCGACTGACCGCTCAACGCCAGGTCCAGCAACTCACGGTTGGCCACCGCGTACATGGCGTAGTCCGTGCCCACTGCGGCACGAATTTCCACCATCATGGCACGCCAGCGATCCGCCATGTCCTGATGCTGCTCAAGCCACAGGGCCACGCGGGCTTCCATGTCTTGTGGCGCATCGGCCATTTGCAGGACCGAAATGGTGATCGCCCGTTGCTGCCAGTCCACGTCGTCGCGGAAGGCTTCGCGGGCCTGGGCTTGCCAGTTGTTGGCCACTGGCAGATCGCTGATCTGCTGCAGGTACCAAGGCAGGTCCAGGGCGCTGCCCACGGCGAAGTAGGCCTTGGCCACTTCGGCGGCGTCATGCCCGGTCACGTCGGCGGCTTCGATGATCGGCAGCAAGGTGTACAGGTGGGTAGTGCCTGCAACCATGCGCGCCAACAACTCTGGTACGCCGGCCTGGGTGTAGGCCTGGTAGCGGTTCTGCCAGCCTTCGCGGGTAGGGCCTTCCAGCAGTTCGTCGAGCTTGAGGCCCAGCGCCGCCAGGTGCGGACCGAAGTGCGCGGTGTCGCGCCCGGCGTCTTGCTCGTTGCGACGGCTGCGCAAGAACCAGCGCGTAGCACGACGGCCCAGGCGCATCAGTTCATCCATGAGCTCCAGTTGCACGTCAGCGGAAACCTGGTGGTCCAGGGCTTCAATCTGACGGAACCAGTGCGGGAGATGGAAGATGTCCCGCACGATCACATACGCGCCCGCCACGTTCGCTGGGCTCATACCGGTCGACTCTTTGAGTCGCTGCACGAAGGTGATGCCCATGTGGTTGACCAGGTCGTTGGCGATCTGGGTGCTGACGATCTCGCGCTTCAGACGATGGCGACGCATGGCTTCGCCGAACTTGGCCACCAGGCTCGGTGGGAACGCGGTCTCCATGTCACGGGTCAGGTACTCATCATCCGGTACCAGCGACTTGAGCAATGCTTCCTTGAGGTCGATCTTGCTGTACGAGATCAGTACCGACAGTTCCGGGCGGGTCAGGCCCTTGCCGGCAGAGGCGCGTTCAGTAAGCTGTTCCTCGGTCGGCAGGTACTCGATGGCACGGTCCAGCTTGCCACGGCCTTCCAGGTCGCTCATCAGGCGCTTGTACTCGGCAGCACGCTCGTAAGCCTTGCGCGCAGCCAGGGACAGGGCCTGGGTCTGCTTGTAGTTGTTGCCCAACACCAGGTTGCCAACTTCGTCGGTCATGCTCGCCAGCAACTGGTTGCGCTGCTTGTCGGTCATGTCACCGGCCTGCACCACTTCGTTGAGCAGGATCTTGATGTTCACTTCGTGGTCGGAGCAATCCACGCCACCGGCGTTGTCGATGAAGTCGGTGTTGGAACCGCCGCCATTGAGGCCGAATTCCACACGGCCCAGTTGGGTCATGCCCAGGTTGCCGCCCTCGCCCACCACCTTGCAGCGCAGTTCGTTGCCGTTCACGCGCAGCGCGTCGTTGGCCTTGTCGCCCACGTCGGCATGGCTTTCGGTGCTGGCCTTGACGTAGGTACCGATACCGCCGTTCCACAACAGGTCCACCGGCGCCTTGAGCAAGGCGTTGAGCAGTTCGGTCGGGGTCAGCTTATCGGCCTGGATGTCGAAGCGTTCTTTCATCTGTGGCGAGATGGCAATGCTTTTCGCGCTGCGCGAGAAGATACCGCCACCTTCGGACATGATGCTGGTGTCGTAGTCGGTCCAGGCCGAACGCGGCAGTTCGAACAAACGCTTGCGCTCGACGAAGCTGGTGGCCGGGTTCGGGTTCGGGTCGACGAAGATATGCAGGTGGTTGAAGGCTGCGACCAGTTGCAGTTTGTCCGACATCAACAAGCCGTTACCGAACACGTCACCGGCCATATCGCCGACGCCTACCACTGTGATGCTGTCTTCCTGCACGTTGATGCCGCGCTCACGGAAGTGACGCTGTACACCTACCCATGCGCCCTTGGCGGTGATGCCCATTTTCTTGTGGTCGTAACCAGCCGAACCACCGGAGGCGAACGCATCGCCCAGCCAGAAGCCGTAGTCGATGGCAATGCCGTTGGCGATGTCGGAGAAGGTTGCAGTGCCCTTGTCCGCCGCTACCACCAGGTACGGGTCATCGTCGTCATGACGCACGACGTTGGCCGGCGGCACCAGGGCGCCGTCTTTCAGGTTGTCGGTGATGTCCAACAGGCCGGAGATGAAGATGCGGTAGCAGGCGATGCCTTCGGCCGCGATCTCGTCCCGGCTGCCGCCCAATGGCAGGCGACGCGGCAGGAAGCCGCCCTTGGCGCCCACCGGCACGATTACCGAGTTCTTCACTTGCTGGGCTTTTACCAGGCCAAGCACTTCGGTGCGGAAGTCTTCTTCACGGTCAGACCAGCGCAGGCCGCCACGAGCGACGTTGCCGAAGCGCAGGTGCACGCCCTCGACCCGTGGCGAGTACACGAAGATTTCAAACTTCGGCACTGGCTTGGGCAGCTCGGGGATGGCACGCGGGTCGAACTTGAAGCTGAAGTACGACTTGTTCTGGCCGTTGGCATCGGTCTGGTAGAAGTTGGTGCGCAGGGTGGCCTTGATCAGGTCCAGGTAGCGACGCAGGATGCGGTCTTCGTTGAGCACCTGAACGTCGTCCAGAGCCGTGAGAATCGCTTGTTCCAGGCGTTGCTGCTTGTCTTCCAGGTCGTCGGCAGTGAGCTTGCGCGCCAGGTAGAAGCGGGTCTTGAACAACCGGGTCAACTCGTGGGCGATGTCGGTGTGGTTGTTCAGGGTGCTGGCGATGTAACCCAGGTCGAAGCCCAGGCGAATCTGCTTCAGGTAACGGGCATAGGCACGCAGCAGCGCCACGTCGCGCCATGGCAGGCCGGCGGTGAGGACCAGGCGGTTGAACGCATCGTTCTCGGCATCGCCATGCACGATGTGCACGAATGCATCCTGCAGGGTGTCGTTGAGCTGTTGGATATCCAGGTTCACGCCTTCGGCGGCGATGAACGCAAAATCATGAATCCAGAACTCACGGCCATTGGCATGGCGCAGGCGATACGGAAACTCGCCCAGCACGCGCAGGCCGAGGTTTTCCAGGATCGGCAGTACGTCGGACAGCGCCAGCGGGGTGTCAGCGTGGTAGAGCTTGCAATGCAGCTCACGCTGGCCGGAGACCTGGCCCAGCGGCTGATAGAAGCTCATCACCAGCGGGTTGGCTTCGGTCAAACTGTTGAGGTGCTGCATGTCGACCACAGCCGAATGCGCAGCGAAACGCTCGCGGTAGCCGGCCGGGAAGCCCTTAGGGAAATCCGCCAGCACGTTGGTGCCCTGGGCTTCGCCGAAGCTTTCCACGACCAGACTGGCGTAGTCGTCCTGCCAGCTGCGGCAGGCCTGCACCACTTCTTTTTCCAGTTGCAGCGGGTCGATGTCCAGGCGGTTCTTCGGGTCAACTCGCAGAATCAGTTGCACACGGGCAAGGACGGACTCGGAGAAGAAGGTCCAGAACTCGCAGTCCGAGGCCTTCAGACGGTCCATCAGCACTTGCTGGATCTTCTGGCGCACTTCGGTGGAGTAGATGTCGCGTGGCACGTACGCCAGGCAGTAGCAGAAACGACCGTAGGGGTCTTTGCGCAGGAACACGCGGATCTTGTTGCGTTCCTGGATCTGCACGATTGACATCACGGTGCTGAACAGCTCGTCGACTGGAGTCTGGAACAGGTCGTCACGGGGCAATACTTCCACCACCTGGGCAAGCTCTTTACCCAGGTGCGCCTTGGCCTGGAAGCCCGAACGACGTTCGATTTCCGCGACCTTGCGACGAATGTACGGAATCACTCGCACGCTTTCGCCGTACACCGAGGAGGTGTACAGGCCCATGAAACGGTGTTCCTTGATGACCTTGCCGTCGGCGCTGATCTCGCGGATCGACACGTAGTCAGGGTAGGCCGGACGGTGCACGCGGCTTGGGTGGGCGGCCTTGGCGAACGACAGTACGGTCGGCTCGCGCAGGTAGGCCACCGCGTAGTCCTCGATGCGCAGGTCTTCGGCGGTGAGGCCGGCGCGCAGCAGCTTGGTCAGACCGAGGAAGGAGCTGGCGTCATATTCGATATGACCGCCGTCCGCCTCGTCACGTACCACGAACTCTTCGTAGCCCAGGAAGGTGAAGTGGTTGCCCACCAGCCATTCGAGGAAGTTCTTGATCTCGGCTTTTTCTTCGCCGTCAATGGCGAACGCGCTGGCGTCGATACCGGCGAGCAGGTCCTGAACCTTGGCTTTCATCGGTTCGAAATCGGCCACGGCTACGCGCACTTCGCCCAGTACCTGCTCAAGCTCTTTGCTCAGCACGTTCAGTTCGGCGGCGTTGGCGCAGCGGTCGATCTCCAGGTACATCAGCGATTCTTGCAGGATGCCGTCGCCCTGGGTGCCCTTGGGCAGGATTTCCAGCAGCTCGCCCTTGTTGCCACGACGCACGCTGAGCACGGTGGTTTGCAAGGTATGGATGCTGTAGCCACGGCGATTCAGCTCGGTGCGTACCGAGTCGACCAGAAAGGGCAGGTCATGGTGCAGCACTTCGACCGCAGTATGAGTCGATTGCCAGCCATGACGCTCATAATCGGGGTTGTAGACCCGCACTTGCGGTTGGGTGTGATCAAAGCGCTCAAGCAGGCGCCAGGCAGACAGGGTGCAACCGGCCAGGTCGGAAAGGCGACGCTGGGTCAGTTCGTCCAGAGAAATGATGCCGAAGAATTGCTCAGCGAACAGCGCCACTTGTGGCAGTGCCTGTTCGCTGATGTGCTGCGCCAGTGCCGCTTGCAGTTGGTGCTGGAAGTCGGCCTTGCTGGCTGCGGTGAAGAACGCCATCTGTGGTACTCCGCTTGGGCTTGTTATTGATGAAAGCGTCGCGTGTTATCCCCTTGCGGGGAGACCGTCAGCTCTGTTCGCTGGTGTGCTGACAAGCACCATAAACGAATCAGGGTGACAGGTGGGTGAAGCTGGACAGGACAGTCAGGTCACATACAACTTCCATACGGCATGCCGTTGGCCAGATGACGATACGACGGGCAGGTCAGGCGCCTGGCACAGGGCACATCCGTTGCGCAGCTTAACGAGTGTAGGAAGAACGCTGCTTGCGACGCTGCGACATATTCGGTCATCGGTAAGCAGGGTGTCGGTTGCAACTTGGGCAACCTCGGATTTTCGGTAGAAAATCTTGCTACTTTGCACACCATCAGTACCAGAAATGACCGATCCGGCCCGTCAGGTCATGCCTGACTTCCGACACAGGATGAAGCACAAAATTCGCCGCAGTGGCACAATTGCCCTCCCCAACACAGGATTGCCCCATGCTGCAGCTGAAAACCGACGCCCTGATTGCCACTCCGTGCGACGACGAAGAAGACAACATGGCCATGCTTTGCTGTCACGGCAAGAACGGCGAAATGTTCATGCTCACCCGTTACCCGGATGAAGATGAAGTGGAGCTGACCTGGGATTACGAGCCTTCGACCCTCAATGGGCTGAAAGTGACGCTGGGCGACACCACCTTATTGATCGAACTGGCGGCCGGCGATGCCGATGCCTTGGGCGGCAAGGACCAGTTGGAGATCACCCACAGCACCGCTGCGGCAGACATGGCCGAAGTGCAGGAAACGCTGCAGAACATCCTCACAGGCACCGGCACTTTCATTCGGATCTGAATGCACCGAAGACCCCATGTGGGAGCTGGCTTGCCTGCAATGCAGGCGGTGGGGTCTTTCAGCCAGACCGAGTTGAGGCCATCGCAGGCAAGCCAGCTCCCACAGTGACCGTGCTTTACCAGCCCAGACGCTTGCTATCCCATGGGTTTTGCTAAAAATACCCATCAAGCCGTTAGTCGCCGCACCCCGCGATGCATTAAAGTAAACGCCCCAGGCCCGGTGTTCTGTCACAACACCCAGGCTCATCTTTCCAGGAACCGTCATCGATGGAACATCGTGAAGCGCTGCTTGCGCTGCGAACCTTTCTTTCTACGCAGATTCTCGGCCAGGAAAAACTCATCGATCGTCTGCTGATCGCCCTGCTCGCCGACGGCCATATGCTGGTCGAAGGCGCACCGGGGCTGGCCAAGACCAAGGCGATCAAGGAGTTGGCCGAAGGGATCGAAGCGCAGTTCCATCGTATTCAGTTCACCCCCGACCTGCTGCCCGCCGACATCACCGGCACTGAGATCTATCGCCCGGAAACCGGCAGTTTCGTATTCCAGCAGGGGCCGATCTTCCACAATCTGGTACTGGCCGACGAAATCAACCGTGCCCCGGCCAAGGTCCAGTCGGCCTTGCTTGAAGCGATGGCTGAGCGTCAGGTCAGCGTAGGCCGCAGCACCTATGAGCTGTCGCCGCTGTTTTTGGTGATGGCCACGCAGAACCCCATCGAACAGGAAGGCACCTACCCGCTGCCCGAAGCGCAGCTCGACCGGTTCCTGATGCACGTCAAGATCGGCTTCCCGGACGCCGCCGTCGAGCGCCGCATCCTGCAGCAAGCCCGCGGCGAAGCACTCAATGGCGAAACCAAGCCCGAGCGCCGGGTCAGTCAGCAGGCCATCTTTGCTGCGCGTAAGGAAATCCTCGGCCTGTACATGGCCGATGCCGTGGAGGAATACCTGGTGCAACTGGTGATGGCCACGCGCACCCCTGCCAAGTTCGACCCGGAAATGGCCGAGTGGATCGCCTATGGCGCCAGCCCCCGTGGTTCCATCGCCCTGGACCGTTGTGCCCGAGCCCATGCCTGGTTGGCCGGTCGCGATTTTGTCAGCCCGGAAGATATCCAGGCGGTGCTGTTCGACGTGCTGCGTCACCGCATCATCCTGTCGTTCGAGGCCGAAGCCGCCGGTGTCGACCAGGACCGCGTGGTGCAACGCATTCTCGACGTCGTTGCCGTCGCTTGAAGTCGATGAACGCAAGCGATGGTATCCGCGTAACCCTCAGTGAATTGATTGAGATGCGCCACCGCGTGCGTGAAGTGCAGTTGTTCTCCACGCCTGGCCAGCGTAGCCCGCTGGTGGGCCTGCATCACTCCAAGCTGCGCGGGCGTGGCGTCGATTTCGACCAGGTGCGCGTGTACCAGGCCGGCGACGACGTGCGCACCATCGACTGGCGCGTGACGGCGCGTACCCAGGAGCCGCACACCAAGCTGTTCCACGAAGAGCGCGAACGGCCGATTTTCATCATGGTCGAGCAAAGTTGCCGGCTGTTTTTCGGCTCGGGGCAAATGTTCAAGTCGGTGCTCGCCGCCCAGGCCGCCAGCCTGATCGGCTGGGCCGCCCTGGGCCATAACGACCGGGTGGGCGGGCTGGTGTTCGGCGACAATGAGCACTACGAGATCAAGCCACGGCGCAGCAAGCAAAGCCTATTGCAACTGCTTAACCGGCTGGTGCGGGTCAACCAGAGCCTGGATACCGAGCGTCAGCCGGAAGCGGATGCCCTGGGCATGGCCTTGCGCCGTGGCCGCGAGGTACTGCGCCCGGGCAGCCTGGTGGTGGTGATCTGTGATGAACGCGCCCTCACCGAAGGCGCCGAGCAACAGCTGAGCCTGCTGGCGCGCCATTGCGACCTGCTGTTGTTGCGAATCTCCGACCCGTTGGACCACGCCCTGCCCGCCGCCGGGCTGCTGCGTTTCGCACAAAGAGGTGCGCAACTGGAACTGGACACACTGAACATCGACCTGCGCCAGGCCTACAAGGCCCAAGCCGAAGCGCGTATCGCCCGCTGGGAACTGCTCGCGCAGAAACTGCGGCTGTTGTTGATGCCCTTGAGCACCCAGAGTGAAATGGTCGAGCAACTGCGCGAATACCTCAACCCGCAACGCCCGGTTAAAAAACCATGAGCAGCCTGGACCAACTGCAACCGCTGATTGCCCCGCCCGCCATTGGCTTCTGGCCACCTGCGCCGGGCTGGTGGCTGTTGCTGCTGGTGATCCCACTGCTCGGTTGGGGCTTGTGGTGGCTGCGTCGTTTCCTGCCGGCCCGCCGCCCCGTGGCCCGTGCCGAACAACCGCTGGACCCGTTGCGTATCGCCGCCCTGGCCGAGTTGGCGTTGATGCCCAAGCCCTACGACGGAGCGCCAGCGGGCGCCTGGTTGCAGCAACTCAACGGCCTGCTCAAGCGCCTGTGCCGTAACGACTACCCTTATAGCCAGAGCCACACCCTCAACGGGCGCAAATGGCTAGCCTTCCTGGATAACCGCTGCCCCGCCGCCGGCCTGACGCGCTGGATGGTGTTGGTGGAAGGCGCCTACAAACCCGAATGCAAGCTCGACGACAAAGCCATCGCCGGTCTCACCCAAGCCGTCGACACCTGGATTCGCAAACATGTTTGAGTTCGCCTGGCCGTGGATCTTCGCCCTGTTGCCACTGCCCTGGATCATGCGCCTGGTGCTGCCCGTGGCCGACAGCGGCGAACCGGCGCTCAAAGTCAGTTACCTCAGTGACCTGGAAGGCTTGGCCCGGCGTCGTGCCCGGGTCAACCTGCCCGGCTGGCGCCAGCAAGCCCCATTCGTGGTGCTGTGGCTGCTGCTGTTGACCGCCGCCGCCCGCCCGCAATGGCTGGGCGAACCCTTGCCGATTGCTGCCAGCGGCCGGGATTTGCTGGTGGCGGTGGATGTCTCCGGCTCCATGGATTTTCCCGACATGCATTGGCAGGACGAGGACGTCAGCCGCCTGGCCCTGGTCAAGCACCTGCTGGGAGACTTTCTGGAGGAGCGTGAAGGTGACCGCGTGGGCCTGATCCTGTTCGGCAGCCAAGCCTACCTGCAAGCGCCCCTGACCTTTGACCGCCGCACCGTGCGCACCTGGCTGGATGAAGCGCGCATCGGCATTGCCGGCAAGAATACCGCCATCGGCGACGCCATCGGCCTGGCCCTCAAGCGTCTGCGCCAACGCCCGGCGCAAAGCCGCGTGCTGATCCTGGTCACCGACGGCGCCAACAACGCCGGGCAGATCGACCCGTTGACCGCCGCGCGCCTGGCGGCCGAGGAAGGCGTAAAAATCTACCCCATCGGCATCGGTGCCGACCCCGAGCAAACCGGCTCCCTGGGCATCCTTGGCGTAAACCCGAGCCTGGACCTCGACGAACCGGCGCTCAAGGCACTGGCCGAGGCCACCGGCGGCCAGTATTTCCGCGCCCGGGACGGCGAGGAACTGCTAAAGATCAAGGACACCCTCGACACCCTTGAACCCGTGGAGCAACAACCCACCCAGGCCCGCCCGGCTCAGGCGCTGTACAGCGGCCCGTTGGCCTTGGCGTTGGTGTTGAGCCTGCTGCTGGTGATCCAGGAACGCTGGCCGAACAACGCTTTGCAACGAGCCTTCAATAGGCTATCGAGCAGGGGCATCTTTTTGCAGCAACACCCTGAATGGCGCCAGCGCCTACAGCGCCTGCGCTTGCGGAGGCGTCGATGATCGCGCTGTGGCCGCACTGGTTGCGCCCCTGGTGGCTATTGCTGCTGCCCCTGCTTGGCTGGTTGCTGTGGCAGCTATGGCATCGGCAAAAGCGCGCCGGGCGCTGGCAGATGATCCTGCCGCCGGCGTTCCATGCCGAGTTGCTCAGTGGTGGCAATGGCCGCGAGAGTAAATCGCCATGGGTGGTGCTCGGCATCGCCTGGCTGTTGGCCGTGCTCGCGTTGCTGGGCCCCAGTTGGCAACGGGTTGAACAGGCCAGCCAGAAACCTTCCGACCCCCTGGTGGTGCTGCTGGAACTGACCCCGGAAATGCTCGCCACCGACAGCCCGCCCAACCGCCTGGAACAGGCGCGGCGCAAGCTGTATGACTTGCTGCAAGCACGCACCGATGCGCAAACAGCCATCATCGTGTATGCCGGCAGCGCCCATACTTTGGTACCGCTGTCCGATGACCTGGCTACCAGCCGCAACCTGTTGGAAGCCCTGCGCCCATCGATCATGCCCGAGCCCGGCCATCGTGCCGATCTGGCCGTGGAAAAAGCCCTGGGCCTGCTCAAGCAAGGCGGTCTCGGCCAGGGGCGCCTGCTGCTGATCGGTTCCTCACTGTCCAAACAAGAGCGCCAAGGCATCCGCCTGCAACTGCAAAGTGCCCAGGCTCCAACGTTGTCGATCCTCGGCATCGGCAGTCGCGAAGGCACGCCGGTGACGCAGGAGAGCGGCGAATTCCTCAAGGACGACCAGGGCGCGATCCTGGTGCCGCGTCTTGACAGCCCGACCCTCAAGGCGTTCGCCAGCGAAATGGGCGGCCGCTACCGTGCGGCACGCCTGGATGACAAGGACCTGCGCCAACTCGGCATGCTCGACAGCGCCCAGGCCCTGCGCGACGACGGCCAACGGCTGCGCCTGGACAGCTGGGCCGACCAGGGTTACTGGCTGCTCTTGCCGTTGTTGCTGCTGGCCGCGTGCGCCGGGCGTCGCGGCTGGCTGTTCTGCCTGCCCTTGTTGCTGATGGGCGCGCCGCAACCCAGCTACGCCTTTGGGCTGCAGGACCTGTGGCTGCGCCCCGACCAACAAGGCCAGTACCTGCTCAAGCACAAACGCCCGGCCGAAGCCGCCGAACACTTCCAGGACCCGCAATGGCAAGGCGTTGCGTTGTATGAAGCCGGCAATTACGCCGAGGCCATCAAGCGGTTTGCCCAAGGCAGCGACGCCTATTCTCACTACAACCGCGGCAATGCCCTGGCCAAGGCCGGTGAACTTGAGGCGGCCCTTGATGCGTATGAACAAGCCCTGGAAGCCCAGCCCGATTTGCAGCCCGCGCTGAAAAACAAAGCCCTGGTTGAAGCGCTGATGCAGGAGCAAGCGCAGCCCGAGCCAGACCCGTCCGCAAAAAACGAAGATGACGAAACCGCCCAACCCGGCCAAACTGCGCAACCGGGCGCCAGCGCACAAACGGCCCAGGGCGGCGAGCAGTCGTCCCACGGCCAGGGCGAAGCCGGCACGGGTGAGACCCAGGCCAACGCCCCGCCACAGGCCGGTGGCAATGAAGTGCCAGGCAGCGAACTGGGTGACGAGCAAACGACCACGCCGCCACTGCGCCCTGCCGACACGCGCCTGGAAGGCGAGCGCCGCCAAGCGCTGGAGCAATGGTTGCAGGAAATCCCGGACAACCCCGGCGAGCTGTTGCGCCGCAAATTCTGGTACGAACAGCAACAACATCAGGACACCACTCGATGAGCCGCCGCACTACCCTTTTGCTCCTGCTCGCGTTGTCGGCAGGCCACGCCCAGGCGGCGGACCTGGTCGCCAGCGTAGACCGCAGCCGCCTCAACTCCGGGGAAACGGTGGAGCTGACGGTGCAATCCAGTGATGTAACCCAGTTTGGCAAACCGGACCTGTCGCCCCTGGACGCGCAGTTCGAAGTCAGCGGCACCCGCCAGATCAACCAACTCACCACGCTGGACGGCGACAACCACGCCACCACCCGCTGGATCATCACCCTGTTGCCCAAGGTAAACGGCAACGTGGTGATCCCGCCGCTGCAGGTGGGCGCACTCAAGACCCAGCCGATCACCCTGCAAGTGGTGGAAAGCGCCAGCCAGAACACCAGCGCCGAACTGGCCCCGGTGTTCATCGAAGCCAGCCTCGACCAGACCAGCGTGTACGTGCAGGCCCAGGCCCTGTTGACCGTGCGCGTCTACCACTCGGTGTCGCTGTATGACGACAGCAGCCTCACGCCCTTGCAGATACCGGATGCACGTGTCGAACAACTGGGCGAATCACGCACCTATGAAAAGGTCATCAACAGCATTCGCCATGGCGTGATCGAAACCCGCTACGCCCTCTACCCGCAACACAGCGGCGCTGTGGTGATTCCGGCGCAGACCTTCAGCGCTACCCTGGTGGAATCGCGACCGCCCCAGGAAAACACCCTGCAGGGCACCAAGCCGGGCAAGATGATTCACGTTAGCTCAGCGCCCCTGCCCTTGACGGTCAAACCCAAACCGGACGCCTACCCCGCCGACACCCCCTGGTTGCCCGCGCGCAGCCTGACCTTGAGCGAAGGCTGGAACCCCACGCCGGACCACGTGCAAGTCGGCGACTCTCTGACCCGCAGCCTTACCGTGGAGGCCGAAGGCCTGTCCAGCGCACAACTGCCGGCGCTGCCCGGCACCGAGGTCAACGGCCTGCGCCGCTACCCCGACCAACCAGTGATGGCTAACCGTACCAGCGACCGCGGCCTGACCGGCAGCCGTGAAGACCGCGAAGCCCTGGTGCCGACCCGCGCCGGCGAACTGGAACTGCCCGCCGTGGAAGTGGTGTGGTGGAACACTCACGAAGATCATCTGGAACGCACCAGCCTGCCGGCGCGCACCGTGCACGTGGCGGTGAACCCCAGCCTGGTGGTGGACACACCGGCGACACCGACGATCATCACCGCCCCTGACGATGACCGCCTGTGGCTGTGGCAACTGAGCACACTGATACTGGCCTGCACCACCCTGCTGGGCTTTGGCCTGTGGTGGCGCGCACGCCGGCAACCGGCGGTACAACGCGCCGCGCAAACCGGTCCCAGCCCACGCACCCTGCTCGACGACCTCAAGCGCGCCACCCAGGCCAACGACCCCCACGCCACCCGCCAGGCCCTCGACGCCTGGGCGCGGCAACAACCCGAAACCCTGGCCGACATGGCCGCACGGTTTGTGCCGCTGTCAGATGCCCTGGATGGCCTGAATGGCGCGCTGTACAGCGAAAGCGGTCAATACTGGTTGGGTGATGACCTGTGGCGAGCGATCAAAGCCATCCCCGTGGCCGAACGCGAGCAAGACCCGGCCACCGACACCACCAGCTTGCCGCCGCTCTACCCCAAGTAACCCCCGAGCCTGCTCGTTCCCACGCTCTGCGTGGGAATGCCGCCCCGGACGCTCCGCGTCCAGGTTTTACGCCCTGTGCAACGGTGACGCAGAGCGTCACGGGATGCATTACCACGCAGAGCGTGGGAACGATCAATGGCGAGCGATCAAGGCCATCCCCGTTGCCGAACGCGAACAAGACCCGACCACTGATACCACCAGTTTGCCGCCGCTCTACCCCAAGTAACCCCCGAGCCTGCTCGTTCCCACGCTCTGCGTGGGAACGATCAATGGCGAGCGATCAAGGCCATCCCCGTGGCCGAACGCGAGCAAGACCTGGCCACCGACACCACCAGCTTGCTGCCGCTCTACCCCAAGTAACCCAGCCTCAACCAACACCACAAAACCCCTGTGGGAGCTAGCTTGCCTGCGATGGCGTTGTAACAGGCGGCAGATGTGCTGGCTGATACTCCGCCATCGCAGGCAAGCCAGCTCCCACAGTTGATCTGCATCGCCTGCTCGGACGCCTGCTTGCACTCAGTGATTACGACGCGGCACCTTCCATTCCCGATGGGGGAACTTGTACAGATAGTTCAGGTTATCCATATCGAACCGGCCATCCTCCTTGCCGGGGCCACCGAAGAAGCTGATGCCGATATCCAGCTTGCGCAGCAGTTTAGGGCGTGAGAGTAGCTCCTTGGCCGCGTGGTGGGCCTCGGGTGAGAACGTCCTGTCGGTGGCGATCAGGCCGGCGGCCTCTTTCAATTCATTGAAGTTCACATAGCTGTCTGTCGCCCCTGCGGCGAATTCACGGAAGTGATCGCGGATCAACCCTATTAGTTGCCGGTCACTCACGCTTGCGTACGGGCGCAGGTCCGGGGCGCTGGCCTGGGTTTGAGTGCTTCGTGCCTGACGATGGTTAGCTTGGGTTGAGCGACTTTCAGCATCCAGTTGCTCTGGTAGAGCGGTGAAAGCGCTAGTGGAAGGTGGGTTTACTGAAAAAGACATGGTGGGCCTCTGATTCATTCAGGGGTTGATTGAGAAATCCACGTTGTGCGTGGTCGCCACTCGCCCTGTGGTTCCACTTCGTTCGTCACGCCCGCTCGACATGCATTGTTAAAGGCCAGCAATCCATATCCCTTTAATTTACAGGACGTTTCCTAGACAATCCTTTGGCCTTGCGCCTGCTCATTTCGCTGGCTAGCCTTCGCTTCGTCGCTGCCTATCAGCGATCGGGTGTGAGATCCCGTTATTAGCAGGCGCACTGCGCTACAACCGTCAATGGCGGCTGTGTGCGGGCAGACTTCGGCCTGGCCGGGTCCTGTTTTCCGGTATCTCACCCCGCACATAGCTGCACCTTTTGACGTGTGAGATCGGCAAAAGAATGGCTCCCAATCCAAGCAGGAGCTTTATCCATGAACAAACTTATCCCCGACCCACCCTTTCCGATTTTCGTCGCCCACGAAGACCTGAGTTTCGAAGACGCTATCGCCAGCATCTCCTCGCTACTGCGTTGCGCCGCCACCACCGCCACCGAAACCGCCGAGGGCCTCAAAGGCACCCAGCGCGACATGGCCTGTTCCACCGCTCACCTGATCGACATGGCCCGCACCCTCGCCAACCGTGCGCTGGATTGCCTGCAACCCAACCCCACTAACACCCCATAACCCCTGTTGGGAGGGGGCTTGCCCCCGATGGCGGTGGTTCAGTGCCAGGGATGCTGGCTGACCCAGCGCCATCGACGGCAAGTCCTCTCCCACATTTGACCTGCGTCGCCTGGAGCAGCAGGTACGCAGAACAGGTAAACTCCCCTCCTTTTCATCTTCTCCACGGAGTTCGCCTTGCGTCTGTTTCATACCTCCGACTGGCACTTGGGCCAAAACCTCCACGGCCAGGAACGCGACTTCGAACACGCTTGTTTCCTTGAGTGGCTGCTGGGCCAACTCAAGGCACAGCGCCCGGACGTGCTGTTGATCGCCGGCGATATCTTCGACACGGTCAACCCGCCGCTCAAGGCCCAGGAGCGCTTGTATGACTTCATCATCAGCGCCCACGAACAACAGCCGACACTGACCATTGTGATGATTGCCGGCAACCATGACTCCGGTTCGCGCATTGAGCTGCCTGCGCCTCTGATGCGCCGCTTGCGCACCCATGCCCTGGGCCGAGTGCTGTGGCTGGATGACGGGCAACTGGATGCCGACCGCCTGCTGATCCCGCTGCCCAATGCCAAAGGCAAGATCGCCGCCTGGTGCCTGGCGCTGCCCTTCCTGCGCCCGGCGGAAGTCACCGGCGCACAGCTGGGCGATGATTACCTGCGCGGCATCGGCCAAGTGCATGAATGGCTGATCGCGGCCGCCAATGCCAAGCGCAACAAAGGCCAGGCATTGATAGCCATCAGCCATGCGCACATGGCCGGTGGGTCGGTATCCGAAGACTCCGAACGCAGCCTGATCATCGGCAATGCCGAGGCGCTGCCCGCCACACTGTTCGACCGAAGCGTGGCATATGTGGCCCTCGGCCATTTGCACAAGCCGCAAAAGGTCAATGGCGAGGAGCGCATTCGCTACAGCGGCTCGCCAATCCCCCTGTCGTTCTCCGAAATCGGCTACAAGCACCAGATTCTCGACGTGACGTTCCAGGGCGAACGGCTGGTGGGCTGTGAACCGATCCTGATTCCCCGCTCCGTCAACCTGCAACGCCTGGAAGCTGCGCCCCTGGCCGATATTCTCAAGCAACTGGGTGAACTGCCCGACATCGACCTGCTCGCCGAAACCCAGCGCCACCCCTGGCTGGAAGTGCGCGTGCGCCTCGACGAGCCGCAACCGGACCTGCGCCAGCAGATCGAAACCGCCCTGCAAGGCAAGGCCGTGCGCCTGGTGCGGATCGCCGCCGACTATGCCGGCACACGCGGCAGCGCAGAGGCAGACGATGCGCAGCTGATCGAACTCGACCAGCTCACGCCCCAGGAGTTGTTCAGCCGCGCCTGGCAGGACAGCTACGGCAGTGAGGTGGATGAACAGACCTTGAAGGACTTCGCCGTGCTGCTCCAGGAAGTGCAACAGGAGGGCGAACAGCCATGAAGATCCTCGCCATCCGCCTGAAAAACCTCGCCTCCCTGGCGGGCCCGTTCGAAATCGACTTTACCGCCGGGCCCCTGGCCAGTGCTGGCCTGTTCGCCATCACCGGGTCGACTGGCGCGGGGAAAAGCACCCTGCTCGATGCGTTGTGCCTGGCGCTGTTTGGCGCGGTGCCGCGCCTGGGTGATACCGGCCAGGCCAAAATGCCGGATGCCGACACGGACATTTCCATCGGCGACCCGCGCACCCTGATTCGCCGCGGCACCGGCGGCGGCTATGCCGAGGTGGATTTTGTCGGTGTCAGTGGCCGTCGCTACCGCGCCCGCTGGGAAGCCAACCGCGCCCGCGACAAGGCCAGCGGCAAGTTACAGAACAGCCGGCAAAGCCTGATCGACCTGGACAGCGACCAACTGCTGGCCAGCCAGAAAACCGAATACAAGACCCAGCTGGAATTGGCCCTGGGCCTGAACTTCGAACAGTTCACCCGTGCGGTGCTGCTGGCGCAAAGCGAGTTCAGCGCCTTCCTCAAGGCCAATGACAATGAGCGCAGCGAACTGCTGGAAAAGCTCACCGACACCGCGCTCTACACCCAGCTCGGCCGCCGTGCGTTCGACAAGGCCAAAGAGGCCAAGGACGCCCACAAACAGCTGCAGGACCAAGCCACCGGCGTGGTACCCCTGGCCCCCGAAGCCCGCGCCGAGCTGGATCAACAGTTGGCCCAAGCCCAGCAGCAGCTCAAGAGCCAGCAAGCCCAGCTCAAGCAGCTGGAGTTGCAGCACACCTGGCTCAAGGAGCTGCGTGAATGGCAGGAGCGCCATCAGCATGCTGTGGAGCAACTGCAACGCGACGAGCAGACCTGGGCCGACCAAGGTCAGCAACGCCAGGACCTGAGCCTTCTGGAGCAGTTGGCACCGCAACGCCATCACTTCCTGCGCCAGGCAGAACTCGCCACCTTGCTGACGCCCCTGGCGGCACAGATTGCCCAGCACCTCGAGCAACAAACCGCCCTGCACACCCGCCAGGAGCAGGCGCAACACCAGCAAGTGGTCGCCCAGGCAGCACTGGCCGCGGCCCTGAAACACCAGGCCGACGCCGCGCCCCTGCTGCGCCAGGCCATCGAAGAGCAAAACACCCTCGCCCACGTGAGCCGCGAACTGGCCAAGCGCAACGAGGAAAAACACCAGCACGAAAGCGCCTGCACCGAAGGCCAGGCCCTGCTCGACGGTTTGCAACACACGCAGGCCCAAGGCACCGAGCGCCTGCAACGCCTAGCCACCGAGCTTGAGCACAGCGCCGCCCTCGCGCCGCTGAGCGATGCCTGGAACGCCTACCGTGACCGCCTGCAACAGTTGGTGTTGATCGGCAATCGCCTCAACCAAGGCCAGGCCGAGCTGGGGCAGCTCGAACAGCGCGCCAGCGCCGCCATTGAACAGTTCACCCAACAGCGCGAAGCCCTGGATTTGCTCTACCACGAGGCCGGTGCCGAACCGCACGCGGTGGCCGAACAAATCCAGTTACTGGCCAGCCTGCTGCAAGACAATCGCAAGCAACAGCGCGCCTTCGAAGACCTGGCCCGCCTGTGGGACAGCCAGCAACAGTTGGATCAACAGGCCTCTGCGCTCACGCAAAGGCTCGCCGAGGCCGCGCAAAAACGCGAACAACTGAACCAGACCGGCCTGCAAACCAAGGCCGAACTCACCGTTGCCGAACAAACCCTGACGGTGACCAAGCAACTGCTTGAGCGCCAACGCCTGGCCCGCAGTGCCAGCGTCGAGGAATTACGCGAGCAGTTGCAGGATGACCAACCCTGCCCGGTGTGCGGTAGCCACGAACACCCCTATCACCAGCCCGAGGCTCTGCTACAGAGCCTGGGTCGCCATGATGAAAGTGAAGAGGCGGCTGCGCAGAAAGCCGTCGACAGCCTCAAGGAACAACTTACCGAACTGCGCGGTGAAGTGGGCGGCCTGATCGCTCAGCAAAAAGAGTTCCTGCAACAACAGGAACAGTTGGCCATGCAGCAGCAGGGTTTGGCACCGAGCCTGCAAGCCCACCCACTGTCGGCCTCGCTGCTCGCCCAGGACGCCGCCAAGCGCAGCCCTTGGCTGGCCCAGCAATTGGCCCAATTGACCCAAAGCATCAGCCAGGACGAACAACGCCAAGGCGCCCTGCTCAACCTGCAACAGAACGCCGGGCGCTTGCAGCAACAATTGCAAGCGGCCCAGGACGCCAGCCAGCAAGCCCGGCAATTGCTGGTGGACCAACAACGGCAACTGGCCGGCGACCGCGAACGCCTGGAGGCGGAACTCAGCGCCTTCGCCAGCCTGTTGCCCAGCGAAACGCTGGAAGGTTTGCGCAGCGCGCCTGCGGCGACCTTCATGCAGCTCGACCAGCAGGTCAGCCAGCGCCTTGAGCAGTTGGGCCATCAACGCGATGAGCAGGCCGAGCAGCAGGAGCGCCAACAGGCCATCGAGAAACAACACACCCACCAACAGCATCGTCAGCAGCAACTCGACGCCTTGAATCTGCAAGTCGCCGAGCTGGCCGACCAGCAACACGCCGTCCAGGAAAAACTCCGCGCCTTGCTAGGGGACCACCCCAGCGCCGAGCACTGGCAACAGCAGCTGGAGCAAGCGGTCACGCAGTCGCGCCAAAGCGAGACGGACGCCAACCAGGAACTGCACGCCGTGCACACGGCCCAGGTACAGCTGGCCGCCGACCTCAAGGCCCAACAGCACCACCAGCAGGCATTGGAGGCGGAGCAGCAAGCCCTTGCGACACGCATCGGCGAATGGCGCGCCCTGCACCCAGACCTGGATGATCAGGGCCTGGCACGCCTGTTGGCCCTTGATGAAGCCCAGGTCGCGCAGTTGCGCCAGCACCTGCACAGCAGCGAAAAGGCCGTCGAGCAAGCCAAGGTTCTGTTGCACGAGCGCGAACAGCGCCTGGCCGAACACCAGGCCCTGCACAATGGCAACCTGGAGGCCGAGCAGTTGGCCGCCACCCTGGCAACGCTTGAGCAGCAATTGCTTGAGGGTGAGAAACACTGCGCCGAACTGCGCGCACGCCAGTCCGAAGACCAGCGCCGCCAGAATGCCAACCAGGCCCTGGCCGAACAGATTGCCAAGGCTTACGAGCAGTGGCAGCGCTGGGCACGCCTGAATGCGCTGATCGGCTCGGCCACCGGCGACACCTTCCGCAAGATCGCCCAGGCCTACAACCTCGACTTGCTGGTGCACCATGCCAACGTGCAACTGCGCCAACTGGTGCGCCGCTACCGGCTTAAACGCGGCGGCAGCATGCTGGGGCTGCTGGTGATGGACACAGAGATGGGCGATGAACTGCGCTCGGTGCATTCCCTGTCCGGTGGCGAAACCTTCCTGGTGTCGTTGGCACTGGCGTTGGGGCTGGCCTCGATGGCGTCGAGCACCTTGAAGATCGAGTCGCTGTTTATCGACGAAGGTTTTGGCAGCCTTGATCCGGAGTCCTTGCAATTGGCGATGGACGCTCTGGATGGTTTGCAGGCCCAGGGTCGCAAGGTGGCGGTGATCTCCCACGTACAGGAAATGCATGAACGCATCCCGGTGCAGATCCAGGTAAAGCGCCAGGGCAATGGCCTGAGCACGTTGGAGGTCAAATGAGCGAAGCGCTGCTTTATTCGTTCCGGCGCTGCCCCTATGCAATGCGCGCGCGACTGGCGCTGCGTTATTCCGGCGTTGCGGTGAGCATCGTCGAAGTCAGCCTGAAAGCCAAGCCGGCCGAGATGCTCGCGCTGTCGCCCAAGGGCACGGTGCCGGTGTTGAGCGTCGAAGGGCGAGTGATCGAAGAAAGCCTGGAGATCATGCAGTGGGCGCTGGCCCAGCACGACCCCGAAAACTGGCGGCTACAGGGCGATCCGGCGGTGTATGCGCTGATTGAAGAAAATGACCAGGTGTTCAAACATCATTTGAATCGATACAAGTACGCCGAGCGCTACCCGGAGCAACCGATGGAACACTATCGGGCCGAGGGCGAGGTGTTCTTGCGCAAGCTGGAAGATTTGCTGGCAGACCGTGAGTATCTACTCGCCGATCACCTGAGCTTGGCAGATGCAGCGCTGGCGCCGTTTGTGCGCCAGTTTGCCCATGTGAATCGGGAGTGGTTTGCGGGCACGCCCTATCGGCGTTTGCAGGCCTGGTTACAGCGGTTTCTGGATTCACCGTTGTTTAGAGCAGTGATGGCAAAACCCTGAGGCCAATCCAATGTGGGAGCTGGCTTGCCTGCGATGGCATCGACTCGGTACATCAGCTATACCGAGTGGTCCGCATCGCAGGCAAGCCAGCTCCCACATTGGACCGTGGCTCAGTGCTGGGTCTTGTGATCCAGCGCCGCATAGAAATTGGCGCTCTGTTGCAGGTATTTCTGGGTATAGGCCGTGACATTGGATTTTTTGCCGGTGACTTCCACGCTGGCGGCGGCAGGCAATGCCACGGTGGCGGAAACAGCAGAAGCAGCAATGATCGAGAAGAGATTGAAATTCATGGCGGTAACCCTTGTGTGCGTTTGGTTGGGTGGCCTGGGAAGGCCTTGGAACCCAACTTACGCCCGAGGGTTGAACCTTAGAAATGCTTTGAAACAGTAGCCGTTATCACTGCGATTAATACAAAGGCTCAGGCCCCGCAGTGCGGGGCCTGTGGCTTATTGACGCACCAGGAACTTGAGGTCACTGGGGGCATCAATCGGCAATTTCTGCACGGTTTTACCCAGCAGGCCGGTCTTGGGGTCGCGCTCGACGACGACAATTTCATTGCTTTTCTGGTTGGCGATCAGCAGGAATTTGCCGCTAGGGTCGAGGCTGAACTCACGCGGATGGTCGCCTTCGACAGAACGCCGCTGGATTTCCTTGAGGTGCGCGGTGGCCGGGTCGATGCTGAACACCAGCATCTGATTGGCCGTGCCACGGTTGCTCACGTACAGGAATTTGCCGTCGTTTGACGCATGCAACGCCGCACCGGCTTTGTCGGACACCGGTTGGCCGGCGGCATAGTCGAGCAACTGGGTTTGCGTCAGCTTGCCGTCGTTGTAATCGAACACGGCTACCTGGGCGCTCATCTCAGTGGTCAGCCAGGCGTGCTTGCCGTCCGCGCTGAACAGCAAGTGACGCGGGCCGCTGCCCGGTGGCAACTGCACCGACGCCGGGTCGGCCGCCGTCAGTGGCAGCTCATGATTGGCCTTGGGGTCGTAGCGGTAGGCAAACACCTTGTCCGCCCCCAGGTCCTGCACAAATACATACTTGCCGTCCGGCGACGACACTACCGAATGCACATGATTGGACGCCTGGCGCTCCGGGTTCACACGGCTGGCCGGGTGCCCGCTCAACTGCACCGGTGCCGACAGCTTGCCGCTGGCATCCACCGGCAGGATCGCGAGGCTGCCACCCGGGTCTTCCACCACCGAGTAGTTGGCGACGAACAGGTAGCGCCCATCGGCGGCCACACTGGAATGGGTCGGCTCATTGCCCAGGCTCTGCACCTGGTTGATCAGGGTCAACTGGTGGTTCTGGGGGTCGATGCTATAGCTGCTGACACGCCCCACCGGGTCTTCCTGGCCGGGGCCGTTTTCATTGACCACAAACAACTGCTTCTGGTCTTTGGAAATCGTCAGCCAGGAAGGGTTGGCGGTTTTCGCCGCCAGCACCGGCTTGCCGCTGAACTGCCCGGTGCTACTGTCGAATTGCAGGCGGTAGATCCCTTCACTGGTGCCGGCCGTATAGCTGCCGACCAACAGTTCATGGATATCGGCCGGTGCGGCCTGCACCGACATCGCACCGACACTGCCTGCCATCAGCAGGGGCCAGAATTTACGCATCATCTGCTTCGTCCTCGTCGTTATTGTTGTCGCCCTGGATGGCGCTCAAGCAGACCAGACGGTGTTCACCGTCGTCGTTGATCAGCAACCAGCTTTGCAAGCTCTCGTCAAAGGTAGCCGCCTCCAACTGTTCTGGACTGAAGGTCCAGCGCTTGAGTTCCCGGCCATCCATGCTTTGGATCTGCAGTTGCTGATCAACCTCGAAGTCAAAGGCGTGCAGCCCATTGATGATCAGCATATCGCTGGTAGCAAGGACGCGAGTCAGGGTGTCGGCAGTCATGGCAGTCAATCATTTTGGGGAAAGCCGCAATGATAGCCCAGGCTGTAGCCTAGAGGTTGAACACCGCACCCATGTGGGAGCGATGTGTGGGAGCCGGGCTTGCCCGCGATGCAGATGCCGAGGTGTATCAGTGACACCGCGGCGATGCTATCGCAGGCAAGCCCGCTCCCACACAAGCCCGATCTCGCCATTTGGGAGCAGGATCAGTGCGCGAACAACGAGTTGCCCTTCTGCCCTGCCAGCTTCTCAGGCTTGATCAGGAATCGCGCCAGCGCCGGCAACAGCCACAGCGCGCCGAACATGTTCCACAGCAACATGAAGGTCAACATCAACCCCATGTCGGCCTGGAACTTGATGGCCGAGAAGATCCAGGTGCACACGCCGATGGCCAGGCACAGGCCGGTAAACAGCACGGCCTTGCCGGTGGATTTCAGCGTCTGGTAGTACGCCTCTTGTAGCGGCAGGCCGGCGCGCAGGAAGCTTTCCAGGCGGCTGTAGATGTAGATGCCGTAGTCCACGCCAATCCCCACACCCAGGGCCACCACCGGCAAGGTCGCGACCTTGACGCCAATGCCCATGAACGCCATCAGTGCGTTGCCCAGTACCGAGGTCAGCACCAGCGGCAACACGATGCACAGGGTCGCCGCCCAGGAGCGGAAGGTGATCATGCACATGGTCGCCACGCACAGGTACACCAGGATCAGGATGATCAGCTCCGACTCCTTGATCACCTCGTTGGTGGCCGCTTCGATCCCGGCATTACCCGCTGCGAGGATGAATTCCAGGCCGTCCTTGTTGTTTTCCTTGGCGAAGTCCTGCACCGCATGCACGGCACGGTCGAGGGTTTCGGCCTTGTGGTCGTTGAGGAACACCAACACTGGCGCCAGGGAGCAATTGTTGTTGTACAAGCCATCGGCACGGGCGATGGAGTTGTTCAGCACATCCGGGTTGCGCGACAGGGTTTCCCATTTCAGGTTGCCTTCGTTCATGCCCTTGATCATTTGCTTGGACACGGTCACCAACGAGATCGCCGACTGCACGCCCTCGGTGTTCTGCATCTTCCACATCAACTGGTCGATGGGCGCCATGGCTTCATAGCGTGAGCAGCCTTCGGCCTTGGTCTTGACCATTACCACCAATACGTCGGAGCTGGTGGAGTAATTGTTGATGATGAAATTGTTGTCCTTGTTGTAGCGCGAATCCGGGCGCAATTCCGGTGCGCCTTGGTCCAGGTCGCCGATCTTCAGGTTCTGGCTGTACCAGAGGCCACCACCAAAGGCGATCAAGGCGAGGAACACCGACACCGGCGCGACTTTCGGGCTGGCAAATTTGGACAGTAGGCGCCAGAAGCTGTGTTCGCGGTTCGCGTCTTTCTTGCTCTTGGCGATGGCACGCTTGCTGATGCCCACGTAGGAAATCGCGACCGGCAGCAGGATCAGGTTAGTGAACACGATCACCGCCACGCCGATGGACGCGCCGATAGCCAGTTCGCGGATCACGCCGATGTCGATGATCAGCAGCGTGATGAAGCCCACCGCATCCGCCAGAATGGCGATCATCCCCGGCAGGAACAGTTGCCGGAAGGTGCGCCGCGCAGCGGTCAGGGCGTTGTCTGCCTCGCTGGATTGCAGGGCAATGCCGTTGATCTTTTGCACGCCATGGGAAATGCCAATGGCGAAGATCAGGAACGGCACCAGCATTGAATACGGGTCCAGTCCGAAACCGAAGAAGTGCATCAGCCCGAGTTGCCAGACCACCGCCACCAATGTCGTGCTCAACACCGCGATGGTGCTGCGCAGGCAGTTGGTGAACCACAGCAGCAGAATCAGGGTGATGACGAACGCAACGCCGAAGAACAGCACCACCATCACCAGGCCATCGATCAGGTCGCCGACCTTTTTGGCAAAGCCGACAATATGAATCTTGACGTTGGGGTTCTGGGTTTCGAACTTGTCGCGGATCTTGTCTTCCAGTTCATGGGAGAACTTGCGGTAGTCCAGGGCCAGCAACTTGCCCTGGTCTTGCGGGTCCGGGTAGGACTCCAACAGCGGGATATCAACGATGCTCGACTTGAAGTCATTGGCCACCAGCCGCCCGACCTGGCCGGACTTGAGCACGTTATTACGCAACTGGTCGAGGCTCTGCGGCGAACCGTTGTAGCTCTGCGGGATCACTTCCCCGCCGGCAAACCCTTCTTCGGTCACCTCGGTCCAGCGCACGCTGGGGCTCCACAGCGACTTGAGGCCCGAGCGGTCCACACCGGAGATGTAGAACACCTCGTCGTGGATCTGGCGCAGGGTCTCCATGTACTCCTTAGTGAAGATGTCGCCGTCCTTGGCTTCCACCGAAATACGCACGGTGTTGCCCAGGTTGGCCAAATCGTTGCGGTGCTCCATCATCTTTTCGATGAAGGGGTGCTTGAGGGGGATCATCTTTTCAAAGCTGGTGGACGGGCGAATCAAGGTCGCCTGCCAGAACAGGAAGATACTCACCAGCAGGCAGATGACGATCACCGCCGGGCGATTGTTGAAGATCAGACGCTCAAGAAAGGTCGCTTTATCGTTGTGATGACTGCTCATTGAATCCCCGCCTTCTTGTTATTTTGAGAGCTCTGCGCCGGCCGATGTGGCAACCCGCACGCCACCCTGCCCCGCGAGGACCAAATTACCATTGCCTGCTGCCGTGACCGCTGAGAGTGAAATGCGGTCCGGGCGATTGAACACACTGAAGGTCTGGCCGTCGTCATGGCTGACCACCACGCTGCCGCCGTTGCCGACCACAACAATGGAACCGTCCTCCAGCAAGGTCGCCCCCGACAGGCCAAACTCCAACGCGCCACGCGCCGCGTTCAACTGGACCTGCTCCCAGGTGCTGCCGAAATCGGTGGAGCGGTAGAGGTTGCCGCGCAACCCATACGCCAGCAGGGTTTGCGGCTGTGCGGTGCTGATCACGCCAAACAGCGAACCCTCGTAGGGGCCTTCGAGTTTTTCCCAGGTCTGGCCGTCGTCGCTTGAGCGAAACATGCTGCCTTGCTCACCGACAATAAACAGGCCGGCGCCCTTGACCTGGGCGATGGCGTTGAGGTGGTACTGGTCTTCGTTGTCGAGACGCTCGCTGACATCGTTCCAGGTTTTGCCGCCGTCGGTGGTTTCGATCAGCGCACCGTAGGCGCCCACGGCCAGGCCGTGGTTGGCGTCGTTGAACCACACATCGAGCAACGGTGCTTCGCGCTTGAGGTCTTGATATTGCTGGGTCCACGTGGCGCCGCCATCGGTACTGGCAAGAATCTGCGCATCATGGCCGACGGCCCAGCCGTGCTGGTCATCGACGAAAAACACCGCCGTGAGCAGTTGCCGAGTGGGCACTTTGGCTTGGGTCCAGGTGTTGCCCTGGTCATCGGAATAGAGGATATGCCCACGATCACCGACCGCCACCAGGCGCTTGCCTGCGTGAACCACGTCGATCATCAAGCCTTTGGCGGCCCTGGGGGATTCAATTGCAAAGACTGCGGCGGCGGGGGTATCGCTGGCAGCCAGAACCGGCAGCGACAATACGCTGCCAGCAAGCAGCGAGAGCGCTGTGGCCAGCAACGCAACCCTGCGTGCGGCGCGTGGGCGGCAAACAACCCAACCCATGACAGGCTCACTCATAGACCTTTCTCCCATTTATTATTGTTAGGTCGTCTTCTGTTCCAGGACCTTGAAACCTGCAATCTAGAGCGCCTGGAGGAAGCAGGGGCCATCCTATCGGGCTTTGGAATCGTCTGACAATCGGCGCTACGTTATCTTTTGTTAACTGGCGGCGTTTGGCCATGTGCTGAATATAGCTACATCAGCTGAAATGATGGCCCCACGTGATCGTTCCCATGCTCCGCGTGGGAATGCACCCCTGACGCTCTGCGTCCTCACCGCGCAAACAGCGGGGCGCAGAGCGCCCCGGGCGGCATTCCCACGCGGAGCGTGGGAACGATCAGGGAGAATGAATTTTTATTCCATCTATTGAATTTAGTGAATTTTTATTCCATTAATGGCGTTCCTGAAAACAATAATCCAAAGGACCACGACGATGCGTGAACTCGGAATCGGCTTGATCGGCACAGGCTTCATGGGCCGCGCCCACGCGCTGGCGTTCAACAACGCTCGAGCGGTATTTGAACTGCCCGTGCAGCTCAAGCTGGCCGCCCTGGCCGATGCCGACACCGAACGCGCCCAGCGTTGCGCCAGCGCCTGGGGGTTTGCCCAGGCCCATGGCGACTGGCAAGCGTTGATCAATGACCCCAAGGTCGATGTCGTGGCTATCACCACCCCCAACCACTTGCATTACCCCATGGCCATGGCCGCGATTGCGGCGGGTAAAGCGGTGTATTGCGAGAAACCCCTGGCCGTCAGCCTTGAACAAGCCGACGCTATGCGCCGCGCCGCCCATACCGCCGGAGTGGTAACGCGGGTGGGTTACAACTACCAGCACAACCCGATGATCGTGTTGGCGCGGCAGATGATCGCCCAAGGCGAACTGGGCCAACTCATCAGCTTCCAGGGTGAGTTCAGCGAAGACTTCATGGCCGACCCGGCCTCCCCTTGGTCGTGGCGCTGCGAAGTGGAGCATGCTGGCGGCGCCCTGGCTGACCTGGGCAGCCATTTGCTGTCGATGGCCCGCTATCTGGTGGGCGAGGTCACTCATGTCTGTGCCGACACCCAGACCGTGCACGGCCAGCGCCCCGCCACCGCCGGCAGCCCAACCTCAAAAGCCATTGCCGTGGATGACCAGGTGCATGCCCTGTTGCGCTTCGCCAACGGCGCCCGTGGCACGGTGAGCAGCAGTTGGCTCAAGCACGGCTACAAAAACCATCTGAGTTTCGAGATCAGCGGCACCCAAGGCACGCTGGCGTTTGACCAGGAACGCTTGAATGAACTGCGCCTGTACCGCATCGGCCAGGACGGCTTCCAGCGCGTGCTGGCTGGCCCTGCCCTGCCCGGCTATGCGGCATTCAGCCCGGCGGCGGGGCATCAGTTGGGTTACAACGAATTGAAGACGTTGGAAGTGCACGAGTTGATCATGGCGCTGGCCGGCCAAGGGGCGCTGGGGACGGACTTTGAGGCGGCCTGGGAGGTGGAGCGGCTGGCGACGGCGATTCGAGTGGCCGCCCTTGAGGAACGCTGGGTGAAAGTGGGCACGGTTTAAAATGTGGGAGCGGGCTTGCTCGCGAATACGCTGTGTCAGTCGGCACATTCAGTGCCTGAACCGCCGCTTTCGCGAGCAAGCCCGCTCCCACATTTGGTCATCTGAACCATTCAATCAGCGCAAGGCCCGGCGCAGCACTTTGCCCACCGTGGTCTTGGGCAATTCCATGGTGCGGAACTCCACATATTTAGGCAGCTTGTACCCCGTCAGGTACTCTCGGCAGTGAGCAAGAATCTGCTCCTGTGTCAGGCTCGGGTCCTTGCGCACGACGATGATCTTGACTTTCTCCCCGGTCACCGCATCTTCCACACCAATGGCGGCCACTTCGGCGACCCCAGGGTGCATGGCCACCACGTCCTCGATTTCATTGGGGTACACGTTGAAGCCCGAGACCAGGATCATGTCCTTCTTGCGGTCCACCAGGCGGATATACCCGCGTGCGTCCATCACGCCGATATCCCCGGTAGACAGCCAGCCCTCGGCATCCAGCACCTCGGCGGTTTCCTTCGGTCGTTGCCAGTAGCCCTGCATCACTTGCGGGCCACGTACTTGCAACTCGCCCTGCTCGCCGATATCCGCCAGTTCGCCGTCTTCGCGCAAGAAGCGCACCCAGGTCGAGGGCAACGGCACGCCAATGCTGCCGGTGAATTCCATCTCGCGCATGCGCGAAATATCGATGGGGCTGATGCTCACCACGGGCGAGCACTCGGTCAGCCCGTAGCCTTCGATGATCGGCAGCCCGGTTACTTCCTTCCAGCGCTTGGCCACCGCGGTGTGGGTGGCCATGCCGCCAGCAATCACCAGGCGCAGGTCGGAAAAGTCCCGTGCACAGAACTCCTTGTTTTCCAGCAAGCCATTGAACAGCGTGTTCACCCCGGCGATGCCATTGAAGCGTTCCTTGCGCAGGATCATCTGCACGCGCTTCACGTCCCGAGGGTTGGCGATGAGGATATTGCGCCCGCCCAGGCACATGAACATCAGGCAGTTCACCGTCAGGGAGAAGATGTGGTACAGCGGCAGCAAGGTCACGTTGGTTTCCTGCTTGTGCAGGTTTAACTGATCACCGACCCAGGCCTTGGCTTGCAGCAGGTTGGCGATGATATTGCGGTGGCTGAGCATCACGCCCTTGGCATCACCGGTGGTGCCGCCGGTGTATTGCAGGAAGGCCAGTTCATCGCGGTGCAGGCTGACCGGTAAATGGCGCATGGCCCTGCCCTGTTTGAGCACTTGGTTGAAACGCAGCGAGCCGGGCAGCCTGAAGGCTGGTACCTGCTTCTGCACGCTGCGCAGGATGAAGTTCATTGCCGCGCCCTTGAAGGTGCCCAGCAAGTCGCCAATGGCCGCGACCACCACACGCTTGACGCTGCTGCCGACCATGGCTTTTTCCAGGGTATGTGCGAAATTTTCGAAGATCACCACGGTTTCGGCGCCACTGTCCTTGAGCAGGTGCTTGAGCTCGTGGGCGGTATACAACGGGTTGACGTTGACCACCACCGCCCCGGCCAGGATCGTGCCCAGCAGGCAGATCGGGTACTGCAAGCAGTTGGGCATCATCAGGGCCACGCGATCGCCCTTCTTCACGCCCTGGTCCTGCAGCCAGGCGGCAAAGGCAATGCCCTGGGTGCGCCAATCGGCATAGGTCATTTCAGTACCGATGCTGACGTAGGCCACCCGCTCACGGAATTTTTCCAGGTGCTCAAGGAACACTTCGCGCAACGACGGGTAGTCCTCGATCCCGGCCTCTATATCCGCCGGCACGCCAGGCAGGTATGTGTTCAACCAGATGCGTTCGGTGTGTTCCAGGCTGATCGCGTTCATCGCAGTGTCCTTATTGTTGTTTTTGATAGCGCTACTTTTCGACGATGGCGGTGATGCCCAACCCACCCGCCGCGCAGATCGAGATCAGGCCGCGACCGCCACCGCGTTCATGGATAGCCTTGGCCAGCGCCGCCAGCTGCCGGCCACCGGTGGCCGCAAAGGGATGGCCGCAACCCAGTGAGCCGCCGTTGACGTTCATCTTGGCCCGGTCGATGGCGCCCAGGGGGGCGTCAAGGCCGAGTCGCTCGCGGCAATACTGCGGGTCTTCCCAGGCCTTGAGCGTGCACAGCACCTGGGCGGCGAACGCTTCGTGGATCTCGAAGAAATCGAAGTCGGCAAACCTCAAGCCTTCCCGCGCAAGCATGCGTGGCACGGCGTAAGCCGGCGCCATCAGCAGGCCCTCGGTGCCGTCGACAAAATTCACCGCAGCCGTTTCGCCCGTGCGCAAGTAGGCCAACACCGGCCAGCCATGGGCGGCTGCCCATTCTTCACTGGCCAGCAGCACCACCGAGGCGCCATCGGTCAGGGGCGTGGAGTTGCCGGCGGTGAGCGTGCCGTTCTGGCGGTCGAAGGCCGGCGACAAGCCGGCGAGCTTTTCCAGGCTGATATCGGCACGCAAGTTGTTGTCACGGGCCAAGCCGCGGTGGGGGCTGATCAGGTCGTCGAAGAAGCCGCGTTGATAGGCCGCATCCAGGCGCTGGTGGCTGGTGAGGGTCAGCTCGTCCTGGGCCAGGCGCTTGATCTGCCAGCGCTTGGCCATTTCTTCGCAGTGCTCGCCCATGGACAGCCCGGTGCGCGGCTCGCCATTGCGCGGCAGCAATGGTTTGAACAGCATCGATGGGCGCACTTTCATCAAGGCCTTGAGCTTGTCGCCCAGGCTTTTGGCGCGATTGGCCGCGAGCAAGGTATGGCGCAAGGATTCGTTGATGCCAATGGGCGCGTCGGAAGTGGTATCGGCGCCACCGGCAATGCCCACCTCGATCTGGCCGAGGGCGATTTTATTCGCCACCAGCAGCGCGGCTTCCAGGCCCGTGCCACAGGCTTGTTGCACATCATAGGCAGGGGTTTGCGCAGACAACGTGGTGGACAACAGCGCCTCGCGCGCCAGGTTGAAATCCCGCGAGTGCTTGATCACCGCCCCGGCGGCAAACTCGCCCAGGCGTTGGCCGTGCAGGTTGTAGCGCTCCACCAACCCTTGCAGGGCGGCGACCAGCAGGTCCTGGTTACTGTCGTGGGCATACACCGTGTTGGAGCGCGCAAATGGAATACGGTTGCCGCCGATAATCGCCACGCGGCGGGTCGGGGCCGGGGTAAAACTGTAGTCACTCATTGCTGGCTCTCTTTCCAAATGAATAGCCCGCGCATATGGGGCTTGTCCCCGACAAAATTGCGCACTTCGAACTCGCGCCGTGGCCCGCTCGCCGGGTGGCGCCACAGGGCGACCTGGCCGGGCAGGAAGATCGGCAATTTGAAGTCGCAATGTGCCTCGGCCTGGTCCAGGCCACCGGGCGGCTGTTGCGCTGCCAATGCGCGGCCCAGGGTCCACATGCCATGGGCGATGGCGCGACGAAAGCCGAAGAGCCTGGCACCGATGACCGACGTGTGAATGGGATTGAAATCCCCCGAGACCTTGGCAAAGCGTCGCCCCAGGTCGGCGGGCAGTACCCAGCGCTGGGTGCGTAACAGGCCGTCTTCCTGTAGCGGCAGAGGGTCATTCCAGGGTTCACCCACCGGATTGCTGACGTCACGGCGCAAATACAGGCTATCGCTTTCCCACACCAGGGTTTCCTGGCTGTAGGCACGGGTAGCAATGCTCAACGCCTGCCCTTTGGGATGGGCCACCCAGCGCTCGCAATACACCTCCAGGCGCAACGCCTGACCCTCGTGCAAGCGCTGGTGCTGACGAATACGATTGGCCAGGTGCACCATGCCACTGGCCGGGTACGGAAAGCTTGGCCGAGTCAGCAGCATGAGGTGCAGTGGGAACGCCAGCACATGGGGATAGGACAATGGCACGCCCTGCTCGCGACGAAAACCACACGCCCGTGAGTAAGCGGCGATACCGGCCGACGAAAGCTCCACCGCGCTGCGCACCAGGCGTGCGGTGGGCAATGGCGGCGCACCGTCGGGCTTGGGTTTGCGCAAGGCGCGCAGGCCGTCGAGCAACAACTGCGTGCGCGACGGCGGTGGGTCGATGATCTGTGTCACGTAGTCCATCGGTCAGGCTCCCAACAGGCTTTGGCCGCACACCCGCACCACCTGGCCATTGACGCCGCCCGACGCCGGATGCGCCAGCCAGGCGATGGTCTCGGCCACGTCGATGGGTTGCCCGCCCTGGGACAACGAATTCATGCGCCGCCCCGCTTCGCGGATCATCAGCGGGATCTTCGCGGTCATCTGGGTCTCGATAAAGCCGGGCGCCACCGCGTTTACCGTGACCTGCCGGGCTGCCGCACGCGGTGCCAGGCCCTGTACCAGGCCGATCACCCCGGCCTTGGACGTGGCGTAGTTGCTCTGCCCCAGGTTGCCGGCGATACCGGAAATCGACGACACGCACACAATGCGCCCACCAGGGTTCAAACCCTGACTGTCGAGCAAGGCCTCACTGAGCTGCCACGGCGCTTCGAGATTGACCGCCAGCACACTGCGCCAGGCGCCCTCGGTCATTTTGGCGATGGTCTTGTCGCGGGTGATGCCGGCGTTGTGCACCACCACATCAAAGGCGCCATATTGGCTGACGTGGGTTTGCAACAGTGCGGCGGTGTCGGCGGCGGTGATATCCAGGGGCAACGCCGAACCGCTCACGCTGGTCGCCGCCTGCTGCAAGGCTTCCTGGGCCTGGGGCACGTCCACACACACCACATGGGCACCGTCGCGCGCCAGCACCTGGGCAATCGCCAGGCCGATGCCACGGGAGGCGCCGGTGACCAGGGCACGTTTGCCGGCAAAGGGTTTGTCCCAGTTGATGGCGGCGTGGCCATCGACCGGTTTTTCCAGGCGCACCACTTGCCCCGAGACATAGGCGGAACGGCGCGACAGGAAAAACCCCAGGCTGCTGTCCAGCGCGTCTTCCGCGCCCGGCGCCACGTACAGCAGTTGCACGGTGATCGCGCGGCGCAGTTCCTTGGCCAGCGACCGCACCAAGCCTTCAAGGGCGCGTTGGGCGATGGCCTGGGGCAAGTCGTCGCAATGCTCGGGTGCCGTTCCGAGCACCACTACTCGGCCATGCTGGCCGAGGCGCTTGGCATTGCTGTGAAAGAACAGGTAGAGCTCATCCAGCTGTTGCAGGTCGGTCACGCCGCTGGCGTCGAACACCGCGCCTTGCACCTTGACCGTGGACGGTGCTTTGAGCGTCGCCGGGCTCGCGGCGACGGTGTCGGTGGCGCTGAACACGCGCTGCACCGAGGCCACCAGCCGCCCTGCCCCGGCGATGATCACAGGATTAGCCAGGCCGGCCTGGCCGCTGCGATGCCGTTGCAGGGGCAAGGGTTGCGGCAAGCCGACCGCCTGGGCCAGACGCCGGCCCCAGGGGGAATTAACAAACGAAAGGTAACTGTCACTCATAGAGGGTTCCACTCACAACACAATGGCTGTCTTGTAAACCCGATCGAATGGGGGAGCTGGCTTGCCTGCGATGCCCGCGATTCGGTGTGTCAGTCAAACCGAGGTGATGCCATCGCAGGCAAGCCAGCTCCCACAGGTGGACCGGGGTTCTCTTAATTGACCGGAGCGCTGCGCCGTTTGGCCACCGGCTCGAGCGCCTGCTTACGCTGCTGCAGGGCCTCCAGCAAACCAAAGTCCTGGGGAAAGTCGTCCACCTGGATACCGTGGTCGGCGTATTCCACATAGCGCGCCAGCAAGGCGTCTTCGTCGTCGCTGATCAAATCCAGCGCCCGCGCCTTCACGCGCCAGTCGGTGAAGGCCGTGGCAGAGATCGGCAGCGGACCGAGCAGACCTTGCTTGATGGCGGGCTTGAGCCGCGCCTCGATCAGCTCCACTTGGGGCAGCAAACGGAAACCCAATTCGCCGTAGGCCAGCTTGTCGACTTCCGGACGGGGAATGTAGGAGTTGGCCAGCAAACGGTCGCGGGTTTCGCCAGGGGTCTGCACCACCTCCGCCACCTGCGCCAACAGGCGATCCGACGGTTTGCGCTGCGGGATGCCAAACGGAAAACTCAACGCCCGCACCACTGCTGCTGCGGGCTTTGAAGGGTAGTTGTCGAGCACTTCGGCCAAGGCTTCGTGGGCGCGCAACAAGGCGTCCTGGGCCGCCCAGTGCACCAGCGGCAAGTCCGCCTGGGGCCTGCCGTCATCCTCGAAGCGCTTGAGCACGCAAGACAAGATGTACAACTGCGACAAAATATCCCCCAGGCGCCCGGTAATACTTTCCTTGCGCTTGAGGGCACCGCCCAGCACGCCCATGGAAATATCCGAGATCAGCGCCAGCACCACCGACAGCCGATTGGCCTGGCGGTAGTAGGCAGCCAGCGCCGAGTCGGTCTTGGCCGGGGCCGCAATCAGGCGTCCGCCGGTCAGGGCATGCACCGCTGCGCGTACAGTGTTGGCCACGACAAAACTCACATGGCCAAACATTGCGCTGTCGAAGTCTTCCAGGGCCTTGCGCCGGTCGGGGTTGCGCGCCGCTTCCATCTCGCGGAACACGTAGGGATGGCAACGAATCAAGCCCTGGCCAAAGATGATCAGGCAGCGGGTCATGATGTTCGCACCTTCCACCGTAATGGCGATGGGGCTTTGCTGGTAGGCACGGGCGAGGAAGTTATTGGGGCCCATGCAGATGCCTTTGCCGGCGACGATGTCCATGCCGTCGTTGACGATGATGCGCGCCCGCTCGGTGACGTGGTACTTGGCAATGGCCGAGATCACCGACGGTTTCTCGCCGGCGTCCAGGGATGCCACCGACACCTTGCGCACCGCATCACAGGCATACAGATGCCCGGCCATGCGCGCCAGCGGCGCCTGTACACCTTCGAACTTGCCGATGGGCAGGCCGAATTGCTTGCGCATCGCCGCATAGGCTGTGGTACCGCGCACCGCCACTTTACCCAGGCCGACGTTGGCCGATGGCAGGGAAATCGCCCGGCCTGCCGCCAGGCATTCCATCAACATGCGCCAGCCGTTGCCGATTTGTTCGCGACCACCGATCACCCACTCCAAGGGAATGAACACATCCTTGCCGGTAGTAGGACCGTTCTGGAAAACCGCATTCAACGGCCAGTGACGCCGGCCGCTGTTTACCCCTGGATGGGAGGTGGGGATCAACGCACAGGTAATGCCCAGGGAACCAGGCGCGCCAAGCAAGCCCTGCGGGTCTTCGGCGCGGAACGCCAGGCCCAGCACCGTGGCAATCGGGCCAAGGGTGATGTAGCGCTTGTCCCAGGTCACGTTGAAACCCAGTACTTCCTCGCCCTCATGCATGCCTTTGCAGACGATGCCCAGGTCAGGGATCGCGCCGGCATCGGAGCCGGCATACGGGCTGGTCAGGGCGAAACACGGAATATCGTCACCGCGTGCCAGGCGCGGCAGGTAGTAGTTGCGCTGAGCGTCGGTGCCGTAATGCAGCAGCAGCTCGGCCGGCCCCAGGGAGTTAGGCACCATCACCGAAATGGCTGCCGCCGAGCAACGTGTCGACAGCTTCATCACCACCTGGGAATGGGCGTAGTGGGAGAAGCCTTTGCCGCCGTACTGCTTGGGAATGATCATGCCGAGGAACCCGGCCTCCTTGGTGTACTGCCAGCCCTCGGGGGACATGTCCTGCCAGACTTGCGTGGTTTCCCAGTCGTTGGCGATGTCGCACAGGGTTTCGACTTCGTTGTCGAGGAAAGCTTGCTCCTCGGCGCTCAGGCTGGCCGGCGCGGCTTGCAGCAGGCGCTGCCAGTCGGGTTTGCCGCTGAACAGCTCGGCATCCCACCACACCGTGCCGGACTCGATGGCCGCACGCTCGGTATCGGACATCGCCGGCATGATTGTACGAAACAGGCCCAAGGCCTTGGTAGTCAGCAGCTTGCGGCGCAGGGGTTTGACTGCCAGCACCAAGGCGGGCACCACCACCAATACCGCCGCCAGGGTAATGCCCGGCACGGCCACCGCGTTGAACAGATAACCCGCCGCTAACCAGACCAGGCCAGCGCCCAGCCAGAGGGTGGCGGCGGCTTGTCGATACGCCAGGGCAATCGCGGCGGCGAGACCCACCAATAACCAGATAAGCATGGGGATACCTCTACTTGATTCAGGGCGTAAAACCACACTACAAACTTCAAATCATAAATTCAAATAATGTTTTGAAATTTTTATTTAGTATGTTGACGAAAAAAATCAGGCTGAACGACTCAGCCTTGTGGAATAAGAAACCAGAACAGCCTAAACAGCCCCGGCAGGGTCTCCAGGTGCACTGGGAACCCTGCTCGACAACTGCTCCACGTGCCCTTTAGAACTTGTAGGTAGCCGACAGACTGACCACATCACCTGACGATTCGGCTTTGCCGTCCAGTTGGGCGGCTCCGAGACGATCAACGTTCTTGGTCTTCAGATTGACCTTCTGGACGAATTGGTGCGAATACGCGGCATCCACTGACAGACCAGGCACAGCCTTGATGTCATAACCGGCACCAAACGCCAAGAAATAGCGGTCGCCGTCGGGGATCCGGGGGTCACGCGTGGAGTTACGGGTAGGTGTCTGGTCGTAAGCTACACCGGCACGCAGGGTAAGTTCGTCAGTGGCTTTATAGTCGCCACCGATCGAGGTCATCCAGGCGTTCTTGTAGTTGTAGGGGATGGCAACAATAGTCGAGCCTTGCGACTTGAGTGTCAGGTCTTTGAACGAAGACCATTCAGTCCACTGGGCGCTGACACCTAATGTCCAGCGATCATTGAACTGGTGGACCCAGTCAATCGCCGCAGTAGCCGGAATATCCAACTGAGTGCTGGCATGCGCCCCGTCCGGGAAAAGCTTCAGCCCCGGATACGCCATTTCAACCAATGTTTCGCCGTTCGGTCCAATAGGATTGGTCATCGCGTTGCGACCGATAGCATCCGTATAGACATTGTATTTGCCGGTCATCTTGTTTTTGATTTTGGCGTGATAGTTCAAGCCCAGTGTGTCTTGCGCCGTCGGCTTCCATACCACACCGCCAAACCAACCGACCGAGATATTATCGACTTTCACACGCATCAACGAATGCCCTACACCGGTCGGAAAGCCGGTCCCGCCGAGTCCGGGAGAGACGTCCGCCGCTGCCAGCAAGTCGACGTTCTGGCTGACAAATCCCTGGCTGCGTTGGACGATGGCGCCACCGCCGACCGAAAACTGGTCATTGACCTTGAACGACAGTGAGCCTGTCAGGCCAACGGTCTCAATTTTGGTGTCGACTGCAAAATCCCGCAGCTTGGAGTCTTCGTTCCAAGTTGTTCTCATGCCCTGGGGGACCACCTGGCTCAAGCCAAACGCAAAGCGGTCGCCGATGGGGATCACCAGGAAACCGGTTGGCAGCCACGCGGTAAAGCCACCTTGCCCCCCGTTATTGTTATTGAGCGTCGGATCGCCCATGCTGCCCTGATCATCCAATACCGGCGTATTGGTCACAGGATTACCGTTGTGGTCAAAAGCCTGACCCGAATATTTGATCTTGACCCGGGCATAATCGACAGTCTGCTGCGCGATAGTTGAATCGATGAACGCCATGGCCGCCGGGTTGTTGTACGCGGCACTGGGGTCGTTCTTGAACAATGAACCGCCGCCAAACGCGCGGCCCCAGCCAGGCGCACCGTAGGTTGGCGTGGAGAAGCCGCCCGCCTGCACATGTCCCGTGGTCATCAAACCTCCCAACAGCGCCAACCCCAGTAACGTGTGAGCGTGTTGTTTCTTATTATTCATGCGCTGCTCCTTATTATTATTTCGCCCGGCCCCTGCCGGTGGGTCGTGTGGCCGCAGGCACACCGTAAGTACCCTGCCCAACCGATGCCTCGCATGAGGCATCGGCCTTTCACGGGTGATCAGCCCTCTGGAGTCACATGCTTACGGGTTAACCGTCAGCGTCGGGGCAACAACATTCAGCGATACGACGGTGCAGTTGCCGGTCAGCGACTGATTGGTGGCCGAAAGTGTTTTGGTACCAGGAGTCCACGCCACGGCAATGGTGGTAGGGCCGCAGTTAGTGGCCGGAATCGAGGAGATTTTGTAGCCTACGTTGGTCACGGTGCCGGTGGTGCCCGTCGCTGCGGTAAGAACCCAAGGCAGGTTAGTCAGCGTGGGCAGTGCGCACAGGCCACCGCCGGTCAAGGACGCACCGTTGATAGAAGCCACGCCACCGCTAACGTTGCCGGTAAAGGTAATGCCGCAAGTCACTGCCGCACCGAAGGATGAGGGCGACTTCACCACGATGGTACCGGCATTAGTCGAGAACGGACCGTCTGGAGAAACGGACGCCGCGCTCGCCATGGAGGCGGCACCAAAGCACAGAGCAAACGAAGTTGCACAAACGAGGGTTTTCAAGCTTTTCATTGTTTTTCCTCACATGTTATGGCGATTCATTTCGCCAGGGGTAATGGCCATGATCGAGAGGTCACGGTGAAACTGCAGAACTTCCCTTTCCAGCCAAATTTCAATGCATTTACCGCTACAACTGTCGGAACGTGTTATTCGACAACTTTGAAGTTGGCCGGCATCTTGATCGACACCGTCTTGATCTTGCAGTCTTCGCCAATCGCAACATCGGCGGCTTCCAACTTGCCGGTGGCGTTATCCCAAGTACCGTCGGCCGTCGACGGCCCACACTTGCCA
The DNA here is from genome assembly GCF_058725345.1 of Pseudomonas sp. DW-iso17. NCBI lineage: Bacteria > Pseudomonadati > Pseudomonadota > Gammaproteobacteria > Pseudomonadales > Pseudomonadaceae > Pseudomonas > Pseudomonas sp. DW-iso17. The sequence continues at coordinate 178,141 of NZ_JBZXEA010000032.1, read as the reverse complement.
CCCAGGCCAAAGGCATGCACGTCCACGCTGATCTTCGACATGGAGCCGCTTTTTGTATCTTTGGCGATTAACACCCAAGGCAAGTTGATGGCTTCGACACGGCTGCACTTGAGGCCACCGTCGAACTCGACTTTGTCGACATTCACCGATGAACCATCGGCTGCAACCTTGCCGGCTACCTTGATGGTGCAGTCGGCACTGATGAGCTTGCCTTTGGAAAAGCTGATAGGTCCTTGGGCAGTGAAGGCACTGCCAGCGGGTTCGATACGCGCAGCCTGAGCCTGGTGATACACAATCAGGCCCATGGCCGCCAAGAAGATGTGGGCGGTGAACTTGGCAGAACTTTGCATGGTGTACGTCCTTCCCTTGAAATTATTGTTGTAGGGTCAAACCAGGTTCTTGCACTCAAAACGCCGGGCGACAAGGACCTGCGCGATACACAGATCCCGAGTACACCCTGAAGGCTTACTTCATCTCAAAACGGCTTGGCACTACCGCTGTACTTCTCCAGATACTTCAAACGCTTTGACGGCTGAAGATTGGTCAGGTTGATATCGCCGGCATAGTGATTCAGTACACGATGGTCCATGCGACGCCGCCACAAGTACGGCACATAAGCCCAGACAATCATGCTGGCGTAGCCATAGGGAAGTTGCGGTGATTCATCAAAGTGACGCAGCGACTGATAACTGCGCGTGGGGTTGGCATGGTGATCGGAGTGCCGCTGCAACTGGAACAGAAAGATATTGGTGACAATTCGATTACTGTTCCACGAGTGACGCGGCGAGCAGCGTTCATAACGGCCATTGGGCAACTTCTGACGCTTGAGGCCGTAATGCTCGACATAGTTCACCACTTCCAGCAACGAGAACCCGTAGATGCCCTGGATAATCAGGAACGGAATTACCGCCGCCCCCAGCCAGGCAATCATTGCGCCCCACAACACCACGCTGTACATCCAGGCGCTGAGCACCGCGTTCTTCCAGTGCAGGGCCGGCAGGCCGAGTTTGCGCAGGCGTTCGCGCTCCAGGTTCCAGGCCGACACAGCGCTGAACCACACCGAACGCGGCAGGAATGCCCAGAAACTTTCACCCAGGCGCGAGCTGGCCGGGTCTTCCGGCGTGGCGACCCGTACGTGATGGCCACGGTTATGTTCGGTGTAAAAGTGGCCATAGAAGGTTGGCGCCAGGGTGACCTTGGCCAGGAACACTTCCAGAGGCTTGGGTTTGTGCCCCAGCTCATGGGCGGTGTTGATGGCAATGCCGGTGGCGGCCCCGGTGGACATGGCCATGCCCACATACGTCAACCAGCTGACTGCACCGTGAAGTTCAGTGCGTGCGGTGATGAACGCGGCGGTCCTGGCCAGCCAGTTCGAGGGTTCCAGGGTGGCCGTGGCCTGTAACAGGCCGCCGTTGATGATCCAGTCGATACCGCCCGCAGCGAGCCAACCGGTGATCACCACCGAGGCAATCACAAACAGCACGCCGGTGTAGACGATCCAGCGGTAGTAGCGTTGGGATTCAAGGTGGCTGACCGCAGATTCGGGCGGGTTGCTGACGTCTTCGCCGAGCAGGCCGTCAATCAGCGGGATCAAGCCGAAGATCACCAGCACGCCCACCCACCACAGTTGTTGCACGCCTGTGGTGATGGCAAGGGCACCGGAGAGCAAGGGCGTCGCCAGCGGCATAATGCCCAGCCACCACAGGTGGCGTTTGCCGTCGGCCCACACGGTCGCAGCTGCCAGAGTCTGGTTCATGGCAGCCTCCGCACACATTCGGTAGGCAATGCGGCAGCGGTGCGCTGACTGCTGCGAGAAATCATGCATGCGATAAAAGGCGTTTTTTTCATTATTTTATTCGCTCTTAGGCATTTCAAAAATAATTTCAAATTACACATTGAAATAATTTTTTTAAATAAATAGCGCGGAATCGTTAGGTCGTCAACTAGTTTCTCCAGCCCTTTTCTCCGTGACCGAGCAGTCTCTTTTCAGCCGTTTGGTCAGGTGTTCAGGGGCAGGCGTCAACGCCAGGCGCCGCAGTCAGGTGGCACTGTTACTGGCTCGCCAGGGCGACAGGTGGGTTTAACGGCCGGACGCTCTCGCCGGGTCGAGCCCGCTTGGCCACCTGCTCCACCAGCGCCGCCACGCGCTCGGTGGCGGTGATCGGCAACATATGCCCACGGCCTTCGATCACTTGCATTTTCAGCCCTGGCACCTTGCTGGCCAGGGCCTGGCCGTGTTTCTGGAAGTCGAGCACCTTGTCCTGCGCGCCGTAGATCAGGCCGATGGGCAGGGTCAATCGGGAGTAGCGCTTGACCATCTCCGGCAGGTGGTCGTTGACCCGGTTGATCTCGGTGGACGCGGCGTAGAAATTGTCGGGGCGCATGCCCAGCAAACCGCCGCCACGGGTGGCAAAGTCCGGCGGCGCAGGATCGGGGGCAAATACGCCCTTCACCACCGAGTCTTTGGTCAGCAGCCCGATGGGCAAGGTCAAGGTGTGCGCCACCCAGCGCCGCAGCCAGGCCGGGCGCACGGCCAGAGACAGGAACACCAGCGGCAGCATGCGTTGGGGGTGAGTCAAGGGCGCAACCAGCACCAACCCGGACACCGCATGAGGATGGTCGAGGGCCAGCGCCAGGGCAATCGCTCCGCCCAGGGAGTGCCCCAGTATCAGCGGTTTGCCCAGATCCAGCGTCTTGATGAAGGCCGCGATTTGTCGCGCCTGGGCCGGCAAGTCTGCCGGCGTGCCGCTGTGCCGGGTGGAATAGCCTGAGCCCGGCCGGTCGAGGCTGATGACCCGAAAATGCTCACACAACTGGCCGGACAAGGCATAGGTCAGGTTGCGACTGCTGCCCATCAGCCCGTGAATCATCACCAGCGGCGGGCCCTTGCCCTCTTCGACATAATGAAAGCGCTCGCCATCCACCTCGACGAAACGCCCGTTGATCGGCACGGTCGCTTCAATGCGCCGCGTCATCCAGGCACTCAAGCCCCATAACGCCGCACTGGCGCCCGCCAGCACACCCGCAGCGACAACCCACTCGACAGCCATAGCTCGGTCCTCTGCTTCCCTGCTGCTGGCGACCCGACCGGAATTGATCTGGCCCCAGCCATCGTCCACACCCTGGACCTAGACTTCATGCATACCACGTTCGTCCGTCGGACAAATCGCTCATGCGCAACAAGGCCCTAGCGTAGGCGAATTTTTCAGGTAGATTATTTAAAATCTTTTTTAAAATAATTAATTCAATTTTCCTTTGCAATGGTGTTCTATCTAAAAGACAAAACAAAAACAGGAGCACATCCGATGCCCAAGCGCTTTATTGACGAGGCAGCCCTATGATTGCCCCCAGTGACTCAATCGACATCGCCATCATTGGCTCCGGGTTCGCGGGCCTGTGCATGGCGATCAAACTCAAGGAAGCCGGGCTCACCGACTTCTTTATCGCCGAACAGGCCCAGACCCTCGGCGGTACATGGCGCGACAACCACTACCCAGGTTGCGCCTGCGACGTGCAGTCCCATGTGTATTCGTTTTCCTTTGCGCCCAACCCGAACTGGACGCGACAGTTCGCGGCGCAACCCGAGATACGCGCCTATCTGGAAGACTGCGCCAGGCGCTTCAAGCTGGCGCCCTACCTGCGCTTTGGCATGGGCCTGCAACGGGCGCTGTTTGATGAACAACAGCAGCGCTGGCAACTGACCTTCACTAACGGCCGCCACGTCAGCGCACGGGTGCTGGTGTCGGGAATGGGGGGCTTGTCGCGCCCGGCAATGCCAGATATCCCAGGGCTGGACAGTTTCAAGGGCAAGCGCTTCCACTCCCAGCAGTGGGATCACGAGTACTCCTTGAAGGGCAAGCGCGTGGCGGTAATCGGCACCGGTGCCAGCGCCATCCAGTTCGTGCCGCAGATCGCCCCGCAGGTGGCGCACCTGGACCTGTTCCAGCGCACACCGCCGTGGATCATGCCCAAGCCTGATCGGCCGATTTCCACTGCCGAGCGCTGGTTGTTCAAGCATGTACCGCTCACCCAGAAGCTGGTGCGTGCTGCGCTTTACTGGGCACTGGAAGGCCGCGTGGTGGGCTTTGCCCTGCATCCACGCCTGATGAAAATGGTGCAGAAAATCGCCCTGCGTCACCTGCGCAAACAGGTGGCCCGCCCTTCCCTGCGCAAAACACTGACGCCGGACTACACCATCGGCTGCAAGCGCGTGCTGATTTCCAACGATTACTACCCGGCACTCTCGCGCAGCAATGTCGAGGTGGTCACCGACAACGTGCTGCGCATCGAAGCCGACGGCGTGATCACCGCCGACGGTATCAAGCACCCCGCCGATTGCCTGATCTTCGGCACGGGTTTCCAGGCCAGCGACCCGTTGCCCCGTGGCTGCATCATCGGCCGTGACGGCATCGACCTGATGGATGCCTGGCGCGATGGCGCCCATGCCTACAAAGGCACCACCGTGCCGGGCTACCCGAACCTGTTTCTGATCGTGGGCCCCAACACCGGCCTGGGGCATAACTCGATGATCCTGATGATCGAGGCTCAGGTCGCGTACATTCTCGACGCCCTGAAACACATGCAGCGCCAGCGCCTTACCACGGTAGAGGTCAAACACGCCGTGGAGCACGCCTACAACCAGCAGTTGCAGGACAAGCTCAAGCGCACCATCTGGAACACCGGCGGCTGCCAGAGCTGGTACCTCGACCCGCGCACCGGCAAGAACACCACGCTGTGGCCCGGCTCGACCTGGCGCTTCAAGCAGGTCACCCGGCATTTTGCCCTCAAAGACTACAGCGTCAACCAGGCGCCGGCGCCCGCCCTGCCGCGAGCGGTTGCAACGCCCCACTCCACCACAGAAGGCAGCCTGTCATGAAGTCATTCAACGGCCGCGTCGCGGCGATCACCGGCGCGGCGTCCGGCATGGGCCGCTCATTGGCCCTGGCCCTGGCGCGGGAAGGGTGTCATCTGGCGCTGGCAGACAAAAACAGCCAGGGCCTGGAACAGACCCTGGCGCTGATCCGCACCTCGACCTTGTCGCCCGTCACTGTCACCACCCAAGTGCTGGACGTGTCCGACCGCCAGGCCATGCACGATTGGGCAGCACGCTGCGTGGCCGAGCACGGCAAGGTCAACCTGGTCTTCAATAATGCCGGGGTGGCGCTGTCGAGCACCGTCGAAGGCGTGGATTACGCCGACCTGGAATGGATCGTCGGCATCAACTTCTGGGGAGTGGTGCATGGCACCAAGGCATTCCTGCCGTACCTCAAGGCCAGCGGCGACGGGCATATCATCAATACGTCCAGCGTGTTCGGCCTGTTCGCCCAGCCCGGCATGAGCGGCTACAACGCCACCAAGTTCGCCGTGCGCGGTTTCACCGAAGCCTTGCGCCAGGAACTCGACCTGCAACGCTGCGGCGTGTCGGCCACCTGTGTGCACCCCGGTGGCATTCGTACCGACATCTGCCGCAGCAGCCGCATCGACGCGAACATGACCGGCTTTCTCATCCACAGCGAGCAACAAGCCCGCGCCGATTTCGAAAAACTCTTCATCACCGACGCCGACCAGGCCGCCAAAGTGATCCTGCAAGGCGTACGCAAAAACAAGCGTCGCGTGCTGATTGGCCGCGATGCCTATTTCCTCGACCTGCTCGCCCGTTGCCTGCCGGCGGCCTATCAGGCCCTGGTGGTGTTTGCCAGCAAGCGCATGGCGCCCAAGCCGCGCACGCCCGTGTTTGAAACCAACGACGAGCCTCGACTCTGAACAGGAGCACGCACCATGCTGCCGATCCGTCGCGATATCCGTTTTGCCTTGCCTGCCGAGCGCATCAAGAACTGGCACGAACAAGGGCCTGTGGTCAGCCATTTCTTCAATGCCCTGTCGCTGCTGTTTCCCCAGGGCGAGCTGTTCTTCATGGACAGCGTGCGCCACTACCGTGGGCAGATCGACGATGCCGAACTGAAAAAAGAGATCCAGGGGTTTATCGGCCAGGAGGCCATGCACAGCCGTGAACACGTGGCGTATAACGACTTGCTGCAAGCGGCCGGTCTGCCGGCGCACTCCCTCGACCGACGCCTGAAGTTCTTCCTCGACCTGCAGAAAAAACACCTGCCGGCGTCGTTCAACCTGGCGGTGACCATCGCCCTGGAACACTACACCGCCATGCTCGCGGAAATCCTGCTGAGCGACCCTTCGCGCTTTGGCGACTCACTCAAGGGTTACCAGCAGATGTGGTACTGGCACGCCCTGGAAGAAACCGAACACAAAGCCGTGGCGTTCGATGTGTGGAACAGGGTGATCAAGCCAGGGCCTGCACGTTACCTGCTGCGCACCGGCACCATGCTGACCACCAGCGTGCTGTTCTGGGTGGTGGTGCTGGATTTTCACGTGCGCCTGTTGATTGCCGACCGCACTTCGGGCGGCACGCTGAAGGGCTTGTGGCGCATGGTGAAGTTCTTGTATGGGCCCAAGGGTGTGTTTCCACGGATGTGCCGGCCGTGGCTGCATTACTTCAAGCCGGGCTTTCATCCCTGGGATCATGACAACCGGGCACGATTGGCGGGCATTGACCGGTTGGTCGAAGAGATAGAGCGCACGCGCCGCAGCTACGACGCTTATCAAACTGACGCCTCCTGACCTAAATGCGGGAGCGGGCTTGCTCGCGAAAGCGGTGGGTCAGTCATACTGATGTCGACTGACACGCCGCCTTCGCGAGCAAGCCCGCTCCCACAGGGGGATCGCGTTAAGGCAGTGAGGGTTACGCCAGGCTCTTGCTGACCACCTCAAACACATCGCTGGACAGTTCACCCGCACCCAGGATGCGCTCCAGCTCCGCCTTCATCAGCGCCTGCCGGGCGCTGTCGTATTTACGCCAGCGTGTCAGCGGCGCCAGTTGGCGCGAGGCGATCTGCGGGTTCAAGGTATTGAGCTGGATTACCAGGTCGGCCAGGAAGCGATAGCCCGAGCCATCCGCCGCATGGAAGTTGATCAGGTTCTGCCCGGCAAATGCGCCCACCAGTGCGCGCACCTTGTTGGGGTTCTTGATGGTGAACGCCGGGTGCTCCATCAACGCCTTGACCCGCGCCAGCCCGCCCGGCAAGGTGCTGCCGGCCTGTACGCTGAACCATTGGTCCATGACCAGCGGGTTGTCCTTGAAATTTTCGGCAAACACCGCCAAGGCCTGGGCTTTCTCTGCTTCGAACGGCGAGTTCACCAACACCGCCAACGCCGTCAGGCGTTCGGTCATGTTATCGCTGGTGTCGAACTGATCCAGGGTGGCCGCCAACACTTCTGGCTTGCCGCTGAGCATCAGGTACGACAGCGCGATGTTCTGCAGCGCACGCCGGGCGAAGTGCTCGGCTTCTGCCACGTAAGGCGTTTGCTTGGACAGCTCGCGGTTGGCCTGGTAGCGCAGCCACAAGCCTTCGAACAGGTTGTCGGCCAGTTGCTTGCGGGCAAACTCGCGGGCAGCGTGGATAGCGTCCACATCCGCCACCTCGCTGATTTCCGTGAGGTAGGCTTCGCTCGGCAACGAGAGCATTTCGGCGACCATGGCCTGGTCCAGGCTTTCATCACTCAACACCGTGCGCAGCGCGTCGATCAAGCGTTGATCAAGCTTCAGCGGCTGGCCCGCCTGATGCTGGCCGATCAGCTCCTGCAACACCTGCACGGCCAACTGCTGGCCGGCATCCCAGCGGTTGAAACCGTCGCTGTCGTGCTGCATCAGGAACATCAGTTGATCGCGGCTGTAGGGGAAGCTGAGCTTCACCGGCGCCGAGAAACCACGCAGCAACGAAGGCAAGGGTTTTTCAGCGATGTCGACGAAGGTAAAGGTCTGTTCCGCTTCGGTTACCGAAATTACCCGCGAAGTGTCGCCCGCCGTCGCTTCACCGGCCAGGCGCAAGGCAATGCCGGCGCCCTGCCCGTCCAGCAAGCCCAGCGCCACCGGGATCACGAAGGGCAACTTCTCGACCTTATCCGGAGTGGGTGGGCAGCTCTGGCGGAAGGTCAGGCTGTAGGTCTTGGCCGCCGCATCGTAGGCTTCGCTCACCGCCAGGCGCGGGGTACCGGCCTGGCTGTACCAGCGCTTGAACTGGCTGAGGTCGGCGCCATTGGCGTCCTCCATGGCTTTGATGAAGTCGTCGCAGGTCACGGCCTGGCCGTCATGGCGTTCGAAATACAGGTCGCTGCCTTTGCGAAAGCCTTCGGCACCGAGCAAGGTGTGGATCATGCCGACCACTTCCGAGCCCTTTTCATACACGGTCAGGGTGTAGAAGTTGGAGATCTCGATAAAGCTGTCCGGGCGCACGGCGTGGGCCATGGGGCCGGCATCTTCAGCGAACTGGTGGGTACGCAGGTACGCCACGTCCTGGATGCGTTTGACCGTGGCCGAGTTCATGTCGGCAGAGAAGCCCGAGTCACGGAACACGGTGAAGCCTTCCTTGAGCGACAGTTGGAACCAGTCGCGGCAGGTCACGCGGTTGCCCGACCAGTTATGGAAGTATTCGTGGGCAACGATGGCTTCGACGCGCTGGTGAGCGGCGTCTGTAGCGGTTTCGGCGCGGGCCAGCACGGCGCTGGAGTTGAAGATGTTAAGGCCCTTGTTCTCCATGGCGCCCATGTTGAAGTCGTTGACCGCGACGATCATGAAGATGTCCAGGTCGTACTCGCGGCCGTAGGTCTCTTCGTCCCAGCGCATGGATTTTTTCAGGCTGGTCATGGCGTGCTGGCACTTGTCGATATTTTCCGGCTCGACGTAGATGCGTAGCGCGACTTCGCGGTTGGTCATGGTGGTGAAGCTGTCTTCAACGCACCACAGGTCACCGGCCACCAAGGCAAACAGGTAGGCCGGTTTCTTGAACGGGTCTTCCCAGGTCGCCCAGTGCCGGCCGTCTTCACCGGGGCCGCTGGCGATCGGGTTGCCGTTGGACAACAGCACCGGGTAGCTGTGCTGCTCGGCGATCACCGTGGTGGTGAACACGCTCATCACGTCCGGGCGGTCGAGGTAATAGGTGATCTTGCGGAAACCTTCGGCCTCGCACTGGGTGCAGAACATACCGCTGGATTTGTACAAGCCTTCCAGGGCGGTGTTGGTTTCTGGGTGGATCTTGACGGTGGTGTCGAGGGTGAAGGTCTCACTCTTGGGCTGCACGGTCAGGTGGCTGTCGGTCAGCTGGTAGTCAGCGTCCGTCAACGGCTGGTCGGCCAGGTTGACACTCAACAGCTCAAGTTGCTGGCCATCGAGCACCAATGGCGGCAAACCGGCGCCGCGCTCGGGGTTGCGGCGCATCACCAGCTGCGCGTGGACCAGGCTGTGGTCCTCGAACAACTCGAAGGTCAGGTGCGTCTCGTCGATCAGGTAGTCCGGCGCCTGATAGTCCTTAAGGTAAATCATCTTCGGTTGTTCGGTGCGCATGCTGGGGATCCTTCTACTGATGCACGGCGAGCTGGTAGGCCGTGTATTTACGAATGTTGATGACGCCGGTGTCGAAGATCAGGTATTGGCCCTTGATCCCCAGCAGCGTGCCTTCGGCAATCGGGTTCTTGTCCAGGTTGAAGCTGACGATCTTGGTCGGATACTGCTCGACCGGGTAGCGGATTTCAATCGGCTCGATGTCGGCAATGGTTTGGATGGCTTGCAGGCCAAAGCGTTCCTGCAAACCCAGCAAGCCCTCGGCGCAAGAGGCGAACAGCTCATCACGCACCTGCTTGAGGTCCACCGCTTGCGCGTCGCCCTTGAGCAAGGCGCGCCAGTTGGTCTTGTCGGCCACCTGGCTGCGGAACAGGTCTTCGACGATGCCCGATTGCTGGCGTGTCGCCACGCGCATGATCGGCAGCGCCTGGCTGGCGCCCTGGTCCAGCCAACGGGTGGGCAACTGCGTAGCACGCGTAATGCCGACCTTGATGCCCGACGAGTTGGCCAAGTACACCACGTGGTCGGTCATGCAGAATGTCTCGCCCCAGCCCGGATCGCGGCAGGTACCGGCGTCGTAATGGCAACGCTCGGGGCTCATGATGCACAGGTCACACTGGGCCAGCTTGGTCATGCAGGGGTAGCAGTAGCCCTGGCTGAAGCTGGTCCTGGTCTTGCGCCCGCAATGGCTGCAATGAATCGCGCCCAGGTATTCCAGGCGGATATGGGTACCGATCAGCGGATTGACCGGCACCTCGGTGCTTCCTAAGCGAAAGGCGTATTGAACGGTCGGCTCACCGAGCTGCGCCGACATTTTGCTGACTGCACCGCGACCAATTTCAATCAATGGATCGCATCCGACTTGAACAGGATATTCGGTACTGGCGCGGATTTGGACGCGCACTCCTGCGGGCCCATATAGCCGGTGCGCTGCTCTTCGGGCAGGTTCTGGATCTCCCAGGCGATCATCGCTTGCAACGACAATTCGCGCTGCTCGGCGGTGAGCTTGCGGCCATCGGACCATTTGCCGATCTCTACCGCGAGCTTGAGGCTCTCGTAGATGTCCGGGGTGATGTTTTCGATCATTTCAGCAAAAGAGGACATAAGGCTCTTCCTTATCAAAGAGACGCTTTGCGACGGTTGTACAAACCGCCGAGCAAACCCGTCAAGCAACCGATGACCAACCCGCCCACATGGGCCGCGTTGGCGATTTCGCCGAAACCGATCATCGAGACCAGCCCCGACAGGCAGAGCAACAACCACACCAGCATCATCACCAGCACCCCACGGGGCAGGCGATAGGCCGGGTTGGGCGACAATAATTGAAAGATCCAGCAGTGCCCGAGCAGGCCGTACAACACGCCAGACAAGCCGCCAAACAAGCCGGGGCCACCGTAGGCGTATTGCGCGTAGTTGGAGACCAGGCTGAACAACAGGGTCAGGCCCAGCAGGTTGATGCTGCCCTGGCGCGCTTCAATGCGCCGACCCAGCTCCCAGTACCACATGCCGTTCATCGCCAGATGCAGGATGCCGAAGTGGATCAGCATCGGCGTGACCAGGCGCCACCACTGCCCCGAGGCCAGGGTGTCAGCCAACGGCGTGAACTGGATGTACTCGCCCAGCACCCGGAACGGCAGGAAGGTCAGCCAGGCCATGGTTTGCAGGTTTTCGCCGAGCAACGTCACGGCCGCGACGATGAGGCTGGCCAGTAAAACCAGCGCGGTGACCGGGCTATGGCGCACTTGCTGGACAAAGCCGGGCCGCGCAACCGGCGCCTGCTCGGGAATGTCCAGTTGCCGGTCCGGGTCGCCAGCGGGGAAACGTTGATACAGCACGCGCACGTCGTCGCTGATGGCCTCGGGCACCCACAGCACCTGTTCACCGGCCTCCTCGCTGACGCGGTGCGGCACCTGCATGCGGTGCAGCAACTTGACGAAACCACCCAGGTCGACGCTCAGGGGCAAGCGCAATACAGCTACGGTACTCATGGAATGGCCTCTGGTCGCTCAACGTCGACCCATACGAATTTACGCGGATCCAGCTGGGTTTCCTGGTCCAGTCGATACGCCACCAGCTTGCCGTACAGCACCGCGCTGTAGTCCAGGCAGGCCAGGTTCGGGCGGATCGGCGCGGGTTTGCCGCTACGCCAGTAATGGCCGACGAACAACAACGGTTCATCGACGCCATAGCGCAGCAAAGAATTCTTTTGTGTGGACGACAACGGCGTGCGTGCCACCGGCTCCGGCAAGGCGTCGGGCTGGAACACGATGTCACCGTAGGTCTTGGGGTCGTCTTCCCAGAACTTGGTGCGAAAGAACGAACGCGTCAGGCCATCGCCACCGGTCAGGGTGAGCCCATCGGGCAGGCGCATATCGGTGCCGCGCAACAGGCGGTCGAATGCATTGCAGGCGAAACTGCCCGGTACGGCGGCGGCTTGCAGGAAGTGCGGGTCGATGCAGCCATCCGGGAAGGTGGCGCGCAGCGGCTGGATAAAACTGTCGTCCCAGCACGCGTGCACCACGCGGAAACGCCCGGCATCGACAAACAGCGGCATGTCGTAGAACCAGCCGAGGAAGTCGTGCCAGTCGGCCGGGTGGTGTTCGAACTGGGTCAGGGTCTCGTGGATCAAGCGGGCGTGGCGCGGGTTGTGCTCACGCACAAACTGCTTGCCGCTGCCCGGCGGTGCCGGCGTGGTCCAGCCCAGCGCATTGAACTCGTGGTTGCCCATGATGCACAGCGCCTGGCCGGCCTCGGTCATATCGTGGACGATATGCAGCGCCTCACGGATGCGCGGGCCACGGTCGATGATATCGCCCAGGAACACCGCCATGCGTGACGGATGGCGCCAAGTGCCGCCCTGCTTGTGGTAACCCAATTGGTCGAGCAAGTGCTCAAGGGTATGAGCGCAACCGTGCACGTCACCAATCAGGTCGTAGCTACGCGCGGGATCGAGCATCAGTCGCCTCCACCTCCCAAGCGGCTGCCCCAGCCCAACTTGGTGCGGCACACTTCGTAGTAGTTGTGATCCAGCGGGTGGATCAAGCGCAACTTCTGTGCCTTCTTGCTTACGGTGATGGTGTCACCGGGGGCGCAGGTGAAATGGTTCTGCCCGTCGCAGGAGACTTGCGGGTAGATTTGCATGTCTTTGGACACCACGATTTTCAGCTCACTGTTGCCATCGACCACAATTGGCCGACTGGACAACATATGGGGGTACATCGGCACGATCACAATGGCATCGAGCTTGGGGTGCATGATCGGGCCGCCGGCCGACAGCGCGTAGGCGGTGGAACCTGTGGGTGTGGCGACGATCAGGCCGTCGGCCTTCTGGCTGCAGACGAACTGGCCATCGATGTACAGCTCGAACTCGATCATGCGCGTGGATTTGCCGGGGTGCAGCACCACGTCGTTAAGGGCATCGCCCTGGCCGATCGCCTCGCCATGGCGGCGCACTTCGGCCTGCAGCAGGAAGCGGTTCTCCACCAGGTAATGGCCGTCGAGCACCTTGGCCACTTCGACTTCCAGCTCATCGGGGCGGATGTCGGTGAGGAAGCCCAGGCTGCCGCGGTTGATCCCCAGCACCGGCACGTTATGGCGCGCCAGCGCCCGGGCAGCGCCGAGCAGGCTGCCATCGCCACCGACCACGATGACCATGTCGCACACCTCGCCGAGCATCTTGCGCGACGAGGTTTGCAGGCCATGGCCAGGGAGGATTTCAGCGATGGTGTCTTCGAGGATCACATGCAGGTGGCGCTCGAGCAGAAACTTCTTCAGCCGGCGGACGGTGTCCAACACCTGGGTACTGCCCAGGCGACCGATAATGCCGATATTGCGAAATTGCTCCATGGGGCTCCTGCGGGATCTGGGGTGAGGCAAAAAGAGCGATTATGGGCGAAAGGCCGCCTCAGGCAAAATCCTTTGTCGCCGCCACGCCTTGATGACAATGGTTCTCAGGCACCTTCTGCGCGCTGAAAAGGCTATGCTCGGACCATGACGCCATTCCCCGACTTGCACACCCTGCCCCGCCAACTGCGCCACCCCGAGGTGCGCGACCTGGCGTGGGTGATGCTCGCACCACCGATGCTGGCGCAGACGCCTTGGCCGCAGCGCCATCCGCTGGCGGGCAGTGACTGGGTGCAAGCCCCTCACCAACTCGAAGCCTGGCTGCGCCAGCTGGACCAGGACAGCAGCGCGTTGCAGCAGTGGTTGAGCCTGGCACGTACCCGGCGCCTGGGCCTGTACTACGAGCGCTTGTGGCAATTTGCGGTGCAGCATGCGCCGGGCGTGGAGTTGCTGGCCGCCAACCTGCCGATCCGCCGTGCCGGGCACACGCTGGGCGAGTTGGACATGCTGCTGCGCGACCGCGATGGGGTGCACCACCTGGAACTGGCGATCAAACTCTACCTGGGCCCGCAGGACGGCAACGGCCAGGACGCTACGCAATGGCTGGGGCCTGGCTGCCATGATCGGCTGGACCGCAAGCTGGCACACCTGGCCGAGCATCAATTGCCAATCTCTGCGCGGGCAGAAAGCCGCGAGGCCTTGGCGGCGCTGGATATCCAAGCGTTCGATGCGCATTTGTGGCTCGGCGGCTATCTGCTTTACCCCTGGCCCGGCGCGGCGCTCTCCCCCCTCGGCGCTCACCCGCAGCACCTGCGTGGGCGCTGGTTGCATCAGCGCGACTGGACAGACTTTGTCAGCACCCGCCCAGAGGGCCGTTGGCAACCCCTGCCCCGCCATGCCTGGCTGGCGCCCGCGTATTACCCGGCCGATGAAGTGTGGAGTGAAGTGCAGATGAAAGGCTGGCTGGCAGACCTGGACCCGATGGCCCCGGCGCAGTTGCTGGTGCGCATGGTGCCGAACGGTGAGGCGTGGGAAGAAGCAGAGCGGTTGTTTCTGGTGGCCGATCTTTGGCCGAATGTACCGGGGACAGGCTGATAGGTGTGCGGTGTAATTGAGGGCCTCATCGCAGGCAAGCCAGCTCCCACATGGAACCGGCGGCGCCGCCACAATGTGGGAGCTGGCTTGCCTGCGATGGCGATAGCCCAGGCGCTACAACTTATCGATGTGCTGATACTCCAACTGCAATCCGACCGCCAATTCCTCAGCACGCCCCAACCTGATAGGCCCACGTTCGATGTCAATCAGCATGCCTGGACACTCCAACCGCGGCAGCGCGCCCGTCGCCTTGAGCCGCCCATCGGTCACCACCAGCAGCTTCTGTTGCTCGGCCCGATAGCGCTTGCGCCGTGCCGCCAACCAATGCCCCGCCTCCGTCAGCGCAGCCAGCAACGGCGTCCCGCCGCCTGCTCCCAACTGCCCCAACCAATCGGCCAAGCCTTTCGCCGCCTTCAAGCCTTGCACCTGCCACTTCGGCGATTGCCCGCTGGCCGTCAATAACGCCATGCGCGCCCGTTGCCGATAAGCATCGTCAAACAGCTGAGCCAACAACCCCTTGGCATCGGTCAACGCCCGATGGCGCCGCGTGGACGCCGAGGCATCGACAATCACCAACCACAGTTCAGGAGCCGACCGGCTACGCAGGTGGAACAGCAGGTCCTCACGGCATTGCGGCCGCCCACCCAGCAACGTGCCCGGCCAATTGATCGCCCCGCGCTGTGCGCTGCGGGCCTTGCCCTGCCGGCCAGTGTTCAATCGCCCCGCCTGGGGCCGGGCATCCGCCCCCGTGTCAGCTCGGGGGCGGATGCCTAGGGCTTTTTTGGCCAGGTGGGTACATCGCGGCGGGTGCCCGTGGGCAAGGCGGGTGCGGGCATATCGCCCCACTGGCCTTGGCCGGGCGAGGGGTCAGAGGGTGACGATGACGGCCCGTCATTCGGCGGGGGCGGCGCGCCTGCAGGCGCTTGCTGCTGACGTCGATGGCGCAAGGCGAACTCCGCCACCGCGTCGATATCGTCCTGCTCGATAGCGACGGCGCCACGCCACGCCGCATGGGCACGGGCGCCACGCAACCAGACCAGGTCGGCACGCAGGCCGTCGACCCCTGCGGCAAAGCAGCGCTCGGTGATGTGGGCCAACGCCTGGTCATCCAGGGCGATACTGTCTAGCCGTGCCCGCGCCAGGGTGCAGCGTTCGCGCAAGGCAGCTTGCGCTGGCGCCCACTGCGCGCAGAACGCCGCCGGGTCAGTGTCGAAATCCAGGCGACGCCGAATGATCTGCCCGCGCTCGGCGGGCAAGGTTTGCCCGCTCAAGGCCACGTTGAAGCCGAAGCGGTCGAGCAACTGCGGGCGCAGCTCGCCCTCCTCCGGGTTCATGGTGCCAATCAGTACAAAGCGCGCCGCATGGCGATGGGAAATCCCGTCGCGTTCGATCAGGTTGGTGCCGCTGGCGGCTACGTCCAGCAGCAGGTCCACCAAGTGGTCGGCCAGCAGGTTGACTTCATCCACGTACAACACCCCGCCGTCGGCCTTGGCCAACACGCCGGGGGAGAATTGCGCGCGGCCTTCGCCCAGCGCGGCATCCAGGTCCAGGGTGCCGACCAGGCGCTCTTCGGTTGCGCCCAGGGGCAAAGTGACAAACTGCCCGCTGGCCAGCAGGTCCGCCAACCCACGGGCCAGGGTCGACTTGGCCATACCCCGTGGCCCTTCGATCAGCACGCCGCCGATCTTCGGGTCGATGGCCGCCAGGCACAGCGCGAGCTTCAAGTCATCGGCGCCGACCACGGCGGACAGCGGGAAATGGGGAGTATCAGTCATAGTCAACTCTTAATAGCTCGTTCCAACGCTCCCGCGTGGGAACGCTTCGCTGGACGCTCGGCGTCCGTTCTTGTGACGCAGAGCGTCACGGGCTGCATTCCCACGCGGAGCGTGGGAACGATCACTCAGCTGTCTTCTTCTATGTCCAGCAACAGGTTTTCCAAGGCTTCGCGGTACGCCCCCGGTGCCTGCCACAAGCCACGTTGCTGGGCTTCGAGCATGCGCTCGGTCATGTCGCGCAGGGCATCTGGGTTGTGCTGTTGCACAAAGGCACGGGTATCAGGGTCCAGCAGGTAGGCATCGGCGAGCAAGGCGTATTGGTGATCGTCAATCAGCGCGGTGGTAGCGTCGAAGGCGAACAGGTTGTCCACGGTCGCGGCCATTTCAAACGCGCCTTTATAGCCATGGCGCTTCACGCCTTCGATCCACTTGGGGTTGGCCGCACGGGAACGGATCACCCGGTTGAGCTCTTCTTTCAAGGTGCGGATTTTCGGCACGTCCGGCTGGCTGTGGTCGCCATGGTAGCTGGCGGCCTTTTCGCCGCTCAGGGTTTCCACGGCGGCCAGCATGCCGCCCTGGAATTGGTAGTAGTCGTTGGAGTCGAGCAAGTCGTGCTCGCGATTGTCCTGGTTCTGCAACACCGCCTGCACCTGGCTCAACCGCTGGGCAAATTGCTCGCGAGCCGCAGTGCCTTCGTCAGCCCCCCCGTAAGCGTAGCCACCCCAGTTCAGGTAGACCTCGGCCAAGTCCTCGCGGCTCTGCCACAAGCGCCCGTCAATCGCGCCCTGCACGCCCGCGCCATAGGCACCCGGTTTGGCGCCGAAAATGCGCCAGCCGGCCTGCTTGGCCGCGGCACCTTCATCCAGGCCCGCCTCAAGCAATGCTTGGCGTTCACTGCGCACTTTGGCGGCCAGCGGGTTCATGTCGTCGGGTTCATCCAGGGCCGCCACCGCCTGCACCGCCGCATCGAACAGGCGGATCAGGTTGGCAAACGCATCGCGGAAGAACCCGGACACGCGCAGGGTCACGTCCACGCGCGGACGGTCCAATAAGCTGATCGGCAGGATCTCGAAATCGTCCACCCGCTGGCTGCCGGTGGCCCATACCGGGCGCACGCCCATCAGCGCCATGGCTTGGGCGATATCGTCCCCGCCAGTGCGCATGGTGGCAGTGCCCCATACCGACAGGCCGAGCTGACGCAGGTGGTCACCGTGGTCTTGCAGGTGCCGCTCAAGAATCAGGTTGGCCGACTGGAATCCGAGACGCCAGGCCGTGGTGGTTGGCAGGTTGCGTACGTCCACGGTAAAGAAGTTACGCCCCGTAGGCAGCACATCCAGCCGACCGCGACTCGGCGCACCGCTGGGCCCCGCCGGGACAAAACGCCCACTCAAGGCATCGAGCAAGCCACGCATCTCTGCGGGGCCGCAGGCATCCAGGCGTGGCGCGACGACGATGCGCAGGCCTTCGATCACCGCCTTCACCTCCTGCCAGCCGGGCTCTTCCAACTGTTCGATGGGGCCTTCCAGTGCCTGCTCGATCAAGCGCGCCGCGTACAACTCCAGACGTTCACGGGTATCCCCGGCCGTACGCCACAGCTGATCGTCAATCTTCTGCAACACCAACGGGCGCCGCCCCGTCCAGGGCTCGGCCAGTGCGCAATCGAGCGGATCAAACCCCAGGTCGAATGCCTTGGCCAACACTCGCAGCAGGCTCGACTGCGGGCCCCGGCCATCGCCACGGGGAATGCGCAACAGCGCCAGCAAGGTGTCGATACGCAAGCGGCCCTCGGGCGACTCGCCAAAGATATGCAGGCCATCGCGGATCTGCGATTCCTTCAAGTCGCACAGGTAGGTATCCAGGCGCGGCAGCCACACCGCCGCGTCCGCCTCACTGCCCAGTTCAAGCTCCTGGTCGATACGGGTTTCGCGCACCAGTTTGAGGATGTCTTTTTGCAGCTCCAGCGCACGGCGCGGGTCGAGCAATTGCGCCTCGTAATATTCGTCGGCCAATAACTCAAGGTCACGCAGCGGGCCGTAGGTTTCGGCGCGGGTCAGCGGTGGCATCAGATGGTCGATGATCACCGCCTGGGTGCGCCGCTTGGCCTGGGCGCCCTCACCCGGGTCGTTGACGATAAACGGGTAGATATTCGGCAGCGGCCCCAGCAATGCATCCGGCCAGCAGTGCTCCGACAGGCCCACGCCTTTGCCGGGCAGCCACTCCAGGTTGCCGTGCTTGCCCACATGGATCACGCCGTGGGCGCCGTAGGTATGGCGTAGCCAGAAATAGAACGCCAGGTAGCCATGGGGCGGCACCAGGTCCGGGTCGTGGTACACCGCGCTGGCATCTACCTGGTAACCCCGGGCCGGCTGGATGCCGACAAAGGTCAGGCCCAGGCGCAGGCCGGCGACCATCAAGCGGCCATCGCGGCACATCGGATCGTTTTGCGGCGCGCCCCAACGCTCCAGCACGGCCTGGCGATTGGAGGCCGGCAAACGATCAAACATCGCCTGGTATTCCACAAGGCCCAGGCTTTGATGGCAGGGCCGCAGGTCGAGGCTGTCGAGGTCGTTGGTGACGCCGCCGAGCAGTTCCTGGATCAGCGCGGTGCCACTGTCGGGCAACACATCCGCCACCGGGTAGCCTTCGGCTTGCAAGGCGCGCAGGATATTCAGGGCTGCCGCCGGGGTGTCCAGGCCCACGCCGTTACCGATGCGACCGTCGCGGGTCGGGTAGTTGGCGAGGATCAGCGCAATCCGTTTCTGGGCATTGGGCACCCGCGCCAACTCGACCCAACGGCGTGCCAGCTCAGCGACAAAATCCATGCGCTCGGGCGCTGCGCGGTAGCACACCACATCCGACTGGCTGCGCTCGCTGCGCCAGGCCAGGTCCTTGAAACTGATGGGCCGGCTGATGATGCGCCCGTCCAGCTCCGGCAAAGCGATATGCATCGCCAGGTCACGGGGCCCCAGGCCTTGTTCGCTGGCCTGCCAGCCGGGTTGGTTGTCCTGGGCGCAGATCGCCTGGATTACCGGGATATTGCGGCGAAACGGGCGCAGGTGCGGCGCTTCCGGGCTGGACTGGGCAAAGCCGGTGGTGTTCAGGATCACCGAGGCTTGCACATCGTCCAGCAGGTCCTCAACCACCGTGAGGCAGCCGGGCTCTTTCAGACTGGCCACCGCAATCGGCAACGGGTTGAGGCCCGCCGCTTGCAAGCGCTGACAGAACACATCAATAAAGCCGGTATTGGCCGCCTGCAAATGCGAGCGGTAGAACAGCACCGCAGCCACGGGCCAATCAGCGTGCCAATCGGCCTGCCAGTCATTGAGGCGGGCATTGGCGTTGCGCGGGTGATAGATCGCCGTGCGCGGCAGCGCTTGCGGCTCGGCCCAGGCATAGTCGCGTCCCAGGTGGGCACTGGCCAGGCAATGGTAAAAATCCAGGGCATTGCCCAGGCCACCTTGGCGCAGGAAGTGCCACAGGCGCTCGCGGTGTTCGGCCGCAACGGTGCTCAGGCTGCTGAGTTCCGGGTCTGGGCGGTCGTCACCCGGCACCAGGATCAGGGTGACGCCGCGTTCGGCCAACTCCACCAGGCGCTCGATGCCGTAGCGCCAATACCCGATGCCGCCGTGCAATGACAGCAGGATGACCTTGGCGTGGCGCAATACCTCGTCGACGTACAGGTCGACCGAGGCATGGTTCTGCACCTGCATCGGGTTGGCCAGGCGCAGGCTGGGGTAATCCTCGGGCAATTGCTGGGCGGCTTCGGCGAGCAGCGCCAGGCTGGAATCGCCGCTGCACAGGATCACCAGTTCAGCGGGGGTCTGGCCAAGGTCGGCAATATTGTCGTCCGCGACGAAACCACCGGGTTGGGTCCTGAGCAGGTGCATGGTTAAACGCTGAGGGCAGCGCGCAATTGCGCTTCGAGGCCGGCGGCGTCCAGTTCCTGGCCGATCAGCACCAGGCGCGTGGTGCGTGCTTCGTCAGCGCCCCAGGCACGGTCGAAGTGCTTGTCAAAGCGCGTGCCCACGCCCTGGATCAGCAGGCGCATCGGTTTGTTGGGGATCGCGGCGAACCCTTTCACCCGCAGGATGCCGTGCTGCACCACCAATTGGGTCAGGGCGTCGAGCAGCAGCGCCTCATCGGCTTGGGGCAAGTCGATGGAGATGGAGTCGAAGGCATCGTGATCGTGGTCGTCTTCACCTTCGTGGTGATGGTCGTGATGGCTGTGACGCCCGTCGATATGTTCCTCGGAACCGGCGCCCAGGCCGATCAGCACGTCCAGAGGCAGGCGACCGCTGCTGGCTTCGATGATCTTCACCGCGGCCGGCAGTTCTTCGGCGACCTCCAGGCGCACGCGGGCCAGGTCTTCGGCGCTGATCAAGTCGCTTTTGTTGAGGATCACCAGGTCGGCGCTGGCCAGTTGGTCGGCGAACAGCTCATGCAACGGCGACTCGTGGTCCAGGTTCGGGTCAAGTTTGCGCTGGGCGTCGACCTGGTCCGGGAAGGCGGCAAAGGTACCGGCGGCCACGGCCGGGCTGTCGACCACGGTGATCACCGCGTCAACGGTGCAGGCGCTGCGGATTTCCGGCCACTGGAAGGCTTGCACCAACGGCTTGGGCAGGGCCAGGCCCGAGGTTTCGATGAGGATATGGTCCAGGTCACCGCGACGGGCGACCAATTCGCGCATCACCGGAAAGAACTCTTCCTGCACCGTGCAGCACAGGCAACCGTTGGCCAGTTCGTAGACGCGGCCATTGGCTTCTTCTTCGGTGCAACCGATAGAACACTGCTTGAGGATTTCACCGTCGATGCCCAGCTCGCCGAACTCGTTGACGATCACCGCAATGCGACGGCCCTGGGCGTTGTCGAGCATATGGCGCAGCAACGTGGTTTTGCCCGAGCCAAGGAAGCCGGTAACGATGGTGACGGGAAGTTTGGCCAGTGTTTTCATCGGATGCCCTTTGGGGCGGGCATACGGGACGACAGGCCCTGCGGCGGCGCGCAGCAGCGGATTTCGTCACCGGATCACCCCGCCCGGTTGAATTGGAAAATCAGTGGCGAGGCAGGTCTCCTGGCTTGGGGTGTGCAGGTCTTGCGACCAACGCTGACTGCGCCTTCCCGCCCTATCGGCAGTGGCGTGGCAGTCAACTGAACCCTTCACAGTTGCGGGGGCAGCCGCGGCTTGAACCGCGTTCCCTTCTTAGCTTCGGCCTGGGCCGAAGAACCTCGAGGGTGCAAGGCTACGCAGTGCACGGCAGGCGGTCAATGCTCAAGCACCTACCGGCAAGTCGGTCCAGGCAGCGGCCAACTAGGCGTAGCGCTGCCTGCCAGGATTGGCGGTGATGATGTCGGGCACATTGATCGGGCCGTAAGCCTTGAGGAAAAAATCAAATCGGCCATTCCCTGTGAGGTCGATGGCCAGCCTAGACAGGTTAGTCGTACGGTTGTAATCCAGAATCGCTTCACCTGGTTTGCCCGTCAGCCGCCTGACGAACCTCAGGGCATCAACCCCCGCGTTGCCCAGCAGGTTCGACAGATCGATTCTGTCCACACCCGTGACAAAATCCATAATCTGATCGGGATATTCCGGCGTGGAGTCGCTGGCATTGTCGTAAGCGAAGGTGTCAGCGCCCCCCGCACCTCGGAGTCGATCCGCACCCGCCCCACCTTTAAGCACGTTGTTTGCTTGGTTACCAATGATCGAGTCATGCCCGGAGCCGCCGATTGCATTCTCCAGCGTAACCCCCTTGGCAATGGAAACATTCCCCACCAGGCCGCCAACATCCGAAAAGGACTCCGCCCGCAAATTGATAGTCTGGTTTTGGTGATACTTGGAAAAGTCCAACGTATCGACACCACCACCGTCCCATACACAAAACAAGGCCGTATCGTGACGCGAGTTCAACTCCAGATAGTCTCGTCCCGCATTGGAGTTGAAGCCATAGGTGGTATCTGAATTGCGCGTCGTGTTATTGGCACCATAAACCCGCTGCGCAGCGGCGATATCATCCATCATCGGCGCCGACGGTAACTTTCCATTGAAGTGTTTACCCGCTTCAGGTGCATCGAAGTAGCTCATCACGCTGTAAGCCCGCGTATCCTGAGCATATAAGGCGTGATCGCGGTAATTGGGATTACCAAAATTATAGGTGCCTGGGTGTAACAGGCCCAGGTTGTGCCCAATTTCATGGGTCAGGGTCATTCGCCCATGGTTGTGCAAGGCTGGATTAGTATTGGTGCCAAATCGGGGATTGATCAGCACTTTACCTTCCTGGCCCGGATACTGGCCGAAGGCGACCTCGTAGTCCGTGCTATTGGAGAACGCTAGAAGCCCCTCGGGGCGACGACTGCCTTCCTGGAATGAAACATTCGCGACATCCTCCCACGATTGCATCGAGCGCCGGGCCTGCTCTTTCTGGGTCGCATTGAACGCCGTGTGCCCTCTTGCGTGCTTGTTGAATGAATAGGAGATCTGCGTGATGCCGTCGCGATTGGCGTCAAACCAACGATGGCCGGTTCGAGTGATTTGACGCGCGGCCTGATCAACCGTGAAAGAGGGTTTATCAACGTTCGATTCAGAGGGGTCGTTGGGCCTGAGGGTCGCATCGGCCACCGCTGATTGCTGATCGCCAGCAAGCGGCGCATGAAAACTTTGCAGCGTATTGGAAAGTCGCATAAAGCCCACCGTTAATTTCAATGTTGCGCGGGGAGATAAACCGGGTTTCCTTCTGAGTTATCGAAAAAAGCGCAGGCGTTCCCAAACACTTCATACATCGCGTGTCTGCCTATTGCGTCTGCAAATACTTCATCGCCGTGTACTTCGTAGGTGTCCTCATCCAATTGACGCTGACCTGCACACCATGCTCTCCTACACACCTTGTTTCGGGTGCCCTTCACAGGGTGAAACGGGAAACCGGTGCGTCAAATCCAATGACAAGTCCGGTGCTGCCCCCGCAACGGTAAGCGAGCGAAGCGTCATGGCCACTGTGCTTGTGCATGGGAAGGCGATGCTTTCAGGAGGACTCTTTCCAGAGCCGCCCCTCGCAAGCCCGGAGACCGGCCCGAAAACTTCAGATAACAAACCCGCGGTGGGCGGGCGCTGTTCGAACCCTGCGTGCCTGGCGCGTGGGGTTTTCATGCGCTCGTTTCACCCTGACACCTGAAAGGGACGCGCCATGTCGATCATCAGCAGCACTTCGCACACCGCCACTAGCACCGCCACCCTCAGCCAACGCCTGACCGCCGCCATCGGTGCGTCGATCCTTGGCGCGTGCCTGGTGTATTTCGCCGGGTTCTCGCATATCGAGGCGGTGCACAACGCCGCCCACGATACCCGCCACAGCGCCGCGTTCCCGTGCCATTGAGAGCTGCCGACATGATCAAGCGTATTGCGCAAACCGCAGGGTTCACTGGGCTTTTGGCTGCCTTGCTGCTGACCCTGCTGCAAAGTTTCTGGGTGGCACCGCTGATCCTGCAGGCGGAAAGCTTTGAAAAAGCCTCGCCAGCCGCCGAAGTGGTGCACGAGCACGCCGCTGGCGTTGCTGCCCACAGCCACGATGCCCAAGCCTGGGAGCCGGAAGATGGCTGGCAGCGTGTGTTGTCCACCACTGGAGGCAACCTGGTGGTGGCCGTAGGCTTTGCACTGATGCTCGCCGGCCTCTACACGCTGCGTGCGCCGACCCGCACCGCCCAAGGCCTGCTCTGGGGCCTGGCCGGCTACGCGACCTTTGTACTGGCCCCCACCCTGGGCCTGCCACCGGAACTGCCGGGCACTGCGGCCGCGGACCTGACACTGCGCCAGACCTGGTGGATCGGCACCGCAGCCTCCACCGCCGCCGGCCTGGCGCTGATCGTGTTCGGTCGCAATTGGCTGTTGAAAGGCCTTGGGCTGGCGATTCTTGCCGTGCCCCACGTCATCGGCGCGCCGCAACCTGAGGTACATTCGATGCTGGCCCCGGAGGCGCTCGAAGCGCAGTTCAAGATCGCCTCGCAATTGACCAACGTCGCTTTCTGGCTGGCCTTGGGCCTGATCAGCGCCTGGTTGTTCCGCCGCAACCGCGACGACCAATACTCGGCATGATCCTGGTTGTCGGCTTGGGCTGCCAGCGGGGCTGTGAGGTTCACAGCCTGCTGGCGTTGCTCGACAGCGCCCTGGTCGAGGCCGGCATTGATCGCTCACGCGTGACCGCGCTGGCAAGCATTGACCACAAACGCGAGGAACCTGGGCTGCTGGCACTGGCTCAGCGATCGAACCTGCCCTTGCAGTGCTTCAGCGCCGAGCACCTGGCGGGCTATGAACATCGGCTGAGCCATCGCTCAGCGCTGGCTTTTGCCCACACCGGCTGTTACGGCGTGGCCGAAAGCGCCGCCCTGGCCCTCGCCGAACAGCTGTCCGACAGCCCTGCCCGCCTGCTGATCACCCGTCAAAAAAGCGCGCAGGCCACCTTTGCGTTAGCCTGCGCGGGTTAAAAACCCGATAATTTCCGCTCTTGAGCATGAGCCGTGTTCATGCTCGCCCGTTTTTCAACAGGATTTCTCCATGACCGTCTACTTTATCGGCGCCGGCCCCGGTGACCCGGAATTGATCACCGTCAAGGGCCAGCGGCTGATCCGCAGTTGCCCGGTGATCATCTACGCCGGCTCGCTGGTGCCCGCCGCCGTGCTGGAAGGTCATCAGGCGCTCCAGGTGGTCAACAGCGCCGAACTGCACCTGGAGCAGATCATCGAGCTGATCAAGACGGCCCATGCCCAAGGCCAGGACGTGGCGCGGGTGCACTCCGGTGATCCCAGCCTGTATGGGGCGATTGGTGAACAAATACGCCATTTGCGTGAGCTGGGCATCCCTTTCCAGATCATTCCAGGGGTCACGGCGGTCGCCGCGTGCGCGGCCCTGCTGGAGACCGAACTGACCCTGCCGGACATCGCCCAAAGCGTGATCCTGACCCGTTACGCCGATAAAACCAGCATGCCTCCCGGTGAAGACTTCGACAGCCTGGCGCGACATGGCACCACGATGGCGATTCATCTGGGGGTCAATCATCTGGAGAAAATCGTTGCCGAGCTGCTGCCGCATTACGGTTCGGACTGCCCGATTGCCGTGGTACACCGTGCCACCTGGCCGGATCAGGATTGGGTGGTCGGTACGCTGAGTGACATTGCCGAGAAAGTTGCGGCGAAGGGGTTTCGGCGGACAGCGTTGATTGTGGTGGGGCAGGTGTTGGCCAGTGACAGCTTCAGCGAGTCGTCGCTGTACCGCGCAGGGCATGCGCACCTCTATCGCCCCTGAAGCCAGCTCCCACACTTGATCTGCTTTATCAGATATATTTTGCAACTCTATGAATTTAAATAATAAAAAACGGCGCTCACGGGCGCCGTTTTTTTGTTCGCAGTGAACACCTTACTCAGTAGTAGGCGTTTTCTTTCTGCGTGTGGTCAGTCACGTCACGTACACCCTTGAGTTCAGGAATACGTTCCAGCAGCGTGCGCTCGATGCCCTCACGCAAGGTCACGTCCGCCTGGCCGCAGCCCTGGCAGCCGCCGCCGAATTTCAGCACGGCGATACCGTCATCCACCACGTCGATTAGACTCACCTGGCCGCCGTGGCTGGCCAACCCCGGGTTGATCTCGGTTTGCAGGTAGTAGTTGATACGCTCATTGACCGGGCTGTCGGCGTTGACGTTCGGCACCTTGGCGTTGGGGGCCTTGATGGTCAACTGGCCGCCCATACGGTCGGTGGCGTAGTCGACCACGGCGTCGTCCAGGAAGGCTTCGCTGAAGGCATCGATGTACGCGGTGAAGCTTTTGAGCCCCAGGGCGGTGTCTTCAGGCTTCTCTTCGCCGGGCTTGCAGTAGGCAATGCAAGTCTCGGCATACTGGGTGCCGGGCTGGGTGATAAAGACGCGGATGCCGATACCCGGGGTGTTCTGCTTGGACAGCAGGTCAGCCAGGTAATCGTGGGCGGCGTCGGTAATGGTTATGGCAGTCATGGAAACTCCTCACAGGCTTGCCCGCAGTTTACGCCAAATTATTACGCAGGTACAAAGTCCGAGTATTTTTGTCGGGAAAGACCTGTTCCTGTTGGCCTGACGCATCGTGACACCTGGCCATTTCTGCGAAAACCTGTGCCTACCTATATAGCCCCCCCCGCAAACCCCGGCTCAATAGAGTGAATCCTCTTCGACTACGGATTGTGAGGATTGAATGAATAACGCATTGCAGAGCTTCTATTTCAAGGGCTTGCCGGAACAGCAAGTGCATTTGGACCATCTGATTGATTTCGTGACGACACAAGGCTCGCTGACGGCATCCGCCGCCGAGGTGTACTACTGCCCCCCGCACAACAGCGAACTGCATCGCGAGTGCAAGGAAGCCTTTCGAGTCTTGGCAAAGCTGGAAGCCGATGAAGACTTTCAGCGCTTCCTGCGGGAAAAGCCCGAACCGGATGATTCCATTATCGGCCGGGACTTCCTTTACGACCTGCTCTCCACCTTGTTCAGCAGCACGCGCTCACCGATACCCGACTCTGCCGAAACGTTCAGCATTGCCGACCATTCGGTCATCCTGCGCCATATGCCCACCTATTGGTACATCGACGCCGACGTGTTGCTGGATATCAACCGGCGTGTGGGTAACGGCCTCAAAAGCGACGGTTCGGTGCGGTTTGATCTGGTGCTCAAGTATTACTCGATCATCCCGGCACAGCCCAAAACCCGCGAGCAGTGGAAAGCGGTTCTCGCTGTCTTGCAGGAACATCACACCCTGAAAAAACTCGGACACGAAGGCAACCTCAGCGATTTGCAGCACTTGCTGGATGCGCCTGCCGACCAGAAAATCAAGGAGATTATCCGCCAGATCGAAACACAAACCCGTCAATCGCTGTTCCGTCATGTATTGCCCGAAACATTCACCGCCTCACAATAGGACATGCTCACCACCACCCCCACCGTGCTGCTCGATCAATTGCTCAATAGCCCCGATAACCTGGCACTGGGCGAACGGATTGCCAAGGCCTTGGACTGGTATGGCAGCCAGAAGGACGAAATCTGCCCAGACCCGGTACGGGTGAAATTACTGTGGCGCGCGTTGTGGCTGACGATCATTCCCAGCACCGACTCGCTGATCGACAACGAATTGAAACTATTCATCGCGCCTGGCGCGTCTTATTCGTCGGTCCGCCAATCCTTGATCAGCCGCTATGAACATAGCTTGTCGATCAGCGCTGACGCGGCACAATTGGCGGTGTGCGTCCTCAAGGCCAATGTTGCCAGCGAAGTCTGGGTGGCCGATATTCCCGATGACCTGCCCTACGCTGCCACCAGTACCTGGGTCAATTTCAGAAGCGGCTTTCTGCTGGCCGAAACGATTGCACCGGGTTCATCGCGCCACATGAGTTTCGAACAATTGCTCAACCTGGCGGCGGAACACTTTCGCGCCAGCGGCGATGACATTAAACAACAGGCACTGGTCGCAGCGGCCAAGTTGGGCCCCACCGTGCAATGGGCACAGGCCAACGGCCTGATCGCCAGCCGATCGTCGGGCCACTCACGGGATGAGCTCACCCAGGCCGTCACCGCCCTGGAGCAGCATGAATATGAGATGTTCAACGCAATTCAGAACCTCAAACTCAAACTGCCCAGCCGTTGGCGCTTTGTCTCGGACATGGAGTACGACAAAGCCTTTCGCGACGCCCTTGAGATGCCGAGAAACGCCTACAAGACCTTAATCCAGTCACTGCTTGCGCACCTGGGCAATGCGACCCTGGATGTGGATCAGGACGAGATCACCGTGTATTCATTAAGAGAAGCCCTGGACAAGGTGCCCATCGAATATGAAACCAAAGCCAAGACCGATGCCGTTCGTTACCGGACAGGTTTTATCCTACGCATCGCCAAGCCCCGCTCGCCCCTCCATGCCATCTACATCGAGGTATTCCCCTTCGCCGGCCTGCTGCGTCGACGCAAAGACCTGCAAAGCCTACCGCTAAACGGCAAAGTGGTAGAGCTACGCGACGCCATGAGCTGGGACAAGTACAGGCTGGCCACCGAAGTACCGTTTGATCGAGAGGCTTACCGCGAGAACAAAGCGCCCAGACCAGGCAAAAAAGCTGAGTTGATCGTTGAACAAGTCGGCGAGACACTGCCTGGCATCGACGCAGGGCCGCGCATCCCATCGTTCGCGCCCAACACGCTGTATGCGCCGCGCAGTGAAACCCTGGCAAGCATGATTGCCCGCGAGCTGTTTTTCTGCGATGAGCAAGCCCTCCTGGAAAAAACCCGCAAAGACACGCGGGAGGTAGACATTCCCGCTGAGGTACTCGAAGACTTGGCGTTCTGGGGCAAGATTTTTATCCCGTTTTGGGGCGGTATCGACGACATCGCCTCCGGTGATCCCCAGCGCATCAAGTCAGGCGTCGCCGGCCTGTTCATTGACATCGTAGCTTTCGCGTTGCCGGTAGGGCGGTATGTGGCCGGCTCCACCCGCCTGCTCATCCACGCAGGCAAGACCGGGCTGCGCCTGGCGCTGCCTAAGCTCGCGAAACTGACCGGGAAGCTGGTAATTGCCACGCTCCACGAACTCAACCCCCTGGCCGCCCTGCCCAGCCTGCTCAGGCTCGCGCGCTTTGGTTTGCTCAAGCTGGGACATAAATTGATGCGCCAGGCAAAACGGGGTATTGCCCAGCTGCGCGATGGGACGATCGCCGCAAGGCACATACGCTCGGTTGACCCTGACAGCTGGAAGCCGCTGCAGGCGGGCGATCAACTGTTTACCGTGGACGGCTTCGCCAATGTCCCGATGCGCAACGTCGGCAGCCTCGAGGCGCCGGATTATCGCTTGATCGATACCGCCTCCAATAAAGCCTTCGGGCCGCGCTTTAGAGAGCCGATCACGGTCATCAGCAACAGCAGCCCGTTGATTCGTCAGTACGCGGTTGACCCGGAGTTGATCAGAGGCCTCAAGCCCGACGCACGCGGTATCTTCTCCCGAGCGGACTACAACCAGAAGTTCATCTGTAATGTTGATGACAAGGGCAAAATCGCGGTGTACCAGGTCCGCGACAATTCCTATGGGTTCATTCAGGAGGCCGCCGCGGGCGCCGACACCAGCTTTTCTATCGTACTGGTCAATCCGAGGAGCAATCGCGATTTGTCGATCACGCTGTCGTCGGTGGAGCCTGGTCATTGGTATTCAGGCCCGATCAAGCTCGCGGGCGGCGCGCCGGATGCGCCAAGCGTGGTAACGCCCTCAGTGCTGTTGAAATGGACCGAGGCCAGTGAAGACGCCCTGAAAAAAACCATGGACAACTTCGTCAGCACTTACAACCTGGACCCCAGCGCCTTTCGGCAGTTCGTCAACAGCCGCAACACCCTGACACCCCGAGGGCGAAAGATGCTGGACCGTGCAGGGACCGCCCGCACCTGCGTCACTTACGAGCATATGGAGCACTGGAGCAAGGCGTCCCAGCGCGAGCGCAACAGCCTCACCCTTGAAGGCTTCGCCGCCGACCATAACCTGGACCCGGTGGCCTTTGCCGAGCATGTAAACATTGATGGCACCTATCGAGCGGCAGGCAAAGTACTCGCCAAATACGCCAGAGGTGAACAATTCGACGACCTGAAACCCGAACACCTGCAAGAGTGGAACAAGCACTACAACGCCACCAACTCAAGGGTGTCCATGCACGCATTTGTCGAGCAGAACAACCTCAACCCGCTTATCTGGAGTGACTAGGTCAATGACAATGGCAGCATGACCCGCGCCGGTAGAGAAAGGTGGCTGTTCGGACAACGAAGCCCGGTGGACGAGCCCGTGGCCAGGAAGCGGCCTGCGCCCCCCACGGCAGGTAGCTCAAAACGTCCGCGGCTGGACGATGACGCCACACCCACGCGGCGCCGATCCACTTCAATCACGGCGTCTTTTGATCATAAAATCAACAATAATGCGCCAATTCTGCAAGACCCCAACGACGTCAGGCGCAGCTTGACCCTTGAACTTGAAGGTCCGTTGCAAAAAATAGAGATCACCGACGCCAACCAGTTTTTTGACGAGTTCACCGGCCTGCAATACGTCGAAGTCAAAGAGGCTGCAACCAAGAGTATCCGTGAATGGATCGCCAAGGAAGGCAATCATCATCGCCGGCTTGATCGCCTTTTGGAGGTCAAGAAACTGCAGGAGGGCCCAGAGCGTGGCCTGTCGGTCGTAGCCAGAACCGATATAAAACGCTTCGATGTCCTTGGGCCGTATACCGGCAAGCTGCACTTGGATCAAGCCTCGATCAATACCGAGATACTGGAAAAAGGTGAAGCGGCCGTCGGCACGTATTTATTCCAGACCCACACTCATGGCGCGACTATCAGCGGCCACGGTAACAGCAACACGCTAAGCCTGATCAATGCGGTCAAGGTGCCCAATCTGCCCGACGTTGGCATCGAAAATGTCGGCGCCGTGTATGTAGGCAAATACATGGTGTTCATAGTCGCTTGGCGGGATATCCCTGCCGGGACCGAGTTGCTGATGGACTATGGTAAAGCCTACTGGAAGTACGTGAGGCCCTGAGCCGCCAAACGGCGGTCCTAATGCTTTTGCCTGATGGGTAACGCATCATCAATGCCAAACCAATGTTTGAGCCTGCGATGCGTAGCCTTATACAACACCTGGTAACTGGCCAATACGCCCAGCGCAATGACGGCGATGCACACCGCTATCATTGCCCTGTGCTCGATGGCCCAGCGCAACGCGAGCAGTTATAGGTTCTCATAGCGGTTCATGTCCAATACGCCCTCTTCCACCGGCGTGGTTTCGTGAATGTACCGCGACAAGTCATGGAAGTACTGCCAGAACAGCGGGTGACTGCGGCGCACACCCCAGCGGTCGACGATTCTCTCGAAGCTCTTGGCGTCCTTGGCCTGCTCCATCTGCGCGACAAACTCAGGCACTTGCCGGGCCGGGATATTGAACATGAAGTTCGGGTAGCTGCTGAGCACGCCTGGGTAGATCGTCACCGTGTCCAGCCCCGGCTGATAGCGATATGCCTCACCCAGCAGGAACGCCACGTTACTGTGGGCACGGTTGCGCAGCAGGCTGTAGACCTCGCGCTTGCCGCTGGCGGTTTCGATGCGCAGCATGGTGGCTTCGGGCAATTGCTCGATCACCTTGAGCCCCGCCGCCGGCCGCGAGGTCAGGCGGCTCAGGGCTTGCTCGGCATCCTGCAAGGCCGGGTCAATGCCGTCGCGGGAGCAGAACGCGCCGCTGCAGCGGTTGATCGGGTCGGGGCTGGCGTTCAAATGGCCGTAGCGGGTCAGCAACTGGTTGGCGAAGTCACGCTTGGGGTCCTTCTTGCTCAGGTGCAAACCACTGGCCTTGTCATCGTCAATCGCTTCGTAGTCCAGCCACAGCTTGAGCTTGCCGCTGTTCTGGTACCAGTCGTCCAGGAAGTCTTCGCGGGTGTCGGCGGGCATCAGGCGCAGGAAGTTCTGCTCGGCGCCGTTGCGGATCAGGTCGAAATACAGGCGGGTCTGGGCCTGGTGCGAGACGTTGCCAAACACATCGAAATTCACCGCTAGCTGGTAATAGGTGCGTTCCAGCAGTGGGTAGTCGAACAGCCACATCGTCTGCGGAACCTCGCCAATCAGGCCCTTGGTCACCGAGGCGCTGTCGAAATGGCGGAAAATGCTCAACAAGGCGTTGTCATTGCCCGCCCACAATGTCGACCAGCTCGGCGCCGGCAGGTCTGCATAGTTGTCACGGCGCAAGGCTTCGTATTGGTTGCGCTTGTCACGATAGGCCAGCCACAGGCTCAGCACACTGCCCACGTCGTCATTCTGCCCGGGCATGGCCAGCAACGGCGTGGCCTGGCCGCGATAACGCGCATCGGTGATGTACAGATCGTGGTCGGGGTCCTGGAACAGCGTCCAGAAGTTATCGCGGATCACGTCCGTGGCGATCTGCCCACGGCACACCGGCCCGCGAATGAAGGTACGCACGAAGTACTCAGCGTTATCGAGCATGAATTGGTAGCGCGCTTTAGCCGGGATGGCTTCGAATGTCGCGAACGGGTTGGCGCGGCTGCCGGGGCCGTAGCCTGGCAAGGCCGTGACCTGCCAGTCGCCGGCGTAGAACAACGCCTTGATCCGCGCCATCTTCGCCGCGCTGAAGGGGTAAGTGATGTGGGTTTTATGCACGATCACGCCCTGCACTGGCCACAGGCGGTAGTACACCTGGGTGCCTGGGTCGTCGTTGGGGCGACGTGTGGCGATCAGGTCAATCGGCTGGCCACTGGGCGTACGCGAACGCACCCACTGGAAGTAATGCCCCGGCTCGCCGTTCTCGAAATAGATATGCGCCAGGAACAAATGCTCGAACAGCCAGCGCGCCACCAGGCTTTCCCGGGCGCCCGGCTGGTTGAACAGGTTTTCCCACTGTTGCACTTGCAACGCTTCCCTGGCACTCGGCGCCAGGCCCTGCTCGTCAATCGGCGCGCCGGAGGCCAGCCAGCGTTGCAAAGTCTGGTATTGCTGATCGGTCAGGCCGGTGACCGCCAGCGGCATACCTTCCTTGGGGTGAGCGCCGGCATAGGCACTGAACTCGCCGGGCGTTGCGCACATATTTTCGCGGTTGAGCCCCAGCACAATGTTGTCGGGCAGCTTGGCATTGGGCGCCAGCGGCGCGTTGTGCCCCAGCTCCAGCATGCGCGCCATCAGCGCAGCCTGGCTGCCCTGGGCGTCCAGCACCGAATAGAAGCCCTTTTGCTGCCACGCCTGCTTACCGAATGCGTCATAAAACAAACGCGTCGTTGGCGTGGCCTGGCTGCGCTCGCCGTCATACACCGGCATTTTGCTTGCCCCGCGTGCGGCGCCCTCGGCGCTCCCCAAGTTGAGCTGGCAGGCGGAGTCGTAGCAGGCGTGGCAGGCCACGCATTTCTCGGTGAAGATCGGTTGGATATCGCGGGTGTAGGAGATCGCCGAAGCGGGACCCTCTGCCTGCGCAGTACTGGCTATCAAGGCCAGGACGGCGCTGACAATCAAACGAAGTGACATGTATCGGGTCCCGATTCAAGGCGTGCGGTCTGTGAAATGGCGGTGATTCTACCGGGCCATGACCGCCAGCAACATGAGCGATATTCATGCACAACCCGGACATGCTCCAAATCGGCACAGGTTTGCTATGATTCACGCCCTCCGTAATGCCTGACCAGAGTAGTCCCATGCCCGATCGTAGCGCTCGCCTGCAAGCCCTTCACCAAGCCCTCAAGGAACGCATCCTGATCCTTGATGGTGGCATGGGCACGATGATCCAGAGCTATAAACTCGAGGAGCAGGACTACCGTGGCAAACGCTTCGCCGATTGGCCAAGCGACGTCAAGGGCAACAACGACCTGCTGGTGCTGACCCGCCCGGACGTGATCGGCGGCATTGAAAAAGCCTACCTGGACGCCGGCGCCGACATCCTTGAAACCAACACCTTCAACGCCACGCGAATCTCCATGGCCGATTACGGCATGGAAGAACTGGCCTATGAACTGAACGTGGAAGGCGCACGCCTGGCGCGCAAGGTGGCCGACGCCAAAACCCACGAGAACCCGGCCAAGCCGCGTTTTGTCGCCGGTGTACTGGGCCCGACCAGCCGTACCTGCTCGCTGTCGCCAGACGTGAACAACCCCGGCTACCGCAACGTGACCTTCGATGAGCTGGTGGAAAACTACACCGAAGCCACCAAGGGCCTGATCGAAGGTGGCGCCGACCTGATCCTGATCGAAACCATCTTCGACACCCTCAACGCCAAGGCCGCGATCTTCGCGGTGCAAGGTGTGTTCGAGGCGTTGGGCGTGGAACTGCCGATCATGATTTCCGGCACCATCACCGACGCCTCAGGTCGTACCCTGTCGGGCCAGACCACCGAAGCGTTCTGGAACTCCGTGGCCCACGCCAAGCCGATCTCGGTCGGTTTGAACTGCGCCCTCGGCGCCAGCGAGCTGCGCCCCTACCTGGAGGAGTTGTCGAACAAGGCCAACACCCACGTTTCGGCGCACCCTAATGCTGGCCTACCCAACGAATTCGGCGAGTACGACGAACTGCCGTCAGAAACCGCCAAGGTCATCGAAGAATTCGCCCAAAGCGGCTTCCTGAACATCGTCGGCGGTTGCTGCGGCACCACGCCGGGGCATATCGAAGCCATCGCCAAGGCCGTGGCCGGTTACGCGCCGCGCCCGATCCCGGACATTCCCAAGGCCTGCCGCCTATCAGGCCTGGAGCCGTTCACCATTGATCGCCGTTCGCTGTTCGTCAACGTCGGCGAACGTACCAACATCACAGGCTCAGCCAAGTTCGCCCGCCTGATCCGCGAAGACAACTACACCGAAGCCCTGGAAGTCGCCCTGCAGCAGGTGGAAGCCGGCGCCCAGGTGATCGATATCAACATGGACGAGGGCATGCTGGATTCGAAGAAGGCCATGGTGACCTTCCTCAATCTGATCGCCGGTGAGCCAGACATCTCCCGCGTACCGATCATGATCGACTCTTCCAAGTGGGAAGTGATCGAAGCCGGGCTCAAGTGCATCCAGGGCAAGGGCATCGTCAACTCCATCAGCATGAAGGAAGGCGTAGAGCAGTTCATTCACCACGCCAAGCTGTGCAAGCGCTACGGCGCGGCGGTGGTGGTGATGGCGTTCGACGAAGCCGGTCAGGCTGACACCGAAGCGCGCAAGAAAGAAATCTGCAAACGCTCTTACGACATCCTGGTCAATGATGTCGGTTTCCCGCCGGAAGACATCATCTTCGACCCGAACATCTTCGCGGTCGCCACCGGTATCGAAGAGCACAACAACTATGCCGTCGATTTCATCAACGCCTGTGCCTATATCCGTGATGAGTTGCCCTACGCGCTGACCTCCGGTGGCGTGTCCAACGTGTCGTTCTCGTTCCGGGGCAACAACCCGGTGCGCGAAGCGATCCACTCGGTGTTCCTGCTGCATGCGATCCGTGCGGGCCTGACCATGGGTATCGTCAACGCCGGCCAGTTGGAGATCTACGACCAGATCCCCGCCGAGCTGCGTGACGCCGTCGAAGACGTGGTACTCAACCGTACGCCGGACGGCACCGACGCCCTGCTGGCGATTGCCGACAAGTACAAGGGCGACGGCAGCGTCAAGGAAGCCGAGACCGAGGAATGGCGTGGCTGGGAGGTCAACAAACGTCTGGAACACGCGCTGGTCAAGGGCATCACCACGCACATTGTCGAAGACACCGAAGAATCGCGCCTGTCGTTTGCGCGCCCGATCGAAGTGATCGAAGGCCCGCTGATGTCCGGCATGAACATCGTCGGCGACCTGTTTGGCGCCGGTAAGATGTTCCTGCCCCAGGTGGTGAAATCCGCCCGGGTGATGAAGCAGGCGGTGGCCCACTTGATCCCGTTCATCGAGCTGGAAAAAGGCGACAAGCCTGAAGCCAAGGGCAAGATCCTGGTGGCCACGGTCAAGGGCGACGTGCATGACATCGGCAAGAACATTGTCGGCGTGGTGCTGGGTTGCAACGGCTATGACATCGTCGACCTGGGGGTGATGGTACCGGCGGAGAAGATCCTGCAGGTAGCCAAGGAGCAGAAGTGCGACATCATCGGTCTATCCGGCCTGATCACCCCGTCTCTGGATGAAATGGTGCATGTGGCCCGCGAGATGCAGCGCCAGGATTTCCACCTGCCGCTGATGATCGGGGGCGCCACCACCTCCAAGGCGCACACGGCGGTGAAGATCGAGCCCAAGTACAGCAACGACGCGGTGATCTACGTCACCGACGCCTCCCGCGCCGTGGGCGTGGCCACCCAGTTGCTGTCCAAGGAGTTGAAGGCCGGCTTCGTCGAAAAGACCCGTCTGGAATACATCGACGTACGTGAGCGCACCTCCAACCGTAGTGCACGCACCGAGCGCCTGAGCTACCCGGCGGCCATCGCCAAGAAGCCGCAGTTCGACTGGAGCAGCTACACCCCGGTCAAACCGACCTTTACCGGCGCCAGGGTGCTGGACAATATCGACCTCAACGTCCTCGCCGAATACATCGACTGGACGCCGTTCTTCATCTCCTGGGACCTGGCCGGCAAGTTCCCGCGCATCCTCACCGATGAAGTGGTGGGTGAAGCGGCAACCGCGCTGTATGCCGATGCCCAGGAAATGCTCAAGAAGTTGATCGACGAAAAACTCATCAGCGCCCGTGCGGTGTTCGGTTTCTGGCCGACCAACCAGGTGCAGGACGATGATCTGGAAGTGTACGGTGACGACGGCCAGCCCATCGCCAAACTGCATCACTTGCGCCAGCAAATCATCAAGACCGACGGTAAGCCGAACTTTTCCCTGGCCGACTTCGTCGCGCCCAAGGACAGCGGCGTGACCGACTATATCGGTGGTTTCATCACCACCGCCGGCATCGGTGCCGAAGAAGTGGCCAAGGCTTACCAGGACGCCGGCGATGACTACAACTCGATCATGGTCAAGGCCCTCGCCGACCGTCTCGCCGAAGCCTGCGCCGAATGGCTGCACCAGCAAGTGCGTAAAGAGCACTGGGGCTATGCCAAGGACGAGCAACTGGACAACGAAGCACTGATCAAGGAGCAGTACAGCGGCATACGCCCTGCCCCCGGCTACCCGGCGTGCCCGGACCACACGGAAAAGGCCCAGCTGTTTCAACTACTGGACCCAGAGGCGCGTGAAATGCACGCCGGGCGCAGCGGCGTATTCCTGACCGAGCACTACGCGATGTTCCCGGCGGCGGCGGTCAGTGGCTGGTACTTTGCCCACCCACAGGCGCAGTATTTTGCGGTGGGCAAAGTCGACAAGGATCAGGTGACCAGCTACACCGCACGCAAAGGCCAGGACCTGAGCGTGACAGAGCGCTGGCTGGCGCCGAACCTGGGTTACGACAACTGAAGGCCTGTCCGGCTCGTTACCGCCGTGTCGACGACCCCGGTTGCGGCGATGCCGGACCGGGTCGTGGCGCTACGGTGACAGTTGCCTGTAATGCCTGCACCTCCTTAACAATTGTCGGGACAGCCCCAGCAAACGCTGGCCCTTGATCAGCCGTCGCATACCGGTACGCCTGGGTATCGTGCAGTGGTTCGAGCAGATGGAAAAACCGCTCATGCCCCGGCTCATCGGCCAGTTGTTGCCATAACTGCCGCCTGGGGACGGCCAGGTCCTGCGGTGGTCGCTGTACTTGTCGCCAATGGCAAAATACACACAGCCTGTCAGCCTGATTTTCATCAGGCTCATTCCCGCACATAACCTGAAGTTGCTGCCGGTTGCTTGTCAACGAAGCGCTGGGTGGGTAGATCAGACATTCGGTCATTCCTGTGATTGGGAATGACAGAACATCACCCTCCAGACGCTGCTCGGTGGTGAATATATACGGTGCAGGGTCGTTAGCACCGCAATTGATAGGCTCGCGGTAATCACCTACCGCACCCGCAATGACCAAATGCGATTTCCTGTGCCGGACCGATTCCCGGTCCGCTGGGCCGGCAGCTCAGAACAACCGGTTTTACACAGGAAACGGATTTCGTCATGCCCGAACCCATTACCCCCGCGTCAACCCTGGCCTTTCGCCAATTACCCGCCCAGGCCGTACATGCGCGTTTCGCCACCCGCCCAGCCTTGTATTCAGTGCTGTTGAACGCCCTGCGCGAGCGTATTCTGGAACGCTACCCGTCGTTGAAGCTGGACTGGCAGACGGTCAAACTGGCAAGCCCTCAGCCATCCGGCGGTTACGCCTATCCTGCATTGATGGAAGTGGCTATCGCCCATGTGCTGAACCCGCGGACGCTTGACCTGCACTCCGTGCGCGAGCGTCCCTACTTCCTCACCCAGACGCCACCCGAAGTGATCAAGCCCGAGGGCCTGCCGGGTCTCGACATGCAAGTCATCGCACAGATCATCGACGAGCTGCCAGCCTCGCTTTATCTGTACATGCAGCATGAGCTGGCCGACTATTGGAGCCAGGTTGACGAGCATGGCAACAGTCGCTGGCAGTGGCTCAGCGAGTTCCTCAACGGTCGGATGACCGCCGCGGCGGCGGGTCCTTCAACCCTGACCGACACGCAGCGTGACATGTTGGCGGTGGTCGCCGCCTGGCCGGCACAACGTGAGCGCCTGCCCCGCTCCTCACCGGCCACCTATGTGTATTTCATAGAAACCACGCTCGCTGACGCCGGCGAAACCGTGCGCGTACTCACCCCAGATCTGCTGCTGGTACGTGAAAAACAGCTGCTGCTGTACAGCGTGGCCGGCAAGATCGACGCGTTCGACTCACTGGCGGCGTTCAGCCAGGCCTGGGGCGCGAAGATGCAGGAGCAGTTCCGATGCGACAGCCTGACCTGGCGGCGCAACGAGCCGGTCGCCAATGTGTTTGAGCAACAGGCGGGGCTGATCCTCAATACACACCTGGAAGACCTGGAGACCCTGTCTTTCCAGGGCCAAGACGAAAAAACCCTTGAGCAGCACCTGGAGAAGATCACCGATCCGGCACGCTGTTTCACCGACGTCCCGATCGCCGCCGCCGAACGGCTCGATGCCGTGAGCCAGCGACTGCCGGCATGGCTCGCACAAGCCAGCAGCGCTGATCGATTTGCCTACCACCGCCATCTGCAGGACATGGCGCAGGTGCTGCAAAAAAACCAGGGCCGCGCGTTCAACGAAGGCATTGAAAACATCCACACGTTCAGCCGGGCCGCACTACGCAAGCAGATGCAGGCTGATCACGGCGACGTCGACCCCGATGCCGTGCTGTTGGATTTCACTGTGGCCGCCGGTTATCCAGGGGGAGCCGGAATTGTCGAGCATGTGCGCATGTCGCTGACGGAACTGGCTCTGAAGAACCTCGCTGGCAAGCCCTCTGGCACGCTGAAGCTATCCTCCAGCACGACAACACCGTTGCCAGGCTGGTTGAACGAAGATTACCTGTTGGGCAGCAGCGGCCTGATCCAGCGCGTTGATATTGGCACTACCTACCCTGACGCTCTCAAAGAGCTGTTGTTATCCGACACCGCCGATGCCCAGCGCAGGGAGTCGCTGTTTACTCGTGAACTCAAGGTTCATCTGCCGATGCAGGCACTGGAATACAAGATCCGCCAGCAACACGGCATGACCGTCACCGGTTATCGGTACGTCAAGGCGCTGATGGCGCAAATGCCAGCCGACAGGATCGTTGACGGCCAGGAGATCGTCTTGCGCCCGCTGGCCCTGTGCCGCAAGACCGGGGCTGCGCCGGATCAAGCCAGCAATATTTTCATCATCGAGCCACGCGATATCAGTGCGGGCCCACATTTGCTGTATCGACCGTTGTATGCCGACGCCCTGCATCAATACCCCAGCCGCCAGGCGCTGTTGCAGGCCATTGCCCAGCCAGGCGAGTTGCAAAACAGCGTGCTGGACTGGTTATCGGAGAAAGCCCGCCCCATCTATGCCCACGGCGGTATCAAGGAACCGCACATCATTCGTTTCCTGCCCGGCGATGAATACAGCCTGGCCGAGAAACCCGCCCCGGCGACCCTGGCGGTTGATGAGGGTGCCGGTGAATGGCTGCAATCGCAGGTCAACGGCCAACTGCTTAATCATCTGTTCGGCAGTACAGCGCGGGCGCTGGTCGATTTGGCGGACCGTGAATCAGTCTCCAACACCGAAAGCCGCTGGGCCGTCTTGATGGAAGGTGCGTGGTTGCTGTTCAACACCTTGTTGCTGCCGCTGGTACGCGGCCCAGCCATGTTGGCGGGCTGGTTTCTGGTGCTGGTCGCCAGCCTGGAGCAGGATCTGGCGGGGTTGGACAGCACGGACCCGATTACGCGTGAATCGGCATTGATCGATCTGCTGCTCAATACCGCCATGGTGTTGCTGCATGGCGCATCCGCGTCTGGCACGCCGTTACTGGAAGCTGATACAGAGGCCCGTGGTTTGCGACTGGCAGTCTGGCGCCGTGCCCCGGGCACGCCGGAAGCGGAACAACTGCCAGCGATACGCGAGGGCGTGGTGTCGCTGCCCGGTGAGCCGCCGGCGACGGGTGATACGGTGCTGGACTTCAGCCGGTCCCTGGCCAGCCCTCAAGCCAGTGAACGGCTCAGAGCGATGCTCGATATTCAGGTGCCCTGGCCCTCGTCACTGCCGGCCCCGCAAGCGAGCGGTGCACTCAAGGGCCTCTACCGCATTGACGGCGTCTGGCACGCCAGCCTTGGCGGGCTGCTGTTCCAAGTCAGCGTGACACCGGGGTTCGGCGAGGTCTACCTGGTGCACCCCAAACATCCTCAACATCCAGGCTTCAGGCTGATAAGCGACGGCCAAGGACATTGGCGCCTTGACCGCCACGCGAGGCTCAACGGC
This sequence comes from Pseudomonas sp. DW-iso17, assembly GCF_058725345.1. Taxonomy (NCBI): domain Bacteria; kingdom Pseudomonadati; phylum Pseudomonadota; class Gammaproteobacteria; order Pseudomonadales; family Pseudomonadaceae; genus Pseudomonas; species Pseudomonas sp. DW-iso17. The sequence continues at coordinate 137,667 of NZ_JBZXEA010000032.1, read as the reverse complement.
GGCATGCCCCGTGACCGATTGAGTACCTGGCAAAAGGAACGTGCCGAACGCCTGCGGACTCTGAATTCAGAGCTTACTGCGCTCAACGCCACGATGTTTTCCTTGATGGGTGCCTCTTTTACCTCTGAAAGAGCCCTGACGATCGCCCGTACCAATCTGGTCGAACAGAGTAAGAACCTGCGCAAGGATTGGTTGCTGCTGGCCAGTTCCAAGAGCATTCCGAAACTGCACGCCGAAGTGGTCAAGCGTCATGAGCAACGCCGCATTGCAACCGCACAGGCCAGGATCCAGTGGGATATTGCCCTGGACAACCAGCGCCGACACGGGCTACCCGTTGTCGAACTGATGAAAAAAATCCAGGCCAAGGCCAACGAGCTGATGAGCCTGGACAGGACTGACCCGGCCCACGAGCGCGCGCGGGACAGGGCCATCAAAACCCTTTACAGCTTCTGGGGCGGGCTTTATGAGTCCCTCTCCCAACGAATGTCAGACACCCTTGAGACCGAGCGCGGCGAAAGTTATGACGAACTGAATGCGCGCACTAAGCAGGAGTTGCCCAATGACATCACCGACGCCTACGACGACTACATCAACCTGCAGAAACGCCAGGTCCAGGCGCTCGAACACATGATCGAGCCCGCAGAAAAAATCGAGACACTGCTCAAGGAAGCTACCCCGGCAACGCGTCAGTTTTTACTGCAAGACAGGCCCACCGATCAAAACATCCATTCCGTGATCATCAAGCAACATGCGCTGCTGGTGTTTATCGACTTGGTATTAAACCGTGCGCACGGCTCAAGGGAGCTGGCGGAGTATCCTTTCGTCAGTGAACTGACCGACCCACGCACGGCAACCAGCCTGTCGGCGCATACGGAAATGATGACGACCAGCGGCTACTCGACCCTAGAGCAGATCGATGTACTCAAGAGTGTCCTGGAGCGCTATGAGCAATTGGAAAACGCCGTCAACTCATTGACTGAAATGGGTTCAGGGTTTATTCGCGAAGAATACCGCGAGCCCTTCCTGCAACATCTGGCCCAAGCCCGCAGCAGCCTTGAAACCCAACTGGCCCATTCGATTTTGGTCGAGGAGGGTTTTGCCCCTGTCACGCCCCCCGACAGCGCCACGCGACTCAAAGCCTCGAGTCGCAGAGTCATCACCACCCGCGACAGGAGGACCCTGGTAGGAGACTTGCGTGTCGGCCAGCCGGATGCGCCAGGCAATTTCGTCGATATCAAAGACCCGCTGACCGGCAAGACGCTCGCCACCTACCTTGAACACGCCAGTGAGGGGTTCTGGAATGTCGTAGAGCCAGCCCGCGCCGCACCGCCTGCTGAGGTGGCGCTTAAGCGCCCACTGAGGGCAATAGAGGCACAGGCACAAACGGTCAAAGACGAGCGCGCGGGAATTGATCGCAGTATTCATTTTCAACAACGCAAACTCAACGACCCCAGCCGACTGGAAAGCCTGGCCCCCCATGAATGGGATGTCATGCTGACGCAACATGCGCAAAAATTCACAACCCTGGCTGAAGAACTCAAGCGCGACCATGCCACAGACGCCCGTGCCACCGAGCTGATCGACCGTTACCAGGAAGAGGCCGCCGCCGCCACCCGGCAAGCACGCGAGGCATGCAGCCTCGGTTACAAGTTGCAGCGCCCCAGGGCAGCCCATGTGGCCTATTTATGGCGACACGGTTTTGTCGACATCAACCTGGTCCGCAGCCGTGTCCCGTTAAAAGCGGGGGACTACCTGACCGAGTATGCGATACGCGATAAAAGCAAAATCAGGGAAGGCAAACAAGGCGAGGATGCCGTGCTGTGGTACGCCCACTTCCACTACGCGACGGCCGACAAGCCGCCTGCCAGCCCTGACTTCGGGCATCTGAAAACCAAAGCTGAACGGCTGTATACCCGCAAGGACCTGATCGAGCGGGCACGTGCCGACAACCGGGCCGTGGTCAACCTGGAGAAAGCCGAGATCAAGCCGCCGCTGGACCAACAGCTATTCCTGGGTCTGGAGGTGCTCAGCCCAAGATAAGCCGTAACCGATTGTCTATGCTCTGTACGATGACCCCGTTGACGAGGGCTGTATGGACGACCCAATCGATAACAAGCCGCCGACCTTCTGGCAGATGCTGCACAGCGTGATGGCGGCGGCTTTTGGTGTGCAAAGCGGCAAGAACCGCGCCCGCGATTTTACCCACGGCAAGCCTAGCCACTTTGTAATGCTGGGCATCCTGTTTACGGTGGTGTTTGCCTTGACCTTATTTGGCATCGTCAAATTGGTGCTGCACCTGGCCGGGGTTTAACGCAGCAGTAGTTGCAAGCTGAACGGGTAACGGTAGGACGGGGGCTTGCCCACCGCCGACAGTGCGCGAAATTCCACCGACCGCATGGGCCCCATCAGGCGCCGTGCCTGGGCAACATCGATCAATTGGAACAAGGCCTGTTGGCGGTTGCGACCGCCAAGGGCGCCGATATCGACACCCTTGGCCTCATCATGGATCAACACCATTGCCCAGCCGCCCAGGGTGAAGTGCCCCGCCACCAGCGTACTCAGCCGCCCGTCCAGGCGTGCTGCAAGGATCTGCGGCGAACTGTTGACCGCACTGAACAACACATCCTTGCCCGGTACCCGACCGCTGTCTTGCAGGGCCTGCATGGCGCCCAATGCCATCTCATCATTGGCCGACCACACCAGGGCCGATTGTGGATAGCGCTTGAGCATCTGCGTGGCTTGTTCGTAGGCGCGCAGGCGGTTCCATTCACCGTAGACCAACTGGCGCAGGCGCACTTGCGGATGTTCGGCCAGGGCGCGGCGCAGGCCCTGTTCACGCAACTGCGCCGCCGGTGTGGTCTTGGCACCGGAAAATGCCAGCAGGTCCAGCGTTGCGCCAGAAGCGATCGGCCCGTGTTGGCGCAACAAGTCGGTCAACATCAGGTAGCCGGCCTGCTCGTCGTCCGCGACCATGCTGCCGATCAACCGGGTGTCGTGGTAGGCGTCCAAGAGCTGCGTCTGGTCGGGCGTCAGGGCGTTGTTGACGATCAGTAATTTCACCCCGCTGCCCTGGGCCATGCGCATGATTTGCGGGGCAACGTATTGCTCATTCACCAGCACCAGGTAATCAGGTCGTTCAGTGCCCAGCAATGCCTCTCGCGCATGGGCCAGGGTGACTTGGTTGTCACGCTCGGAATAGCGCACACGCAAATCCAGGCCGAGGTCCTTGGCGCCGGCCTGCATGAATTGCGCATAACTGACCCAGAAGGTTTCCGAAGACCGGCCAGGGTTGAGAAACACCACCGACGCAGCCTGGGCGATTGCCCCGTACGCCGACCCCAGCAACCACACACACGCCATCAGAACCTTCAACATGGTTGTCTGAACCTTGAACATAGAGCGCCATGATAGTGGCAATTAGATATTCAATCGAGGTTCAATCAACCCGCTGCTTTACTGGTGGCTAACCCAGAACACGGCGGTTCCCACCACCAGGATGATCAAAAATAAAATGGCCCAGGCATCCACGGTACTGTCGGGTTTACGGGCTTTGGTGGAATTGCTCATCGCATCGCCTCTTGTCGGTTTTATAGGTGACTGCACTAAGACTCGATCACAGTAAAGACCAGAGTTTTCCCTATGACAAATGTGGGTATGGCGATAACGGTTCTCATTAGTCAGTTTGGTTATTTACATATACCCAAACATCACTTTTGCGCATATACGCAAACTGGTATCGTGCGCCGGCTCCGTTGGGAGTGCGCGGCCGTGCGCGCAGATTTGCCGAGAACAGGACCTATATGTACGTATACGACGAATACGATCAGCGCATCATCGAGGACCGCGTCAAGCAGTTCCGTGATCAGACCCGACGCTACTTAGCAGGTGAACTGAGCGAAGAAGAGTTCCGCCCTCTGCGCCTGCAAAATGGCCTTTATGTGCAGCGCTTTGCGCCGATGCTGAGGGTGGCCGTGCCCTATGGCCAACTGACGTCGCGCCAGACGCGAATGATGGCCAAGATCGCCCGCGACTTCGACAAAGGCTATGCCCACATCAGCACCCGCCAGAATGTGCAGTTCAACTGGCCGGCCCTGGAAGATGTGCCGGACATCCTGGCTGAACTGGCTACCGTGCAGATGCACGCCATTCAGACCAGCGGTAACTGCCTGCGCAACGTGACCACCGACCAATTTGCCGGCGTCGCTGCCGACGAGTTGATCGACCCGCGGCCGTGGTGTGAAATCGTGCGTCAGTGGACCACCTTCCACCCCGAATTCGCCTACCTGCCGCGCAAGTTCAAGATCGCCATCAATGGCTCGACCTCGGACCGTGCCGCCATCGAAGTGCACGACATCGGCCTGGAGCCGGTGTACAACGCCGCCGGCGAGCTGGGTTTTCGCGTATTGGTCGGCGGTGGCCTGGGCCGTACCCCGGTGGTCGGCGCCTTTATCAACGAGTTCCTGCCGTGGCAGGACCTGCTGAGCTACCTCGACGCCATCCTGCGGGTTTACAACCGCTATGGCCGTCGCGACAACAAGTACAAGGCCCGGATCAAGATCCTGGTCAAGGCGTTGACCCCTGAGGTGTTTGCCCAGAAAGTCGATGCCGAAATGGAACACCTGCGCGGCGGCCAGACCACCCTGACCGAAGCCGAAGTGCACCGCGTCGCCAAGCACTTCGTCGACCCTGAGTACAAGGCCCTGAGCAATCAGGACGCCGAGCTGGCCGCACTCGACCAGCAACACCCAGGTTTCGCCCGCTGGCGCACGCGCAATACCCTGGCGCACAAGAAGCCCGGCTACGTGGCAGTGACCCTGTCGCTCAAGCCCACCGGTGTTGCCCCTGGCGATATCACCGACAAGCAGCTGGATGCCGTCGCCGACCTGGCCGAGCGCTACAGCTTTGGCCAACTGCGCACCTCCCACGAGCAGAACATCATTCTTGCGGACGTTGAACAAAGCCAATTGTTCACCCTGTGGGGCGAACTGCGCGAAGGCGGCTTTGCTACGCCGAACATAGGCCTGCTGACCGATATCATCTGCTGCCCGGGCGGCGACTTCTGCTCCCTGGCCAACGCCAAGTCGATCCCGATTGCCGAGTCGATCCAACGCCGTTTCGACGACCTGGATTACCTGTTCGACATCGGCGAGCTGGACCTGAACATCTCCGGTTGCATGAACGCCTGTGGTCACCACCACGTCGGCCACATCGGCATCCTGGGCGTGGACAAGAAAGGCGAAGAATTCTACCAAGTGTCCCTGGGTGGCAGCGCCAGCCGCGATGCGAGCCTGGGCAAGATCCTCGGCCCATCCTTCGCCCAGGAAGCCATGCCAGAGGTGATCGGCAAGCTGATCGACGTGTATATCGAACAGCGTACCGAAGATGAGCGCTTCATCGACACCTACCAGCGCATCGGCATCGACCTGTTCAAGGAGCGTGTCTATGCAGCGAATCATTAAGAACAACGCAGTCGTCGACGAAACCTGGCACCTGCTGCCCAAGGACGCGAGCTTCGACGGCATCTCCAACTGCGACGACCTGATCGTGCCGCTGGCACTGTGGCGCGAGCACGGCCATGCCCTCAAGGCCCGCGATGGCGGCCTGGGTGTGTGGCTGGACGCCGATGAAGAAGCCGAAGAAATCGGTGATGACGTGCAGCATTTTCAGGTCATCGCCCTTAACTTCCCGGCCTTCACCGACGGGCGCAACTACTCCAATGCCCGCCTGCTGCGTGACCGTTATGGCTACAAGGGTGAACTGCGGGCCATTGGCGACGTGCTGCGTGACCAACTGTTCTACCTGCACCGCTGCGGGTTCGATGCCTTCGCCTTGCGCGCGGACAAAGACCCGTACGAAGCGCTGGAAAGCCTCAAGGATTTCTCGGTGACCTATCAAGCGGCCACCGATGAACCTTTGCCGCTGTTCCGCCGCCGCTGACACTCTGCAGGAGCGAGGGGAACGCCTCGCTCCTACCGTTCCATCGCCCGTCAATCCTGTGTGATCGACTCCCGCTTGACATTAAAGTTAACTTTAAGCTTAGCCTGAGACCTCCCCTGCTCAGGAGTTAACCCATGTCACCGTTCGAATCGCTGCAACTGCCTAACGGCCAAGTCATCGCCAATCGCATCGCCAAGGCCGCGATGGAAGAGAACATGGCGGACCTGCATCAGGCACCGTCCAAAGCCTTGAAGCAGCTGTACAAGACCTGGGCCGACGGCGAACCCGGCCTGCTGCTGACCGGTAACGTGATGATCGACCGCCGCGCCATGACCGGCCCTGGCGGTGTCGCCCTAGAAAACGAGCAACACCTGGCCAGTTTTCGTGAATGGGCCGACGTAGCCCGGGCCAAAGGTGTGCACTTCTGGGTACAGCTCAGCCATCCGGGCCGCCAGACCATGGCCAACCTCGGTCAACAAGCGTTGGCCCCCTCGGCTATTGCGCTGGATGTGGGCAGTTTTTCCAAGATGTTCGCCAAACCCAAGGCCATGACCGAAGACGACATCCAGGACGTCATCAAGCGCTTCGCCACCAGCGCCCGCCTGGCCGAGCAAGCCGGGTTCACCGGGGTGCAGATCCACGGCGCCCATGGCTATTTGTTGAGTCAGTTCCTCTCGCCCTTGAGCAACCATCGCACCGACCGCTGGGGCGGCCCCTTGGAAAACCGCGCACGCCTGTTGCTGGAGGTCGTCCGTGCCGTACGTGCCAGCGTCAGCCCTTCATTTTGTGTGTCGGTAAAGCTCAATTCCGCAGACTTCCAGCGCGGCGGCTTCGATGAGACCGATGCGCGCGCAGTAGTGGAGATGCTCAATACACTGCCGATCGATTTGCTTGAGTTGTCCGGCGGCAGCTATGAAGCGCCGGCCATGCAAGGTGAGGCGCGGGACGGCCGCACCTTGGCCCGTGAAGCCTACTTTTTGGATTTCGCCACACAAATGGCGAGCATCGCCACCATGCCACTGATGGTGACCGGCGGTATTCGCCGCTTGCCGGTGGTTCAGCAAGTATTGGACAGCGGCATCGCCATGGCCGGCATCGCCACCGCCCTGACCCTGGAGCCGCAACTGATCAAACAGTGGCGTGAAGGTCGCGACCTCAACCCACAACTGCGGCCCATGGAATGGAAGCGCAAACCCCTGGCCGCCCTCGCCACCCTCGCCGTGGTGCGCGACCAGATGCGCCGTCTGAGCCGCGGCCGCCTGCCCAACCCCAACGTTGCGCCCTGGCTGGCATTGGCCTGTGACCAGTGGTTTATCGCGCGGCGTACGCGGCAATACCGCGCAAGCATGACGCAATCTTCACATTAAAGGCGGAGCATTCGCCGTGATTGAACTGTCCCCTACTGATCAGCAGTTTTTCAACCTCACTGACGATTGGAGTTCCTCATGGCGAAAATCAACCTGGCCCAGCAGTTGGCGTCCACCCTGGAACAAGCGGGTATCAAGCGTATCTGGGGGCTCACCGGCGACAGCCTCAATGGCCTGACCGACGCCCTGCGCAGCATGGACAGCATCGAGTGGATGCATGTGCGCCACGAGGAGGTCGCCGCCTTCGCTGCCGGTGCCGAAGCGGCGGCCACCGGCGAGTTGACGGTGTGCGCCGGCAGTTGCGGGCCGGGCAACCTGCATTTGATCAATGGTTTGTTCGATTGCCATCGCAACCATGTGCCGGTGCTAGCGATTGCCGCGCAGATTCCGTCATCGGAGGTTGGCCTGAATTACTTTCAGGAAACCCATCCCCAGGAACTGTTCAAGGAGTGCAGCCATTTTATCGAGCTGGTGAGCAACCCCGAGCAGATGCCTCAGGTGCTGCACCGTGCCATGCGTTCGGCGATCCTCAACCGAGGCGTGGCGGTGGTGGTGATTCCGGGAGATGTATCGCTGCTGGAGGTGGAAGATAAGCTCAAGCCGTGGCCGGCCTTGCACGCACCGCGCACCCTGCCGGTTGAGCAGGACTTGCAGCGCCTCACCGACATGCTCCAGAGCAGCGAGAAAGTCACTCTGCTGTGTGGCAGCGGCTGTGCCGGTGCCCACGATCAAGTGGTGGCGCTGGCCGACGCCCTCGGCGCGCCGGTGGTGCACGCACTGAGGGGCAAGGAGCATGTGGAGTGGGATAACCCGTTCGACGTCGGCATGACCGGCCTGATCGGTTTCAGCTCCGGCTACCACGCCATGCTCGATTGCGACACCTTGGTCATGCTCGGCACCGACTTCCCTTATCGCCAGTTCTACCCGACCGACGCCAGGATCATCCAGGTGGACCGCAACCCCCAAGCCCTGGGGCGTCGTGCGACCCTGGATCTGGGCATCGCCGCCGACGTCAGTGAAACCATCGCCGCGCTGTTGCCGCGCCTGACCCGCAAGACCGATCGCAGCTTCCTCGAGACCTCCCTGAAGCACTACGAAAAAGCCCGCCAAGGCCTGGATGACCTGGCGCAACCGTCCAAGGCCGGCCGGCCGATCCATCCCCAGTATGTGGCGCGCTTGCTCAGCGAGCTGGCCGATGATGATGCGATCTTTACCGCCGATGTCGGCTCACCCACCGTGTGGGCGGCGCGTTATCTGAAGATGAACGGCAAGCGCCGGCTGATCGGCTCGTTCAACCATGGCTCGATGGCCAACGCCATGCCTCAGGCTATCGGCGCCCAGGCGGCATTCCCTGGACGGCAGGTGATCTCGATGTCTGGGGACGGTGGTTTCACCATGTTGATGGGGGATTTCATTTCCTTGGCGCAACTGCAATTGCCGGTCAAACTTGTGGTGTTCAACAATTCGTCCCTGGGCTTTGTCGCCATGGAGATGAAGGCTGCAGGTTACCTGGACACCGGCACCGAGCTGAAAAACCCGGACTTTGCGGCCATGTCCAATGCCATGGGCATTTTGGGCATACGTGTGGAGCAATCCGAAGACTTGGAGCCGGCACTGCGCCGTGCCCTGGCCCACGATGGCCCGGTGTTGGTGGATGTGGTGACCGCGACTCAGGAACTGGTGATGCCGCCGAGCATCAAGCTGGAACAGGCCAAGGGTTTCAGCCTGTACATGCTCAAGGCGGTGATGAGCGGGCGTGGCGATGAGGTTATCGAACTGGCACGCACCAACTGGTTGCGATAACCCCATTGTGGGAGCGGGCTTGCTCGCTCCCACATTTGAGCGCATTGCCAAATCAATCCTTCTGTTTTTCTACCCACTTACCGTAGGCATCGATGAATGCCTGCAGGAACGGCTTGGTCTTTTCCGACACCTTCCCCGCCTCATCGAACACATTGCCCGCCCCGCCCAGGTAGGCTTCCGGCTGTTGCATGCACCACACATCCAGGAACACCAGGGACTGGCGCAAATGGTGGTTGGCGCCAAAACCGCCAATGGCACCCGGCGACACGCTGATGATCGCCCCGGGCTTGCCACTCCAGGCGCTCTGCCCGTATGGGCGCGAGCCCACGTCAATGGCATTTTTCAAGGCCGCCGGCACGGAGCGGTTGTATTCGGGGGTGACGAACAGCACCGCGTCGGATGAACTCACTTGTTTGCGAAAAGTACTGTAGGCTGCGGGCGGTGTTGCACCGTCGATGTCCTCGTTGTAGAGCGGCAAGTCGCCGATTTCAACAATGTTCAACTTGAGATTGGCGGGGGCCAGTTCGGCCAGGGCCAGGGCGACCTTGCGGTTGATCGACTCTTTTCTCAAGCTGCCCACCAGGACGGCAATCGTGTAGACCTTGCTCATTGAGGTTTCCCGACTTCTGAATAAAGGAGCTTGTAGTTATAGAGGCTTCGCGACGCGTTCACCAGAGGGTTGTGCGGATTCCCTCGACGTTTTCCTTGCAAGCACTTGCGTAGGAAGCGTCTGAAAATATCAGCGAATAGTATTTTTTTCTTATAGGTAAACTACCCCGCTCCCTGACGGTCTACAGAACCGCAAATCGAGTGTTTATCTCCAGAGGTTCTAAACAGATGGCTGCAGTACTTGTTGGACAGTTTCATGCCAGAGACGCGGAAGGCCGCGTGTATTCGGTGCATGAGTTTCAGGAATCCAACCCGGCGCAAGGCGACCTGGCCGGATCGACGCCCACCACGACCTACAAGCTGGCCATTGGCGACCGTGTAGAAAAGCTGGAAGGTGATGAATTCAAACTGATCCAGTCGGGCACCATTCTCGTGCGCGAGTCCGAAACCACTCTGGCATCGTAAGCGCTTGCCTTGTTCACCTGCTCAGTCCTGGGGGCTGGGCTGGGGAAGCTCATGGGCGGCGGATCTGCGTCATCTCTATGCCCTGTTCGTCTTGCTTGAGCGTCACCAGCACCTGGCCGTGCTCCCCTTGCACGGTAAACATCGAGCGCTTGTAACCTGCTGCGTTGTACGCGGGGTAAGCCTCCACCTCCCTGATCAGGCTGATCCCCACGACTGCGCCCACCTGCTCGCCCACCTGTTGCTGGGAGCGAATAAAGGCTTCCAGTGCGAGATTGTCCGGCGTCGGTTCATCCTGATGATTGAAGAAGTAAGCCGCCAGGCCTCCCACGGTCACCAGGACCACGAGTTGCTTGGCCGTTACCCCGAAGAAAGTCGAGGGTAGAGGCATATGAGACCAGACCTGTTTTTTATTTTAAGTACCGGCAAACCGGCAGGGGTCGTTGCTGATCAGACCCGCCATTCTAATGGGGTCCTGGCTGAGCGCCATAGGCCGGGACGACCCCGGCAGTCTTTTTTGCGCACGAAGGCCTGCGCCATTGAATCCCCTGCGCACTGCACATAGACTCCGGCCATGCGTTTACGTCATATCGAAGTGATTCAGGCCATCTTGCAGACCGGCCACCTCGGCACCGCCGCCGAGTGGTTGCAACTCCCCGTGGGCGATGTAGACGCCACCCTCAAGGATGCCGAGCAGCAACTGGGCTTCATGCTGTTCGCCAGCGTGCGCGGGCGCTTGCAGGCCACGCGGGAAACCCTGGAGTTGCAGGCACAAATCACAACTCTGTATGAAGCCCTGGAGCCGTTGCAACGCCTTGCCAGCCGCTTGAAACACCATCATGCTCCGCCCCTACGCGCCCTCTGCACACCGCCGTTGGCCAACCAACTGTTGCCGCAGAGCATTGCCGCGCTGCGTCGACGCTTCCAGGACATGCCGTGCAACCTGTCGAGCCGGCCAGTTGGCCAGATCATCAACAGCCTGCTGTTGCATGAAGCCGATGTGGGCCTGAGCCTGCATGACCCAGAACACCCCCATATCCAGAGCACGGTGCTGGCCCAAGGCAAATTGCAGTTGCTGGCCCCCCATGGCTGGCTCAAGCCCAAGCAAAAGTACATTGCGCTGCAGGAGTTGGCCGGCCAATCGTTGATCGGCCTTGAAGGCCATGATCCGCTCAGCCGTTTGCTGGACGCCAAGCTGCATGCCCTGCGGCCAGTGCCCGTGGTGCAGACGCGCGTACAAACCTACCCGATGATGCGCGGCCTGGTGGAAGCCGGGGAAGGCCTGGCGATTGTCGACCCGTTCACCGCCTTGGGTGCACGCGAGTCCGGGCTTGATGCGTGCCCGGTGTCACCACCGATAGTGGTCAGCCTGTATGCGCTGACCTTGAAAGACGCTGCGGCCTCCCCTGCATTGAATGCGCTGCTGGAGATCGTCATCCAGAAAGCCGAAAGCCTGCTTGGTAACGACACCAAGCCCCTGTAGGAGGTCAGACCGCCTCCACTTGCGCCTTGAACAACCGATACCAGAAAATCGCGACCTCGCGGGTTTGCGGGTCAATCCCGCGATAACGCAGTTGATCGATGCCGCCCATTACATAGCCACAACGCTCATACAGGCGACAGGCGCCGAGGTTGTTGTTCTGGGTCTCAAGCATCATGCCCGGCAGGTTCTTCTTGCGAGCCCAGAACTGCGCCACGTCCAACAACGACTTGGCCACGCCATGTCGACGCGCCGGTAACGCCACAGCCAACTCGTCAACATGGGCGAAACCGTTCCAGTTGGTGCTGACCACGATATGCCCCACTGCGCGGTCATCCAGGTACGCCATGAAGATCGAGCTGTCGGCGGCATCACGAAAACTGGCGAATTCTTCCGGGTCGATGCCATAGCACTTGCGGTACGGCAGCACTTTTTCCACCGGCCATTGGTCGACGCGCTGGCCCATTTGCGGCACCCCATAGGCGCTGACTTCAAAGCTGAAATCGTTGCCCCACACATAGGCGTCAAAACCTTCGTCGGCGACTCGCACACTGAGCCCTGGATACTTCGGGTTCATCACAGCTTGCATAAACTTCCTTAACCCTTGATGCAATCGACGGTGTAACGACGGCCACTGCCGTCATCTTCGTGTTGCAGCCCATGCACATCCGCGACAAAACCGGGGAAACTGCTATCGAACGTGCGGGCAAATGCCAGGTAATCGATGATTGAACGGGTTGACTCGGTGAAGCGTTCGCCGGGCATGATCAGAGGTATGCCCGGCGGGTAAGGCACCAGCATCACGGCGGCGATGCGTCCGGCCAAGGCATCGATGCAGACCGCCTCCACCTCGCCCCTGACCAGTTGGTCGTAGGCATCGGCGGGTTTCATCGCGATTTGCGGCAATACCGTATACATACGTTTGAGGTGCCTGGCCGTGGCATTACTACGGTAACAGCTGTGCAACTGGTCGCAAAGGTCGCGCAGCCCCAGGCCTTGATAACGCGCCGGGCCTTGGGCATACACCGACGGCAAGCAACTGGCCAGGCTGACATTGGCATCGTAGCTACGCTTGAACTCCAGCAACTCAGTGAGCAAGGTGCTCCATTTGCCTTTGGTAATGCCCATGGAAAACAGCACGAGGAACGAATACAGCCCAGTCTTCTCCACTACCAGACCGCGCTCCCAGAGGAACTTGCTGACCACTGCAGCGGGAATCCCACACTCGCTCAAGGCCCCACCGGCGTTGAGGCCAGGCATCACCAGCGTGACTTTGATCGGGTCCAGCAATACGTAGTCTTCGACCACGTCGCCAAAGCCATGCCATTCATCCCCAGGGTGCAACAACCAATCCGCCGTGGCGACCCGGTCGATGCCCGCGACCGAGGGTGGCTGCCAGATAGAGAACCACCAGTCTTGGGCCGCTATATGCTGGCGCAAGTTGGCCAGGGCACGGCGAAAACTCAAGGCCTCGTCGAACATTTCCTGAAGCAGCGAGCGTCCGGCCGGGCCCTCCATCATTGCCGAGGCCACATCCAGCGACGCGATGATGCTGTATTGCGGCGAGGTGGAGATATGCATCATGAAGGCTTCATTGAAGCGGTCACGGTCCAGTTGCCTTGCGCCGCCATCCTGCACGTGGATCATCGACGCCTGGCTGAATGCCGCCAGCAACTTATGCGTACTGTGGGTGGTGAACACCAAGGGGCTGTCCGGCGTGCGCGAGGTGCCCATGCCATAGCGCCCGGCGAAGAACTCGTGAAAGGCAGCATAGGCATACCAGGCCTCATCAAAGTGCAGCACCTCGACACTGTTGCCCAGTTGCTGCTTGATCAGTTCGGCGTTGTAACACAGGCCGTCATAGGTGGAGTTGGTCACCACCGCCAATTTCACTTTCGGTGGTCGCCCACGGGTCAAGGGGCTGGCGTCGATCTTGGCGCGGATCGACTCAGGGCTGAATTCGCTCAGGGGGATAGGGCCGATGATCCCTAGCTCGTTGCGCTCCGGGCACAGGTACAGCGGGATCGCGCCGGTCATGATGATCGAATGCAACACCGACTTGTGGCAATTGCGGTCCACTAGCACCAGGTCATCGCGCCCCACCATGGAATGCCAGACGATCTTGTTGGCGGTGGACGTGCCGTTGATCACGAAGAACGTATGGTCGGCGCCAAAGTTGCGCGCGGCGCGGGCCTCGGCTTCGGCCAAAGGCCCGGTGTGATCGAGCAGCGAGCCCAGTTCGGGCACCGACACCGACAAGTCAGAGCGCAGGGTGTTTTCCCCAAAGAACTGATGAAAGGCCTGCCCCACCGGGCTTTTGCGATAGGCCACGCCACCGCCATGACCGGGGGTGTGCCAGGAATAATTGGAGTCGGCGGTGTGTTGCACCAGCGCCTTGAAGAACGGCGGCAACAGGCCATCCAGGTAAGTGCGTGCGGCGCGGGCGACCTGGCGCGCCAGAAACGGCACGGTGTCTTCGAACAGATAAAGGATGCCGCGCAGTTGGTTGAGCTCGCTCATGGCATCGGCGGGTGCGTTTTCTAGCGTGACTTGCTCGCCCAGCGCAAAGATCGGCAGGTTGGGTGCGCGCAGGCGCGCCAAGCGAATCAACTCCACCATGTTCTGCAACAGATGGGTGTTTTCCCCGGCGCCTTCGGCGGCAATCAGCATGCAGGCCAGACCGTGATGGGTAGCGGCCACCAGCCGCCCCTCGGCGTAGTCCACCGCAGAAAAAATACTGAAGCCCTCCTGTTCCAACTCCCTGGCGATGCCTCGAACCCGGTCACCGGCAACGGTGTCGGCCTTGATGTCACGGTGCACGATCAGAACGGGGAACTTCAGGTCTTTGTACATGAGCACTCTTACTCCGGAGGCTTTGCACAAGGGTAGAAGCTGGAAGCAAAAGTGGCGAATGAAGATTTCACAGGTGGTCGAGAGGTATCTACATAAGTCGCGAGGGAGCTTGCTCCCGTGACGGCCCGCCTGCCGGGCCATACCTGCCTCACACCCGCGATCAAACTGTGGGAGCTGGCTTGCCTGCGAATGCGGCCTGCCAGCCGACACTTATCTACCTGAGGCTCCGCAATCCAAATGTGGGTGGGCTGGGCCGGCATTCCGGCTTTTCCAAAGTGACCCGCTGTCAGAGCGCAACGCTAAGTGGCCGTCACCGCAGGAATGGAGATGTACCCAATCCAACCGTGTTGACTGTCAGGCCGCATTCGCGAGCAAGCCCGCTCCCACAATTTGATCGCGGGGCGTCAGGTCGATAGGCGTTGGCTGGCAGGCCGCTATCGCAGGCAAGCCAGCTCCCACAGTTTGATCGCGCAGCGTCAGGTAGATAGGTATTGGCTGGCAGGCCGCCACGGGAGCAAGCTCCCTCGCCACAGATGCAACTGTGTAAGTACCCATGGCTGCAAGCCTGCTCCTCCTACATGAGCGGTTATTGCTGAGTGAGTTGAGTCCACAACGCCGGCGCACCGGCTGCCTTGGCGATCGCTTCCAAGCGTGCCGCATGCTCGGCCAGGTCCTGCTCGCTGGCACGGATGATCGGCGTCGGTTTGCGATCAGCTGGCAAGCGGCGGATTTCCGAAGGGCGGTTGCCCGAGCCTTCCGCCGAACCGCTGCCATCGGACGCATTACCGGCCAGGGACAGGCTGGTCTGCCCGCCGGTCATGGTCAGGTAAACGTCGGCCAGGATCTCGGAGTCGAGCAAGGCGCCGTGGAGTTCACGGCCGGAGTTGTCGACGCCATAGCGCTTGCACAAGGCATCGAGGCTGTTGCGTTGGCCCGGGTGGCGCTCGCGGGCCATCATCAAGGTATCGAGGATCGTGCAGTGTTGGGAGATGTCCGCACGGTCGGTCTGCCCCATCAGGGCAAATTCGTTATTGATGAAGCCGATGTCGAACGCCGCGTTATGGATGATCAACTGGGCGCCATTAATGAATTCGAAGAACTCATCGGCCACTTCGGCGAAGCGCGGCTTGCCCTTGAGGAATTCGTCGGTGATGCCGTGGACGCCAATCGCGCCCTCATCACTGTCGCGGTCCGGTTGCAGGTAGACGTGGAAGTGGCGGCCGGTCAGGCGGCGCCCCATCAATTCGACACAGCCGATTTCGATGATCCGGTGACCATCGGTCACCGGCATGCCGGTGGTTTCGGTATCGAGTACAACAGATCGGATGGCCATCAGGGTTCAGCTCTCAACGGTTCGGTACAGTTCAAGGGGCGGGATATTAGCACGCTCTGTAAACGAAGCGCCCATGGCACCCAGCCACCGGTGGACACCCAACAGTTATTTACAAGATTTCGCAAACTTGCTGCGGATTGCTACGCCCCTCATCGCTAACCTGCGCGCCTCCTCCAGATACGGAATTCCCTGACTCATGTTCAACCTGAAATGGCTGTTCATCCCCTGCCTGCTCAGCGCTGCCGGTGCGCGAGCCACCAGTTTCGTGATGACCACTGACGCCTTGGTGAGCCTGTCGATGAGTGCCACGGGCGGCACCAGCAGCAGCTTCAAGGACGACAAGATTGTGCTGGCGGCCAAGGCCGATGCCGCATCGTTTGTCGCAAGCGAAGGTGCAATACGCGGTGCCCAACTAGAGTCAGCCTTGCGGCATATTCGCCAGACGAGAGTGGACCTGCGATACACGGACGAACAACTCGCCCGTGCGATCCTGGCTCTGTAAGCGACAACAATCACGGGATCTTTGTGATCAGGCCAACGTCTGCCTGCCTGAAGCTCAATGCCGTGCGGGTAGATTCGCCACACGCGATGGCGGCGGTGAAGCAGCGGCTCGAGCGGCCGCTGCGGTGTCGCTGACTCAGCTCTGCTTGTAGCCGCGCACTTCATCCACGCCACGGTTGGCCAACTGGTCGGCGCGCTCGTTGCCAGGGTGGCCAATGTGCCCGCGCACCCATTTCCAGGTGATGTCGTGACGGTTGCACTGTTCATCGAGCAATTGCCACAGGTCGGCGTTCTTGACCGGCTCCTTGGCCGCTGTCTTCCAGCCACGTTTTTTCCAGTTGACCATCCACTCGTTGATGCCCTTCATCACGTACTGCGAGTCGGTCACCAGGAGTACGTTGCAGCGCCGCTTGAGTTCTTCGAGGCCGCGAATCGCGCCCATCAGTTCCATGCGGTTATTGGTGGTATTGGCTTCGCCGCCCCACAATTCCTTCTCCACGCCCTTGCACACTAGCAAGGCGCCCCAGCCGCCCGGGCCGGGGTTGCCCTTGCAGGCGCCATCGGTGAAGAGTTCTACGCTATCGGTCATCGGTTATTCGGCC
The DNA here is from genome assembly GCF_058725345.1 of Pseudomonas sp. DW-iso17. NCBI lineage: Bacteria > Pseudomonadati > Pseudomonadota > Gammaproteobacteria > Pseudomonadales > Pseudomonadaceae > Pseudomonas > Pseudomonas sp. DW-iso17. The sequence goes on along the minus strand of NZ_JBZXEA010000032.1, from coordinate 120,720 downwards.
TGAAATCAAAAAGAGGTTTTACGGTTCGCGTTGTTCGCGGTTGACCTTGGCCAACGGCATCGGCACGAGCTTGCCGATCGGCTCGCGGCGCACTTGTTGCACCGGTCGCAGCCCGACCACGATCTTGCGTGCAACCAGCAAATAGAAGCCGCCACCCGACAGCTGCCAGGCCCCTGCGCGGCGCTCCCAACCGGCCAGGCGGCCCTGCCACTTGGCCGTCGCAAGCGGCGGACGATAGCACCCGAAGCGGCGTTTCTCCAGCGCGAAGCCCAGCAGGTTGAGCCAGTCGCCCACCCGTGATGGCGCGATGCAACGCGCCTGACGCAGTCCGTCATGGGCGAACACACGGCGCAGGCCCCAACTGCTCCAGGGGTTGATGCCGACAATCAGTAAATGGCCACCAGGGCGCACGCTGCTCGCCGCTTCGCGCAACAAACCGTGGGGCGACAGGCAGAAATCCAGGCCATGCTGCAACACCACCACATCGGCGGCGTGTTCGCTCAACGGCCAGGCCTGTTCCTCGCAGACGATTTCCACACCTGGCAATGGCGCGCCCAGGCGTACATTGCGTTGCACCTGCGGTGCCGAGGGCGGCGTGTCGGCCGACGGCCCGTAATGCACCAGGTAGCCCCCAAAGAACCGGCCCAGCTCGTCTTCGAGCATGCGCCGCTCTTCTTCCAGCAAAAACTGCCCAATCGGCCCGGACAACCATTCGCGGGCGGCGCTGATCAGGGCCAGCCACTCAGGATCGGCCTGGGCGAACGCTTTATCAGTCATTGCATTCTCCAACTCGCCTAGACGTTCTAAGATGCACCAATGTGTTCAGCTTGGCGAATCGAAGAATGATACAGATCAGTGCCCTACCCGCCTTCACCGACAACTACATCTGGTTGTTACAAGACCCCACGACCCTGCGCTGCGCCGTGGTCGACCCCGGCGATGCCGCGCCAGTACTGGCCTGGCTCAAGCAGAATGCCGAGTGGCGCCTCAGCGACATTCTGGTCACCCATCATCACCATGATCATGTGGGCGGTGTGGAGCAACTGAAAACTGTCACCGGCGCCACGGTCTACGGCCCGGCCAACGAAAAGATCCCGGCGCGGGATGTGGCCTTACAGGATAACGACCGTATCAGCGTGCTGGGCTGGGACTTCGACGTGTACGCCGTGCCTGGCCACACCCTCGGCCACATCGCCTTTTACCACCAGGGCGTATTGCTGTGTGGCGATACCTTGTTCGCCGCGGGTTGCGGTCGCCTGTTCGAAGGCACACCCGAACAGATGTACAACTCTCTGGAACGCCTGGCCGCCCTGCCCGCCGATACGCAGGTGTACTGCACCCATGAATACACGCAAAGTAACTTGAAATTTGCCCAAGCCGTGGAACCGCACAACGCCGACATCGCCGAACGGGTGGAAAATGTCGCCCAACTTCGCGCCCGTGGTGAGATGACGCTGCCCTCCAACCTGGCCCTGGAAAAACGTACTAACCCTTTTCTGCGCACCGCTGAAACATCCGTTAAACAAAAAGCGGACGAACGGAACGGCCGCGACAACCGCTCTGGGGGCGAGGTGTTTGCTAGCTTGAGGGCTTGGAAAGATAAGTTCTAACCAGATGCAATCTGATACGTAATTTCTGAATGGTTGACCGGAACCAAAGCGCTTTCTAGAATCGCCCGACATTTTTGCCCGGAACTTACTTCCAGCCAATGTCGTCATCTATTCGTAAATCCATTTCTTCAGACGCATTGACCCGCCTGGCTCAAGCCGTGGCGGTGGCCGTTTCCGCGACTCTGGCGGGCTGCCAATCGACCAATTACGCTGCACAATCCACCGTGCAACCCAAACCGAATCTTGCTGCCAAGATCAAGCAAAAACCTATTTGGCTATCAGAGAAGCCCAGCCCCGAAGTACCCCAGGACGTCTGGGAACGCATGCGTCGGGGCTTTCAATTGCAGGACGGTGTCGGCGTCAACCCGCGCATCGAGCAACAGCGCCTGTGGTTCGCCAGTAACCCCTCCTTTCTGGAAAATGCCGGCGAACGCGGCAGCCTCTACATTCATTACATCGTCGAACGCCTTGAAGAACGCAACATGCCCCTGGAACTGGCGCTGCTGCCAGTGATTGAAAGTGCCTACAACCCAATGGCCTATTCGCGCAGCGATGCGGTCGGCTTGTGGCAGTTCATTCCCTCCACCGGGCGCTACTTCAACCTGCGCCAGACCCGCGCCTACGATGGCCGCCGCGACATCACCGCCTCCACCACCGCCGCCCTGGACTATCTGACGCGTCTGCATGACATGTTCAACGGCGACTGGCTGCTGGCCCTGGCGGCCTATAACGCCGGCGAAGGCACGGTCAGCCGGGCAATCGAGCGCAACGAAAAGCTCGGCCTGCCCACTGACTACTGGAACCTGCCCCTGCCTCAGGAAACCAAGGACTATGTGCCCAAATTCCTGGCCTTGTCCCAGGTGGTACTGGCGCCCGAGGCCTATGGCGTCAACCTGAACCCGATTGCCAACACACCGTACTTCGAAGTAGTTGAAGTCAAGCAAAGCATGGACCTGTCACGGGTTGCCGCGCTGGCCGAGATCGACGAAGACGAACTGTTCCAGCTCAACCCGGCCTTGAAACAACGCACCACTCTGGATGGCCCCCAGCATCTGCTGGTACCAACCTCCAAGGCCCAACTGCTGACCAGCACCCTTTCGACGATGAAGCCGGAAGAATTGCTGAGCATGCGCCCCAAGAAGCCGGTGTTCGACGAAGTCGAGACCAAGGCGGTTGCCGGGCGTACCCGCAGCTACAAGGTACGCAGTGGCGATAACCTCACGCTGATCGCCAAGGCCAACAAGGTTGACGTGCATGACCTGCAGCGCTGGAACAAGCTCAACGGCCAGGCGCTCAAGGTCGGCCAGACCCTGGTGATGCAGGACACGCGTAAAGTCGCGGCGAAAAAACCGGTGCAGTACAAGGTCAAGAAAGGTGACTCGCTGTACATGGTGGCCAAGCGCTTCAACGTTGAGATGCAACACCTCAAGCGTTGGAACCCGCGCACCGGCCAGGCATTGAAGCCAGGGCAGATGCTGGTGGTTTCCGGGCCGCGCTAATACCTCGGGGAGAGCTGGCTTGTGTGGGAGCTGGCTTGCCTGCGATGCAGGCACCTCGGTCTATCAGTCAGACCGCAGTGATGCTATCGCAGGCAAGCCAGCTCCCACATTTGACCTTCACACCGTCCAATAGCTCGCAGTGCGCAACATGGCCTTCCCGACAGCCTTTTTCCAACCGGAACAAGCTGTTACTGTACCGATCATAAAGCCCAAGCCGCCTGGATCGGATCTCTGACTTGAAGCGTCCCCTCCTTCTACTAATAAGCCTGGCCTTGAGCTTTGCGGCGAACGCGACGATCACCGAGAGCCACGGTTATGCGCAGTTCGGCACACTCAAGTACCCGGCCAAATTCACCCATTACGATTGGGTAAACCCTGCAGCGCCCAAAGGCGGGACGCTGCGGGTGATGGCATTTGGCACCTTCGATACGCTCAACCCCTACACCTTCAAGGGTTCAAGCCCGGTTTCCACCGCCAACTTCCTGCAGTACGGCGTCAACGAGCTCAATGAGCCCTTGATGGTGGGCACCGGGCAATACGCGCCGTCGGGCGATGAACCCACCTCCAGTTATGGCCTGATTGCCCAGTCGGTGGAATACAGCGAGGACCGCAGTTGGGTGGTGTTCAACCTGCGCCCCGAAGCACGCTTTCACGACGGCAAGCCGATCACAGCCGATGACGTGGCGTTCTCCTATCGCACCCTACTGACCGAAGGCCACCCGCAGTACCGCACCAATCTGCAAGAAGTGGCACGGGTCGATATCCTCAACCCCCACCGTATCCGCTTTGTGTTCAAGCGCGCCGGCAACCCCTTGCTGATCCTGCGCCTGGGCGAGTTGCCGGTGCTGCCCCAGCACTATTGGAAAAACCGTGATTTCAAGGCCACCACCTTCGAGCCGCCCCTGGGCAGTGGGCCTTATCGCATCACCAAGGTTGCGCCTGGGCGGCAACTGGTGTTTGAACGGGTCAAGGATTACTGGGGCAAAGACCTGCCGGTCAACCAGGGTTTCTATAACTACGACAAGGTTGAAGTGGAATTCTATCGCGACAGCGACGTGGCCTTTGAAGCCTTCAAGGCCGGTGAATTCGATATTTATATCGAGCATCAGGCCAAGAACTGGGCCACCGGTTACAACTTCCCGGCGGTCAACCGCGGCGATGTGATCAAGGCGCAGATCGCCCATCAGATCCCCACCCAGAGCCAGGGCCTGTTCATGAATACCCGGCGACCGGCGTTCAGCCAGGCCAAGGTGCGTGAAGCCCTGGGGTTGATGTTCGATTTTGAATGGACCAACCGCACGCTGTTCAGCAGCGCCTACAAGCGTTCGGTGAGCTATTACCCCAACAGTGAATTCTCGGCCACCGGTCTGCCCGTGGGCCATGAGTGGTTGATGCTCTCGCCCTACCGCGACCAACTGCCGGCCGCGCTGTTTACCCAACCGTTCAGCCTGCCGCACACCGATGGCCGTGGCATTCCCCGCGAAACCCTGCGCCAGGCCCTGGCCCTGCTCAGCGAGGCCGGCTGGAAACTGTCGGGGCAGCGCCTGCTGGACAAGGGCGGGCAACCGCTGCGCCTGGAAATCCTGTTGGTCAACCCGAACCTTGAGCGCATCCTGCAACCTTATGTCGAAAATCTGACCCGCATCGGCATCGACGCCCGCTTGCGCACCGTTGACCGCGCACAGTACAAACAGCGCCTCGATCAATTCGATTTCGACATGATTCTGATGACTCTCAACCAGACCTTGAGCCCCGGTCTTGAGCAGTGGCAGTACTTCCACTCCAGCCAGGCCGCAATCAAGGGCAGCAAGAATTACGCCGGTATCGCCAACCCGGTGGTCGACCACCTGCTGGACCAACTGCTGGCGGCGCAGACCCGCGACGAACAACTGGCTGCCGGCCGCGCCCTGGACCGGGTGCTGCTGTGGCAGCACTACAGCATTCCCAACTGGTACCTCAACTATCATCGCCTGGCGTACCGCAACCGGTTCGCCTTCGTCACCACGCCGCCCTACAGCCTGGGCCTGAGCGCGTGGTGGCTGAAAGCTTCGGAGAAAGCCCAATGATGTCCTTGCGTACTACCCTGCTCGCCAGCCTGTTGCTGTGCACCGCGGCGCACGCCGCGCCGCAACATGCGCTGACTCTCTACAACGAGCCCCCCAAGTACCCCGCCGACTTCAAGCATTTTGACTACGTAAACCCCGACGCCCCCAAGGGCGGGACCTTCCGCGAATCGGCCATGGGCGGCTTCGACAGCCTCAACCCCTATATCAGCAAGGGCGTGCCGGCAGACAACCTGCCGCTGATCTACGACACCTTGGCCATGCAAAGCCTGGACGAACCCATCACCGAATACGGCCTGGTGGCTGGCAAAATCGAAAAAGCCCCGGACAACAGCTGGGTGCGCTTCTACCTGCGCCCCGAAGCGCGCTTCCATGATGGCCACCCGATCCGCGCTGAAGACGTGGTGTTCACCTTCCAGACCCTGATCAAGGAAGGCAACCCGCTGTACCGCAACTACTACGCCGACGTCGATGAAGTCGTGGCTGAAGACCCGTTGCGCGTGCTGTTCAAGTTCAAGCGCACCAACAACCGCGAATTGCCGCTGATCCTGGGGCAGTTGCCAGTGCTGCCTAAACACTGGTGGGCGACCCGGGATTTTTCCAAGGGCAATCTGGAAGTCCCCTTGGGCAGCGGGCCTTACCAAGTGGCGGAGGTCAAGCCAGGCCGTATGATTCGCTACGAGCGGGTCAAGGATTATTGGGCCAAGGACCTGCCGGTCAATAAGGGCTTCTACAACTTCGATACCCGCATCACCGATTACTACCGCGACAGCACCGTCTCCCTGGAAGCCTTGAAGGCCGGGCAGTTCGACTACTGGTTGGAGTTCAGCGCCAAGAACTGGGCCAATGCCTACAATATTCCAGCGGTGAAAGAAGGCCGTTTGATCAAGGAAGAAATCCCCAACGGCAACCCCACCGGCATGCAGGGCTTCGTGTTCAACATGCGCAAGCCGATGTTCCAGGACGTGCGGGTGCGCAAGGCCATCAGCCTGTTGCTGGATTTCGAATGGAGCAACAAACAGCTGTTCAACGGTGCCTACACCCGTACCCGCAGCTATTTCGAAAACTCGGAAATGGCCGCCACCGGCCTACCCGGTCCGGACGAGCTGGCGATTCTCGAGCCGCTGCGCGACAAGATCCCTGGCGAAGTCTTCACCCAGGCATTCGAACCGTCCCACACCGACGGCAGCGGCATGATTCGCACCCAACAGCGCGAGGCCTACCAACTGCTGCAAGAAGCGGGCTGGAAGATCGTTGACGACAAAATGGTCGACAATACCGGCAAACCGGTGACCATCGAGTTCCTGCTGGCCCAGACCGAGTTCGAGCGCATCCTGCTGCCGTTCAAGCGCAACCTGGCGGACCTGGGCATCGACCTGGTGATTCGTCGGGTGGACGTCTCGCAGTTCGTCAACCGCCTGCGCTCGCGCGACTTCGACATGCTGGTGGGCAGCTTCCCGCAATCCACCTCGCCGGGTAACGAGCAGCGCGAGTTCTGGAAATCCTCCAGCGCCGACAAGCCCGGCAGCCGCAACTACATGGGCCTCAAGGACCCCGCCGTCGACCAGTTGGTGGAAGAGTTGATCGACGCCGGTTCGCGGCAAAGCCTGATCGCCCACGCCAGGGCGCTGGATCGCGTGCTGCAGTTCGGCTACTACGTGATTCCCAACTGGCACATCAAGACCTTCCGCGTGGCGTACTGGGACCACCTGGGCCACCCCAAGGTCTCGCCACGCTACGACGTCGGCACCGCCACCTGGTGGGCTAAACCCGACGTCAAACCGGCGGTATCCCTCGACACCACGCAGAACGCCGATGCGGCGAGCGGAGGCGATTGAATGCTGGCCTATATTGTTCGCCGCCTGTTGCTGATCATCCCCACGCTGTTCGGGATCTTGCTGATCAACTTTGTCATCATCCAGGCCGCTCCCGGCGGCCCGGTGGAGCAAATGATCGCCAAACTCGAAGGCTTCGACGGCGCCACCAGCCGCATTGCTGGCGGCGGGGCCGAAGTTGCGGTGGCCGGTTCCAGCTACCGTGGCGCCCAGGGCCTGGACCCGGCGCTGATCAAGGAAATCGAAAAGATGTACGGCTTCGACAAATCGGCGCCGGAACGCTTGTGGATCATGGTCAAGAACTACGCCCAGCTGGACTTCGGTGACAGCTTTTTCCGGGACGCCAAGGTCATCGACCTGATCAAGGAGAAGATGCCGGTGTCCATTTCCCTCGGGTTGTGGAGCACCCTGATCATGTACCTGGTGTCCATCCCCCTGGGGATCGCCAAGGCCACGCGCCACGGCAGCCATTTCGATGTGTGGACCAGCTCGGCGATCATCGTCGGCTACGCGATACCGGCGTTCCTGTTTGCGATTCTGCTGATCGTGGTGTTTGCCGGTGGTAGTTATTTCGACTGGTTCCCCTTGCGCGGGCTCACCTCCAACAACTTCGAGGAGTTGAGCTGGGGCGCCAAGATCCTCGATTACTTCTGGCACCTGGCGCTGCCCGTCACCGCCCTGGTGATCGGCAACTTCGCGACCATGACCCTGCTGACCAAGAACAGCTTTCTCGACGAGATCAACAAGCAGTACGTGGTCACCGCCAAGGCCAAGGGCCTGACCAACCGCCGCGTGCTGTATGGCCACGTGTTCCGCAACGCCATGCTGCTGGTGATCGCCGGTTTCCCTTCGGCCTTCATTGGCATCTTCTTTACCGGCTCGTTGTTGGTGGAGGTGATCTTCTCCCTCGACGGCCTGGGCCTGATGAGCTTTGAAGCGGCGATCAACCGTGACTACCCAGTGGTGTTCGGCACGCTGTTTATCTTCACCCTGCTGGGGCTGATCGTGAAACTGATCGGCGACCTCACCTACACCCTGGTCGATCCGCGAATCGACTTTGCCAGCCGGGAGCATTGAGATGAACCTGTCCCCCCTCAATCGCCGCCGGTTCGAGCGGTTCAAGGCCAACAAACGTGGCTGGTGGTCGCTGTGGCTGTTTCTGGTGCTGTTCGTGCTGAGCCTGGGCGCCGAGTTGATCGCCAACGACAAGCCCCTGGCGGTGCACTTCGACGGCGGCTGGTACTTCCCGGCGCTCAAGCGCTACCCGGAGACTACCTTCGGCGGTGAATTCCCGCTGGAAGCCAACTACAAGAGCCCGTATATCCAGGAACTGCTCAAGGCCAAGGACGCCTGGACCTTGTGGGCGCCGATTCCGTTCAGCTACCAGAGCATCAATTACGACCTGAAAGTCCCGGCCCCGGCGCCGCCGTCCTCGGTCAACCTGCTGGGCACCGATGACCAGGGGCGCGATGTGCTCGCGCGGGTGATCTACGGCTTTCGTGTATCGGTGCTCTTCGCCCTGACCCTGACCATACTCAGCTCGATCATCGGCGTGATTGCCGGCGCCTTGCAGGGCTTTTATGGCGGCTGGGTCGACCTGGCCGGGCAACGTTTCCTGGAGATCTGGTCCGGCTTGCCGGTGCTCTACCTGCTGATCATCCTGGCCAGCTTCGTGCAACCCAACTTCTGGTGGCTGCTGGGGATCATGCTGCTGTTTTCCTGGATGAGCCTGGTGGATGTGGTGCGCGCCGAGTTCCTGCGCGGGCGCAACCTGGAGTACGTGCGCGCGGCGCGGGCGCTGGGCATGCAGAACGGCGCGATCATGTTTCGTCACATCCTGCCCAATGCGATGGTCTCGACCATGACCTTCCTGCCCTTCATCCTCACCGGCGCCATTGGCACCCTCACCGCCCTGGACTTTCTCGGCTTCGGGCTGCCGGCAGGTTCGCCGTCGCTGGGTGAGCTGGTGGCCCAGGGCAAGTCCAACCTGCAAGCGCCGTGGCTGGGCATGAGTGCCTTTGCGGTGCTGGCGATCATGTTGAGCCTGCTGGTGTTTATCGGCGAGTCCGCTCGCGATGCGTTCGACCCGAGGAAATGAGATGAATCCGGACAATCTGATCGAAATCCGCGACCTCAGTGTCGAATTCGTCACCGGCGAGCACCACCACCGGGTGGTCAACCACGTCAGCTTCGACATCAAGCGCGGCGAAACCCTGGCGCTGGTGGGTGAAAGCGGTTCGGGCAAATCGGTCACCGCCCATTCGATCCTGCGCCTGCTGCCCTACCCGTTGGCCAGGCATCCGTCGGGCACTATCGAGTATTCAGGGCAAGACCTGCTGACGCTTAAAGAGAAGACCCTGCGGCATATACGCGGCAATCGGATTGCGATGATCTTCCAGGAGCCGATGACCTCGTTGAACCCGCTGCACTCCATCGAAAAACAGATCAACGAGGTGCTCGGCCTGCACAAGGGCCTGACCGGCACGGTCGCCACCCAGCGCACGTTGGAATTGCTGGAGCTGGTGGGTATCCCCGAACCGCACAAACGCCTCAAGGCCCTGCCCCATGAGCTGTCCGGCGGCCAGCGCCAGCGGGTGATGATCGCCATGGCCCTGGCCAACGAGCCGGAGTTGTTGATTGCCGACGAGCCCACCACGGCGCTGGATGTCACCGTGCAGTTGAAGATCCTGGAATTGCTCAAGGAGCTGCAGGCGCGGCTGGGCATGGCCCTGCTGCTGATCAGCCACGACCTCAACCTGGTACGGCGCATCGCCCATCGTGTGTGTGTGATGCAGCAAGGTTGCATCGTTGAACAGGCCGATTGCGAGACACTGTTCCAGTCGCCCCAGCATCCCTACACCCAGGAATTGCTCGCGGCGGAGCCCAGTGGTGGGCCAGCCAACAATGATGTCGGCCCTCCGCTGCTGGAAGTGGACGACCTGAAAGTCTGGTTTCCGATCAAGAAAGGCTTTTTGCGCAATACCGTCGATTACGTCAAGGCTGTGGACGGCATCAACTTCAGCCTGCCCCAGGGCCAAACCCTGGGCATCGTTGGCGAAAGTGGCTCGGGCAAGTCCACCTTGGGCCTGGCAATTTTGCGCCTGATCGGCAGCCAGGGCGGGATTCGCTTCGAAGGCCAGCAACTGGACCGCCTCAGCCAACAGCAGGTGCGCCCGTTGCGCCGGGAAATGCAGGTGGTGTTCCAGGACCCGTTCGGCAGCCTGAGCCCGCGCATGTGCGTCAGCGAGATCGTTGGCGAAGGCCTGCGTATCCACAAGATGGGCACGCCCGCCGAACAGGAAGCGGCGATTATCGCGGCGCTCAAGGAAGTGGGCCTGGACCCCGAATCCCGGCATCGCTACCCCCATGAATTTTCCGGCGGCCAGCGCCAACGCATCGCTATCGCCCGAGCGCTGGTGCTCAAGCCGCGCCTGATCCTGCTGGACGAACCCACCTCGGCCCTGGACCGCACGGTACAGCGCCAGGTGGTAGAGTTGCTGCGCGGTTTGCAGGCCAAGTACAACCTGACCTACCTGTTTATCAGCCATGACCTGGCAGTGGTGAAGGCGCTGAGTCACCAGTTGATGGTGGTCAAGCAAGGCCAGGTGGTGGAACAAGGCGATGCCCAGGCTATTTTTGCTGACCCGCAACATGCCTATACCCGGCAGTTGCTCAAGGCGGCTTTTTTGGTGCCGGCCTGACGGCACGCGGGTGCAAATGCAGGAGAAATAACGCCATGTCGCTCAGCCCAATCGCCCGTCCCGCAGACACGCCGCGCTTCTGGCGCGACGAACGCCTGCCGTTCATCGAAGCGCGCACCATCGCCGACGGGCGCAAGGTCACCTACACCCGGCACGCCCATGAGCATTTTTCCATCGGTGCGATCACCACCGGCTGCAGCTATTACCACTATGGCGCGCGCACCTTCGAAATCAGCGCCGGCACCGTGGTGCTGATGAACCCAGGCGATGTGCATGCGTGCAACCCCATCCATGACCAGCCCTGGTCCTACCACATGCTGTACCTGGACACGCCCTGGCTGACCGACCTGCAATACCAGCTGGGGTTCAGTACCGACCAGGGCTACCGGCCATTCGACACGCCCCATACCCGCGACACCACGCTGTACCACGGCTTGCTCGACCTGTACCGCACGCTAGTGGATGAACAGGCCGAACTGCTGCAAAAACAGAGCACGCTGGTGAGTTACTTCACCGAGGTGCAACAGCGTCTGAACCCTTCGTTGGCACCGGTACGCGAGGTCAACCACAAACTCGAACGCGCCGCCGACTACATCCGCGCTTACTGCACTCAGGCCTTGAAACTCGAAGACATCTGCCAGGCGGCCGACCTGTCGCCGTCTTACCTGATCCGCGCGTTCAAGCAGTATTACGGCTTGACGCCCCACGCCTTCATGGTCAACCGACGCATCCAGTTTGCCCGCAGCCAACTGCGCAATGGCGCACTGATTGCCGACGTCGCCCTGGCCGCGGGCTTTGCCGACCAGGCGCACTTCCAGCGCACCTTCAAACAACACCTCGCGGCCACGCCGGGGCAATACCGCGAGAACCTCAAGCCATCAGCAAATAACCCACACTGGCCACCAGCAACGCGGCCATTGAGCGGTTGAACAGCCGTACACCTTTGGGGTTGTTCAAGTAGCGGCGTAAAAACGTCCCCGCATACACCCAGCACGCCACCGACAGGTAGCAGATCACCAGGTAAAGCGCGGCAAACAACCACACCTGCGCCGCATCGCCATCAGCCACAAACAACCCCATGCCTGCCACACACGCCAGCCAGGCTTTCGGGTTGAGCCACTGCATGATCGCGCCATACAGCATCGACGGCGCGGTGTCGGTACCGTCAGCGTCCAGCCGACCATCGTCCACGGCGAGTTTCCACGCCATGTACAACAGGAACGCGACTCCGCCCCAGCGGATCAATTGGATCAGTATCGGCCAGCGCACCAGCACTTCATGCAGCCCCAGGCCGATCAGTATCAACAACAAGGTGAAACCTACGGCGGCGCCCAACACATGTTTCTGGCTGGCGACAAAACCGAAACGCGCGCCGGCACTTAAAGCAACCACATTGACGGGGCCGGGCGTGATGGACGTGGCCAGGGCAAAAGCGGCCATGGAGAGGATCAAGCTCATTACAGTTCCTTGTGTGATGCCAACGATGTTGAGATCACGGTAACGCGCCGGGCGATGAGCGTATTGAACAAAATGCCCCTGGGCGCTTCAGAAACGAACGCTGATCTGATGGATGCCCCCACGATCAAACTATGGGAGCGGGCTTGCCCGCGAAGGCGGCGTGTCAGCCACTGCATCTTTAACTGAACCACCGCTTTCGCAGGCAAGCCAGCTCCCACATTTGGACCGTGGAGCGTCGCGGGAGCAAGCGCCCTCGCCACAGGTACAGCGCGTGGCCACTTGGAGGGGATGACACCGCCTCACCCTTGGTATCCTGCCACTCCAACCCACAGGGACCCGTGCGCATGCAAATCAACCCAGCCTTTATCCTTCACCAGACCGAGCACTGGCAGCTCAACCACCACCTGACCTCAAAGCTGCCCGGTTACCTGATGCTGGGCGCCAGGGCGCCGATTGACGCCCTCCCCGACATGCCTGAAGCCGCTCTGGCCGAACTGGGCGGCCTGCTCGCCAATATCCAGCGGGTGATGCAAACCCAGCTCCAGCCAAAATGGCTGTATATCAGCCGTTACGGCCATGTGCCGGGCTTACCGCTGCATTTTCATTGCATCCCCGTCTATGACTGGGTAGAGCAAGCGTTCTGGCGGGACGAACGCTATCGCTCGCTGAACGCTTTCGGGACGCCCCCCCTCGAACCCATGACCGATGGCGCTGAACTGACCCTGTTCGTATGGCGCGAGTTTGGCGAGAGCCTCACCCCGCCGCCGATTCAAGGGCCAGGGATAGAGCCTGTGATCGAGCAATTGCGCGCTGCATTCAAACGGGACTCATAACCCGCAACCGCTTCACCATCGGTACACACGCCAGCACCAACCCGGACGGCGAGCGGTACACCGCCTGCTCATCGCCCACATACCCGCACGCTCTATAAAAACTCACCGCGTTCAGTGTCGCATCCAGCACAACCTGTTCAATCGCCCGCTGCTGCGCCATACGCTCCAAGTGAGCAAGCATCACTTTGCCAAACCCTCGCCCGCTGAATAGGGGCAATACAAACAAGGCTCCGATTTCATGGCTGGCAAGATCCAGCATGCCAGTGACGACTGGTTTGCCATTGAACCATCCCATGTAGAACTGTTTTTCCATCAGCGCGCCGTAGCCATCACTGGCGCGACCTCGGGTCCAGAGCGCCATTTGTTCAGCGCTATAGGCGCCAATGCATTGGCCGCGAATGGCCTCGCGACGAATCTCAAACGCACGCTCGGCGTCGTCCGGCGTGGCACGTTTTATCTCCAGCATCGCAAGCTCCTTCCGTGACCTCAAACTGCCATTAGCCCATTTGTGCTAATCGACCCTACCTCACGGCAGCGCTATATTCCGCGGCACTTCCAACGTTCTCACCCACACCGCGCATTCCGTGCGCGCGGGTTCGTTGCGCGTTGGAAAAACCAAAACAACCCCAAGGAAGAAGCACCATGAAACTCTACTCCCCTGTCACTCGCTTTGCCCTGCTGGGCGCCTTGATCATCGGCGTCGCCGGTTGCAGCAATATCAAGCCCACCGAAGATCATCTCAAGAAGCTGTCGGAAACCAATCTGGGCGAGCCGGTAAAACGTATCTCCAATGTGCGCAGCGACTCCATGACCACCTACTACGTCGCTAACACAGCCTCCGGCGAGTACAACTGCTCCGTACCCAGTGGTGCCAGCGGCGGCGCGTTCGCGATTGCCAGCTTCGGCCTGATGAAGCCCGCGGCCTACTGCATGCCCAAGGGCGCCAAAGGCAATGGGTTGACGCCGTTCATGCAGTAATATTTTCCTGGCTGAGCGCTCGCAGAGTGCCGCGCAGTTCCGCAGGGCGTACCGGTTTGGACAAAATAGCGATCTGACGATCGTGCAACGCGGCCTGGATTTTCTCCACGTCGTGCCCGGTAAGGATCAGCGCTGGCACCGCCCAGCCGCGTTGCTGGCGTAACTGGTCGATGCATTCGATGCCGGTGGCGTGGTTGCCCAGGTCATAGTCGGCAACGATGATGTCGCAGTCACTGACCAAACCCTGCCCCGTGGACTCGGCCTGCACTTGGCACCCCCAGCGCTCCAGCAGGGCCTGGGTGGCGAGCAGCACGTTGTAGTCATCTTCCACCAGGCACACCTTAAGGCCGGTGAGCAGCCCGGCTTGGCGTGCATCGTCGCGCAAGGCCGGTTGACGCGGCGCGGTGGCCAAGGCTAGGCCATGCAGGCTTACTGAGGTGCCATGGCCGACCCGCGAACGCAGGCTCACCTGCAACCCCATCAATTGCCCCAGGCGCTTGACGATGGACAGCCCAAGGCCCACACCTTCGACGTCCTTGTCACGCAGTTGGCGCACGCGATAAAACTCTTCGAAGACCTTTGACAGATGCTCCCTGGCAATCCCCCGCCCCTGGTCGTGCACCTGCACCACCACGCCGTCATCACGCATGCGCACGCCAATCAGCACCGGTCGTTGCGCCCCGTACTTGAAGCAATTGGAGAGCAGGTTCTGCACCATGGTCGCCAGCATGGCCGGATCAACCAGCACCCAGTGGGCACAGGGGCGCAGGCGCAACTCCACGCCCGCCCAGCGAGCAGCCTCGGCGTTCTGGCGCACGAGGTCGGCAAGGAAGTCGCCCAGGTGGATCACTTGGTATTTGGGCAACAGGCGCCCGTTGTCGAGGGTGTAGAGGTCGAGAATCGAGCGGAACAATTGCGAGACGTTAAGCAGCGAGCGGTCGATATTGTCCACCAAGCGCTGTTCGTCCTCGCCCAAACGGGCTTCGCGCAGGCAGGCGGTAAACAGGCCAATGGAGTGGATCGGCTGGCGCAGGTCATGGCTGGCCTGGGCGAGAAAACGGGATTTTTCCAGGTTGGCAGCGATCGCCTGCTCGGAGGCCTTGCGCGTGCGCTCCAACAGGATATGGGCATACACCGGGATCACCGTGCTGGTGATCATCAGCATCAGCACCATGAATGGTTGTGCCTGCCACAGCGGCGTGAGTTGGTACACGATCAACAGCGCCAGCAACGCCAGCCCCGTCGCAATTGCCAGGTAGCGCGAACCGTAGCGCATGCCGTTGCCCAGGTTCACCCAGACCATCACCGCATACAGCGGCAATGCCGCCTCACCGCCTACCACCAGGCCGAACGAAGTGCCCGTGTAGTCGTGGATCATGCCAAAGATCCGCCGCGCCGGATAATGCCCGGGCCAGCGTGCGATCACTTGGCGAAGCACGATGGACGCCAGCAGGAACAGCAAGATATACAGGATCACCGGCAGATAGGTGTCCAGCGACTGCCCAGGCAAAAAGCCCAGCACGCCGATGTAAACGATAGCGATGCTGGCCACCACGATGCGCAGGTTTGCCTGATCGAGTTCGGAGTTAGTCTCGGGGCTCATCGTCATATCCTTGACCTATCATCTGAAGGAGCGAGCTTGCTCGCGAAAAACGTCAACGATAACGCGTTTGACCTGGAAGTACCCGGCGCCCGTGCGTGCTTCGCGAGCAAGCCCGCTCCTACACCGACGGTAAATAAATTAGCATGCCTCGACACAACCTTGCCCCAGGAAGGAGCTCGCCATGACCGGCCGAATCATCATCGCCGACGACCACCCCATGTTTCGCGAAGGCATGACGCGCACCGTGCAGCGCCTGCTGCCGGGCGCGGTGGTGCAGGAGGCCGGCGACCTGGCCACGGTGAATGCGTTGCTGCGCGAAGCGGGCGAGGTCGATACCTTGATCCTCGATTTGCGCTTTCCCGGCCTGACCTGCATCAGCCAACTGGCCGAACTGCGCCAGCAACTGAAGCGCACCACCTTGGTCCTGGTGTCGATGGTCGATGACCCCGCGCTGATCGAACAGGTCATGGCCTTGGGCGCCGACGGTTTTATCGGCAAGAACATCGCCCCGGACGAGATCGGCCAGGCGCTGCTGGCGATCCGCGAAGGCGAAGTGCTGGTCAAATTCGCCCCTTCAGGCCTGCTGCCCCTCGACACCCACACCCTCACCACCCGCCAGCAGGAAGTGCTGCGCCTGATTGCCCAGGGCAAGACCAACAAGGAAATTGCCAAGGCCCTGAATATCTCGCCGTTTACCGTACGTATCCATGTGTCGTCATTGTTGCGCAGCCTGAATGTCCCCTCGCGCGCTGCAGCTGCGGTGAAGTATTCCGGCGAGTTCTAGGCGATTGCACGGCTCAACGCTGCGCGGGAATACGAATACCGCCCCCACGGCATTGGCTTTTCACACTGCGCGGGCAACCGGCAAAGGCCAGGTCCTTGGTCAGGCACAACCGTACCTCCGACAACACCTTTCCCTTGCAGATCACCGCCATCCCGTGGTTACCCATACGCGGGTTGCTCGCGCGAAACAGCGCCTCGATCTCACTGGCCGGCAATGACGGCGGCGTATTAAACGGTTGCAACTGCTGCGGGATGGCGACCGCACCGAGCGCTACATCGGTCTTCTCCAGATATTCCAACGGTTCGAGCCCACTGCAGGTGCCATGCGTGGCCCACTCATGCTTGAGCAGCGCGCGGGTGGGAAACAGCGCAGCGCCCTTGTCCATTTCTGCCTCGCTCAAGCGCGTCTGCGGCGTACAGGACGCCGGCCACCCTCCCCGCGCGTATTGCGGCCACAAACCGTGCAGCACAAAGCCGTAGCCCTTACCCGAGCATTGCTCGTTGCCTGGGTGCGTCAGGCAAAACGTGGGTGACCACGATAACGACAGCACATAGAAATCAAACTCGCCCGACTGCCCTTGGCTGCGTGGCGCCGCCGTTGTCGCGGTGGCGATCAGCAGCCACACCACCATCCAGTATTTCATCCCGGTATTCCTTTAAAAGAGTGAAGCCTTACGCTATTGCCACGACTAGGGATGCTGGGAATAACGGTGTAACACCTTGTCCAGGATGATATCGGTCTTCAGCGCTTCGATGGCCAGCGACGGATGCTCGGCCTCGCCACGAATATGCGCGTTCATGTTCAGGACATGGTGCCATTGAATATGGGTGTGACACGGCACCTCTAACACCTCGGTGGTCTCGCCTTCAAGACGCAGCGGCTGGTCGTCGAACACCGAAAATTGAATACGGCCGCGACTGCCGATCAGTTCGACCCGGTCTTCGCGGCGGTCCGCCACAAAATTCCAGCAGCCCATGCCCAATGCACCGCTGGCAAATGTCCAGCAGGCCGTCACTGCGTCTTCTGCCGCGTAGCGTCCTGCCTGTCGTGCGGAAAAGCCTGAGACCTCGACGATGTCCCCGGCCAGGTACTGGAACAGGTCGAACCCATGGCTGGCCAGGTCGGCAAAGTAGCCGCCACCGGCAATGGCCGGGTCGGTGCGCCAATTGCTGGCGTCGGTGTCTGTAGCGACAGCGGGTTTGCACAAGGTCCAGGTCAGGTGACGCAACTCACCGATACGGCCTTCCTGCAGCCAGGTGCGCACTTGCTGAAAGCGTGGCAATGAACGCCGGTAGTAGGAGACAAACAGATGCAGCCCGGCGCGCTCGAATGTGCGCTGCATCAACGCGCTCTGTTCAGCATTCAGCGACATCGGCTTTTCGACGCAGCAATGCTTGCCCGCCGCCGCCACCCTCAAGGCGTATTCAAGATGGCTGTCGGGTGGCGTGGCGATGTAGACCGCATCCACCTCGGGGTCGTCGATCAAGGCCTGGGCATCGGTATAACAACGGGCAATACCATGGCGCGCCGCGTAATCGCGCACCGCCTCGGCACGCCGCCCCATCACGGCGACCAAGGCCGAACCTGGCGCTTTATAGAAAGCCGGTCCACTCTTCAATTCAGTGACACTGCCACAGCCGATCATGCCCCAGCGTATGGTCTTCATCTAATGTCCTCGGTCGTATTCGTCAATCGGGCAGTATCCACATACCGCCCCTGGCGCGCCATAACCACTTAGCATGACAATTGCATTACACTTTTATGACACTCATTCGGCGCGGGGGCACATTCGATGAAAATTAGGGCAACCGTCATTTGCGAACATGAGGGGCATATCCTCTTCGTGCGCAAGGCCAGATCAAAATGGGCATTGCCCGGCGGGAAAGTCGAAGCGCACGAGCGCCCTGTCGGCGCGGCGGAACGCGAACTGGAAGAAGAAACCGGGTTAAACGTGGACGGCTTGCTGTACCTGCAAGAGCTCAAGGCCCGCGACACCGTCCACCATGTGTTTGAGGCCTCGGTGGTCAATATCGACGAGGCACGGCCGTGCAATGAGATTGTCGATTGCCAGTGGTATGCCTACAGCGCCCTGGACGAGCTGGACACCACAGACGCCACCCGCCACATCGTCAAATCCTTCCTGCGGCGCCTCTGACGCCCTGGACAGCCGCTAACCCACCGCCGCGAACCCGCGGCGCCCGGCCTTTATCTCGGCACGCAACTCACCAATCAGGTTGGCGATGGCACGGATGCTGTCCAGGCCCTCGGGCGATACGCGGGTCAGCAGCAAGTCGACACGACCGGACGCAGGCTCGAACACGCTGATGCGCAGCGAGCCGTCGCTATTGAGGCAGCACTCACACGCAAGCGGCAGGAAGCCTGAGGCCATGATGCGGTTGAATTCGGTGATGGAAATCATGATCAGCCCCCCGTCCCTGGGTTCTACCCGATTGAGGCGATGCAAGCAGCATAGATAAGGTTTTGCCGGCCACCGGACATTTAATGCAACAGTGTTAACCAGCCCTCACTTTGTCGGGCGTAACCGGCCATGAACGACAGGCCGAGATTAAATCGCGGGCAAAAAAAATCCCAAGTAGCTGATGGAAACTTGGGATTTAAAAATGCATAAACCGTGGGAGGTGAACGCCCGGCTATAGTAGCGATTGTAAAAACATGTAACAAGATTATTTTAATCCTTTCGTCGGATTGAAAGCGTCGTAAGTCATTCAATAACCACATGTTTTTTAAGGTGGAAGGCGGCAGTCATGCTACTTTTTGGTGCAAGTAACGGGCATAAACCCACGTATAAAAAAGGGTTATTAATCCGGTGCCGTACTTTTAAGTAATTGTTCACTTAATTGCTTGCACGTTTCTTGAAGGGCCTCACGACTCGAAGCGGTGGCGCCCACCACAGCCTCCAGGTGACGACACAGCGCCAAACGTTCAGCGGCTTCTTCACGTTGGCGGTCGACCTTGGCGTTGAGCTGAACAAAATAGAACCCCAGTAACACGGCGACAACCAGCACGCCCGCCGCGAAGTAGCGCAAGCTGTTGGACGATGAAGGCGCTGGGGCATTCATGGCCTTATGGCGCCCTGCTCTTTTCATAACGCACATCATCTCCATCGACCGGGCCCACGACAGACCAGCCCAGGCGCTGATAGAACCCATTGGCCCGGATCTCATCACGCCCATCAGTCACCAGGTACGCCGTGTCGTGGCGCTCAAACAGGGCCGCCTCGGCCACCGCCATCAGTTGACGGCCCAGGCCAAGCTTCTCGTGGGATGGCAGCACGAACATCGCGAACACTTCACCTTCATCTAGGTCGACCATGGAAAACCCCGCCGCCTGGCCGTCCACTTCCGCGATCCAGCCACAAGGTGCTGCGCGCAACGTGTCGCTCAATACCTGCGGGGTAATCCCCAGGCCAGCCATCTGTTCAAGGCTCAGGTGGTTTTGCACCACCGAGGTGCGAATCGCGCACAGCGTGTCGACGTCATCAGGTGTTGCCGTTCGAATCAGTACTTGCATACCGGCCTCCATGAAGAAGTGCGCAATTGTATGCAAATACTCACACGGGGTTTGTCGTGGATTTGTAAAGGCCCTACGGCTGGTGCGGGGCTACGAATTACTTGCGCGCCACCTTGTAGCGCAGGCAATCCTGATAAAAGCTCTGACGAATCGCCTCGGGCTTGAGCCTTGAGCGGCTGTCATAGGTCTGCTCGGTGATGCCCATGGCCATCATGCGCATCCACGATTTGCTGAACTTGAGGGTCTGGATCTTCTGCCGGGCCGCGTATAGCGAAACGCCGGATAACTTTAGCTCCTGGGCCCTGGCGGCCGTGCCTGCGCCCCAACTGCACATGTACTTGTCACCCTCGCGCAATTCCCTGGCCTGCGCGACAGTCGCGCCGCCAGCCAGGGAGCAGGCAATCAGCATCATTCCCACAGCGCGCATTTGCATCCTCACCTAACCACCTGAAAATAAAAGTGATTTTGGCGAGGATTTTGTTACAAAGGGGCCATTAAATTGCCTTACTGCGCAAAGCGACTCGCGGATGCTTTCTATCAAGGCTTGAGTTCGAACAGCGCCGGCATCGGTGGCCACTGCGAAGGCACTTTACGAAAGCGGCTGAACCCGGCTGCTTCAGCCATCTGGCGGGCACGCTTCTCGCCCATGAACGCGCCCAGCCCGGCGCCGCCATGGGACAGCGAACAGGTCATGCAATAGAGGGTGCTCTGCGGGTACATGACGCGTCCGAACAGGTTCATGTTCTCGTGCAGTTCTTCGGACAGGTTGAGCTCCACCATCAGGTAGGTGCCGTCCTCGGCCGTGGCAGCGCGCAAATCCTTGAGCATCTGCTGGGGGTCGGTAGCATCGTGGATCACCACAAAGGTGGTCACGAAGTCGAATTGCTGGCCGCGCAACGCATCGGAGTCGTTCACCTCGAATTGCACCCGGTCACCCACGCCGGCCGCCTCGGCGTTGGCCCGCGCCAACTCGATGGAAGGCAGGTGGAAATCGCAGCCGACAATGCGCGCCTCAGGATAGGCCTTGGCCATGGTGATCGCCGCCAGGCCCGCACCGCAGCCAAAATCCAGGACACTGCCGCCGGTCTTGAGCTTCTCTTCGACGCCATCCAAGGATGGAATCCAGTGCTGGACCAAGTAATGCTTGTACCAGGGCATGGTCATGCGCTCCATGCCTTTCCAGGTTTCCAGCGGGAACGCCTCTTCAGCGCAGCCACCACCATGGCGGAAGGCTTCGATGACCTTGGGCGCCATGCTCACGAACGGCACGCTCAGCTGAATGATGCCGCCGGCGAAATACGGCGAGTCTTCATCGGCCAGCACCGGCACAAATTCAGCCGGCATCTGGTAGCGGCGGGTTTGCGCGTCGTAGGTCACATAATTGCCGGTGGCCATGCTGCCCAGCCATTCGCGCAAGTAACGCGCGTTGTAGCCAGTCTTGTGCGCCAACTCTTCCAGGGTCACCGCCTGGCCGTCGGCCAATGCCTTGAACAAGCCGAGTTGGTCGCCGATGTAGAGCATGGCACCGCGCAGCGTGTTGCCGTAATCCTCCATGATCCGCGCCGAGAACTGTTGGACCTTGGCTTTATCAACTTCCATAACGTTGGACATCTGTCGCTCCTTGATGAATTTGCAAGTCTGTTAAGGGATCAATGGCCGGCGAGTTTGGCCAGCACGTTGTCAACGATGCGCTCGGACATGCCCAGGTGGGTCCTGGGCTCGAACAGCCGTGCCAGGGCGCCGTCACTCATGACAGCAAGCACCCGCGCATCGGCCTCGATTGCCTCGCGGATCGACACGTGATTGCGCTGGCTGGCCTGGGATACTTCGAAGATGATCTGGTAGGCGCTGCTCTTGCCCAGCTTGCGCGCCATTTCGAACACCACCGCTTCGGTGCAGATGGCATCGCCATACGCCTGGGCGGTGCCTTCCATCTCCTGCACATTCACGGTGAGCCCGTCGATGGTCTCGGTCAGAATCGAGAGCGCCATCAATGCATAGTGGGAAACGTCCGCGACCGCGCACCACTCCAGCCGCGTACCGCGGTAATCGCGCTCATGCTCAAGAATCATCGCGTCCAGCGCGAGCATGACCTGGGCCTTGGCCAGCCGCGCCAACACCACCACCTGCTCGCAGCCTTCGGGGTTGCGTTTGTGCGGCATGGTGCTGCTGCCGATCTGCTGGTCGCTCCAGCCCACTTCCACTTCAGCGATTTCCCAGCGATTGAGCGTACGGATTTCATCGGCTACGCGGGCCAACGAGGCGGTAACCATGGCCAGGGTGCTGACGAACTCCGCAACGCGGTCACGGGACACATGCCAGCCCGTCAGGGGCACTTGCAGCGACAAGCGCTGGGCAAAACGCTCCAGCATCGGCATGGCGTCCGGGCCGAACGCCGCCATGGTGCCGACCCCGCCGAACAGTTGCACCACCAGTACACGCTGGCGGGCTTCGGCCAAGCGCTGCTGGTGGCGCAACAGCTCATCGATCCAGCCAGCGACCTTCAGCCCGAAGGTGGTCGGCAAGGCGGGAATCGAGTGGGTCCTGGCGACCATCAGCGAGTCACGGTGCGCATCGGCCAGGGTCGACAACTTACCCAGCAAAGTCTCCAGGGCCTGGTCCATCGCATCAAGCACATCGCGCATCTCCAGGGACTGGGCGGTGTCCTGTATGTCTTGGGTGGTAGCGCCGTAATGCACGTATTCACGGGCACTGGGGCTGCAATTTTTTTGCAGGGCGCTCAGCAATGGCATCAGCGAATGCCCAGTGGCAACCACACCCTCGGCCAGTTGGCGCACATTGATGCCCGATAGCAACGCGGCCTTTTCGATCTCCAGGGCCGCCTCGCGCGGGATGATGTTGACATCGGCCTGCGCCATGGCCAGCGCGGCTTCCACGTCCAGCCAGCGTTGCAGGCGACAATGACTGCAAAAAATCTTGCGGCTCTGCGGGCCGGCATAACCCGAACCGTGGGTTTTCGAATCGAGGATGTGGCTGTGTTCGTGGCGGCATTGCTCGCCGTCATGATCAAAACCTGGGTGGTCCGAACGTGCGGTGCAAGACGCACGAGCTGTCGTTTCCAAAGTTTGCGCATCCATCACATACCCTCCGTAGCGTACAGGGACTGATTGGTATTGCCTTGGGTTGCCATCAGTGCTTCAGCGCCATCGCCTGAAGCGCGAGGTCGTGCTTTAGTTGCCACCAGATCGACCATTTCGGCCGCCAGCCCTGTGTAGGCCGTCGGGTCAAGCAAGTCATCGAGCATTTGTGGGCTGAAACAACCGCGCAGCCGAGGGTCGCCAAGCAGCGCGTCGCGAAAGCAAACGCCCGCGTCTTGGGCCTGCAGGGCGATGTCGTGCACCAGGTGATGGGCCGTCTGCTTGCCACACCGAGGCGCCAGCGCAAGCATCACGCGCTCCGACAGGATCAGCCCGCCCAACAAGTCCAGGTTGCTGCGCATGCGCGCTTCACGCACCTCCAACCCCGCCAGCAGCAAGCCTTCCACACGAGCGAGCAACGCACCGGCGTAAATGAACAGCTCGGGTAAGGCCGCCCATTCGATGCGCCAGGTGGTGCCGTCACGCTCGTGCATCTGGAAAGCCGCATCGGTCAGCGCAACCATCTGCGCACGTACCAGCCGTGACAGCGCGCTGATCAAGTCCACCGTCGACGGGTTTTGCTTGTGGGGCATGGTGCTACTCCCCACTTGCCCGGCTCGCCGCCCCTCGCGCACTTCGTCGATCTCGGTGCGCTGCAGGTGGTAGATCTCATTGGCGACACGCCCCAACGTCGCCGACGCCTGCACCAGCAGCCACGCCGCTTCCAGGATGCGGTCGCGGGCGCTGTGCCAACTGGTCAACGGCGCCGCCAGGCCGAGGCTTTCCAGGGTGCGGCGCTGCACGTCCAAACCCTGCGGGCCAAGCCCGGCCAGGGTGCCCACGGCGCCGGTCAGGTTGCCGACCATCACCCGGGCGTAGGCTTCGTCAAAGCGTTCAAGGTGTCGATCAATCTCATCGACCCACACCGCCACCTTATAGCCGAACGTGGTGGGCAATGCGTGTTGGCCATGGGTTCTGGCGACCATCGCCGTGTGCTTATGGCGCAGGGCGAGCGTGAGCAGATGCCCGCGGATCCCGCGCAAACGCTGCACTACCAGGCCCCAGGCATCGCGGATTTGCAGGATGAGGCCGGTGTCGAGGATGTCCTGGGTGGTCACGCCGTAATGCACGTATTCGCCCAGCCCATCGGCGCATAACCCCTGCAAGGCGCGCAGGGTCGGCACCAGGATGTGCCCGGTTTCCAGGCCCTCGCGCCCCAACGCATCGAGGTCCAGCAGTTCCACGCTGGCTACCCGGGCAATCTCCCGGGCGGCCTCCTGGGGGATGAGGCCCATCTGCGCCTGGGTCGCCGCCAGTGCTGTTTCAACATCGAGCCACTTCTGCACCTGATTGGCATCAGAGAAGATCGCAGCAAATTCCGGGGACGAGTAAGCGCCCCCGTGGATACGGGATTCAGTGATATGACTTGGCATGTCGGGTTACTCGGGTTGTCCAGGGAGGGCTACTTCACGCGTTGTACTTCTTCCCAGACTGCATCGTAATAAGCCCGCTCCAGCCGGAAGTGCTCGGCCAGAGACGTCAGGAACGCATTCTGGAACCCCAGGTCCGGAATACGCCGTGAGATCAGTGCCCATTCACGCTTGGCCCGCGGCGGCACCAGGCTGATGTGCACTTCGTAGTACTCCGCGTCATCCTGGCTCAAGCCCGCGTTGCGCAGGGCGTTGTACAGCTTGCCGTGGTTACCGGGCACCACCAGTTCGGTGATGTAGAACACCGCCAGGCCCCAGCCGACATCGGGGTTGCGGAAACAGCGTGCGCGGTTGTTGAGGTAGGCGATTTCCTCGGGCATCGTCGAGAGGGCCTCGAAATCGGCATTCAGGCCCACGGCGGCGAGCAGCTTGGCCAACAGCTTCGGGTGGGAACGCTGCTCATCCTCTTCGCCCAACTCGCCGTAGAGATAACGCGCCAGGGCGGCCGCCTCGTCCACGTCAGTCAGGTTGACCAGCAGGTCGGCGGCGTCCCGGTAAAGGCGATAAGTACGGAACCATTGGTGGCGCAAAAACACCTGCAGTTGCTCGTGAGAGGCTTTGCCTTCAAACACATACTGCGACATCGGATGGTTTTCCCGCGACTGCGCGGCAATCTGCTCTTCCAGGCGCTGCTGGAAGCCGGCCTCGGACAAGGGCGATGCCAAGTCGGCTGACGGCATGAAACGCTCTTGCACGCTATAGACGGCATTGGCCAGCCAGCGCCGGGTCGAGGCGGTGGCCACGTCGTCGCTCAACGAGAGGATGTACAGCAATTGCTGGCACTGCGCTGCATTCGCGGCGTCGCCACGTTGGCCGGTCTCGCACAGGGCGCGCAGCATATTGGCGGCAATTTCGATGCGATTGAACGTCGCGTCCGGTTTCAAGGCTTCCGCCAGCAGACGGGCTTCGGCCGTGTGAATATTCTGCAATTGCGCCAGGGAAAAATTACGTGGGCTCATCATGTGCTCCATTATTTTTGTTTTTGGGTCGCAGGTCGTTCAGGCAGACAGGCGTTGGGCCTGCATCTGCTGCCACAGGCTGTCGAAGTAGGCCTTGTTGATTTCGAAGTGGTGCTTGAGTGCGCGCATGAACGTGCGTTGAAAGCCTTCCTCGCTGGCGAACTTGGCAATCAGTGCCCACATTTCTTCGGTGTCGATCTCATCCTGGGTGCCATGCAAGCGGTGGAATTCGCTGGGCTGCGCCGGTACATCCAGGCGCTGCAACAACTCGTAGATGCGCCGATGGTTGACGCAGCTGACAGACTCCACCGCATAGAGCAGCGCAAGGCCCCAGGCGACATCGGTGTGGCGCACACAGCGAATGCGATTATTCAGGTAGGCCTTTTCCAGCGGATGCAGCGCGGGGAAATCGATGGCCAGCGGAATATCGAAATACTCCATCAGATGGGCGAGCATCGCCGGGTGCGAACGCTCCGGTGTCTCAGCGCCTGCTTCGCCGTACAAGTTGCGGTAAAACACCGAGGCGTCTTCGATGGCTTCGAAACGGAAGGCCAACTCGGCCAGCAGGCTGTAGAAGTTGTAGGAACGGGTCCAGTGATGCTCCAGGAAAAAGCGCACATCCTGCACCGGCGGCGTACCTTGGAACAGGTGCACCGACATCGGGTGGTTGACCCGGCTGCGTGCGGCGATTTCAGCGTCGACCTGTTGACGGAACTCGTCCGCCGGCAACGCTTTAAAGCCCGGCACGTCGGCGGCGAACTCATCTTCGACGCGGTAGACCTCGCTGGCCATCCAGCGCCGGGTCGGCTCGGTGCGCGGGTCACCGGGGAGGTGCAGTTGCAGCAGGGCTGACTGATAGTGCGCATAAGCTTGGGCGTCTCCCGCCAGGCCTTGCCGGGTCAGTGCGAGCAGCGCTTCCAGCGCGCGGGTGACTTGGGCGTAGTTGGCGCTGGGTTCCAAGGCATTCACCATCAGCCGCGAGGCGTTGGTGAAGAGATCGGAATCCGAGCGTTGTTGCAGGGCAGCAGTATCCATTGATAACCCCTGAATCTTGTTTTTGTGGTTGGGCGTACTCGGAAAAAAGCCTAAAGGTTCCCGTAGTGGCAAGGTCAACACCTGTAGGAAAATTCTTTCAAAGGCTTGGAGATGGGGGGTTGGCGCCACCAAACAATAGGTATTACACAACTCCGTAGCAGCCAGCGGTAACCACGATGCGAAGCGAGTCGCTCTTGATCTTGCTCTTGATCTGAAGCGCCCCCCCCCCCAAATCACTGGCGGATTACGGGCACACCGAGCCCAAGCGAGGTGCCGAGTGGTGGGGCAAGCGCCCTTTGGTTACTTTGGGCTGGGCCGGCATTCCGGCTCTTTTCCAAAGTGACCCGCTGTCAGAGCGGAACCCTAAGTGGTCGTGACCGCAGGAATGGATATGTACACGGTATAACAGCGTCGGCTGTCAGGGCGTCATCGCAGGCAAGCCAGCTCCCACAGTTGGACTGCGGGGTGTCAGGTAGATAGGCGTCGACTGGCAGGCCGTCATCGCAGGCAAGCCAGCTCCCACAGTTGGACCGCAGGGCGTCAGTTAGATAAGCGTCGGCCATCAGACCAACGCCCTGCGCTCACGCACAAAGCGCGGCAACTGATCCCCAGGCAGTGCCTTGCTGAAATACCAGCCCTGGATAAACAACTCAGGCCCGTTACTCAAAAAGGCCAATTGCTCAGCCGTCTCAACCCCTTCCACTACCACGCCCAGGTCCAAGGCCTCGCAGAACCGCAACATACCTGTGAGCACCTGGGCGCCTTTAGGGTCATGCTGGGCAACCACAAAACTGCGGTCGATCTTGATGAAATCCACAGGAAACTGGTGCAGATAGCTCAACGCAGAAAACCCAGTGCCAAAATCATCCAGATAGACCTTGGCGCCCATGGCCTGCAACTTCTGGATGGTCTGGCGGGTGGCCGGGATGTCGCTGACCAGCGCGTCTTCGGTAATTTCCACTGAAACTTGCCCACGGGCCTGGCGAAGAATTTCCACCAGGCGGTCGCCATAGGCGGCGTCCTTGAGCGTGGTGCTGGAAATATTGATGGTCATCGGCAGTTCAAAACCCACCTTCTGCCATTTCTGATACTGGCGCACAGCCTGGGATGCCACCCACACGTCTACGTCCGGCATCAGCCTGGCGTGCGCCAGCCATTGCAGGAACTCCCAGGGCGAATGCACCGTGCCCTGGCTGTCCCGGGCGCGCATCAGCGCCTCGCAGCCGGTGCACAAACCGGTGCGGGTGGAGATTTGGGGTTGAAACTCAAGGTAGAACTCGTAATCGCTGATCTGTTGAATACGGTTCAACTCAGCGGCCTGACGGGCCAATGTCTGGTGAGTGGCCAGCACCGGATCGAACTCCAGCAGACGGCCTTTCTCCTCGAGACCGCGAAAGGTCATGTCAAGGGATTTGAGGTACACCGTGCCGCCATCGCTGGACTGGCGATGAATCGCCCTGACGTAGGGCGCATACGCCAGGGTACCGGCGCCCAACAGAACGATCTGCAACACCACCGCCGCCACATCGCCATGGGTGCTGAGGTACGCGTTGAGCAGCACCGGGGCGGTAAAGGGCACGCTGGCCACCGCCGGTGAGACCCAGCCCAGTTGCACCACCATCAACGCCACCATCGCGTTGAACGCCGGCACCAATAGAAACGGTATGAACAGGCGCGGGTTGAGGATGATCGGCAAACCGAACAACAGCACTTCGCTGACATTGAATAATGACAGCGGCAAACTGGCCACCGCCAGCAAGCGCATGGACTGGCTCTTGGAAAATAGCAGGATCGCCAATAACAGGCATAAGGTTGCGCCCGAGCCACCGATAAACGCAAAACTGCCCAGCAAGCCGTTGTTGAGCAGGTACAGCACCGGCTCCCCCGCCGCCAACGCTGCGCCATTGAGCGCCACCGCCTGGTCCAATGCATCGAATAACGGCTGCATGGCATACACGCCGTGAATCCCGAAGAACCACAGCAGCGAATTCATCAGGGTGACAAACAACCCGCTGCCGTAAGGCGTCTGCAACGCATCAAGCACCTGCGGCCCCTGGATTTGCGCCACATGGGGGATCAACAGCAGCAACGACAACACCGCCACCAACGACAAGGCCGTGAGTGCGCCGGGTATCACCATGTTGATGGTGCCCTTGAGGTTATGGCCGACCAGGTCCTGGTTGACCAGGCGCGTCCAGCGAAAGCGGTGCAGCCAGGCGATGGCCGGCACATTGATCAAGGGCGAAGCAATGGCAATAAAGAGTAGGAACGTGGCCGAAGCACGCGGGTACTCACGCAGCACGAAGGTTGCGACCACTACATGGGCCAGGCACAGGAAGGCGACCGGCAGTTGTGGCAGACGGTGTTGAATCGCCAACATGTAGCCGATGGAGGCCGCCACCAGCAACGGGATCACCGAGCTGATCTGTTTATGCAACCCGGCCAGGAAACTCACCACCTGCGCATCGAACCCCAGCGCCAGGGCGCATTCGGACAGGATCAGGAAACCAGCGGACACCAACAGGCACGGCAGTATCCACAGCAGCCCCTCCCGAATCGCACGCAGCGACTCCGTGCTGGCCAGGACCGCCAGGCGCTGTGTCAGGAAAAGTTTGAACAGGGTGTGCGCCATGGGCCGTCCTCTGCCTGTCACCGACTGCCGCTGAAGATCAGGGCCGGAAACACCCGCTAACGCTACACGGCCTGATAGCCGAAGCGAAAGCCTTTATCCCCGTCCCTGCCCGGCTTTTTTACCAGTGAATGCCGGGTTGCTAGACTAAATCCCTACAGATTTATCGAACTTTCTGACTTGAATCATCCCCTAAGGCTGTCTGAGTCGGTATCATCCGCACGGTTTGTGCGTGTTAAAGGATGTTACAACCTGTCTGATAATGGGTACGCACTCAGGGAATCTTGCCTGGAACGACAACAGGCCAAAGGAGAGAACCTCACTATGCAAGACAAACGCTCAAGTCACATGCGTCCTCTGTTTGTCACCATCCTGCTGTGGTTGTGCAGCGTGGTGTTGCTGTTTGTAATCAAGAACCTCATTGAATTGTTCACTGGGCCTGTGGCTGAAACCTGGGTAGACCTGACCCTGGTGCTGGTCGCTTACCTGATGTTTTTCTTGCTGGCGCCGTTGCAAAACTGGATGCAGCGCAGGTCGCGCAAGCGTGCCCGCCATCACCTCAACGCACGCGCGTCCGATAGCAACTCTCACCCTTCTCATTAAGGTGTCTACCTGTGTCGGCACCCAACGATACGCACCAACTTGCGCTGGACAGATTCCTGCGCGAACAACCGCAGGTCGCTGCCGAGCTGGACAGCCTAAACCCGCTGGTAGCCCAGGCCAGGGGCGAAACCCTGGCGCAGTATCGCGCCGAACGCCTGCATGAGGCTTTCGAAGCACACGCTGAACAGCAAAAATTATTCGCCTGGGAATTGACCCTCAAGCTGACGGCCGATTCGACCGAAGCCTTCGAGGCCCAGCGGCGCGAAGTGCATAAAGAAGTCGCACAGATGGCAGGCATGGACTGGGCGCAGTACTGCCAGTTGCACGGCTTGGCCGTTTGACCTTTGCCCTACAAGCACCAGCGTGCTCGGTTGCGCCCCATGACGTGACGCAACTCGGCGACCGTTATGCTTCGGTGCTGCGGGTCTATCGCCAACGCTGCCTGTAACGCCACCCAGCAATGCCTGGGTAACTGCGCGGGCCGGGGCAGACAGACCTTGGAGGCGCGCTCCCCAACGCGCTTACCGTGGGCCAGTTCGTACAGGACGCAGGCCACGCCGTACAGGTCGGCAGCGGCGGTCAGCGCACCGCCGGCCAACAGTTCCGGGGCGGCGTAGGCAGGTGTCCAGGCATTGAAACGACTGCGGCTGACACTCGGCAAACCCATTGCGGCGCCTGCTTGAGCCTGGCCCAGGCCGAAATCGAACAAGCGCACGCCCTCCTCGCCCACCATGACATTGGCTGGTTTGACATCACCGTGCAGAACGTCTTGCTGGTGGGTGTAGACCAGCGCATCCAGCAACTGCACGGCGATGGGTCGCAACTCCCGCCAGGGCAAGCCATAGGGGCACTCCAGCAGCAGGCGGTCCAGCGTCACTCCTTGCAGCAACTCCATGGTGAAAAACGCGACTTGACTGTGTGTATCGACCTCAAACGAAAACGCCCGTACCACATGCGCGTGCCTCAGGCTGCGGGTCAACGCAAACTCGCTGTACAACAACACATGCGCGTCGGGGCACTGGGAAATGGGTTCGTCGAGTAGCTTGATCGCGACCTTGGAACAGGGTTCGCCCAATTGCTCGTGCAACAGGTCGCGCGCGCGGTACACCCTGCCCATGCCACCTCTGCCCAAGACACGTTCAAGGTGATAGCGCCCAGACAGTAAACGGCAGGCTTGAGCTGCCGAGTTCAAGGCTGCACCACAACCGCAGTCAGATCATCGCGTATCGGCCGGCGCAACGCCGCTGCAAATAGCCGTTCCACTGCCCGTTGAGGCGTGCCCATGCTCAACGCCCGCCCCAGGTCAACATGGCTGAGGGCCTGATACAAGCCATCACTGCACAACAAAAATACATCCCCAGGGCGGGTACGCAGTTCCAGTACCTCCAGATGCAACCGCGAACGCGCGCCAACGGCCCGGGTCAAGGCCCTGGCACCCGGGTAAGCCTGGGCTTGCGCCACACTCAACTGACGCTCGTCCATGAGGCGCTGCAGCAGCGAGTGGTCCTTCGACAATTGGTAGAGACTCTGGTCGCGCCATAAATAGCAGCGACTGTCTCCCGCCCATAGGCAGGCCGCCCGGCCCTTCTCCAACAACAGGGCGACCACGGTGCTGCCCATCGTCACTTCATTGGTTGCGCCAGGTTCTGTCCATGCGCGTCGTACTCCTTGGTTGACGTCCTGCAATTTGTTGCGAACCGCCTGAATACGCTGGTCAAGGTTGCCGTCAGCCGACACTGAAGCCAAGTGGCTGACTATCCACTGGCTGGCGACATCCCCGTGCCGATACCCGCCCATGCCGTCCGCCACCGCCCAGCAACCCGTGCTCGGGTTGTCCAGGAATGCATCCTCATTGCGCAACCGCGCCAGGCCTCGCTGCGTGCGCCCGGCGCTGCGCCACGGGGCTTCCATCGGGGTCACAGCTGCTCCGGCAGGCGAAAGGTGCGCCATGTGTCCATGTCAAACGGACCGGGCGTACGCTGGCTGGTGAGCCGGTAATTGGCGCGCAGGCCGGCGAGGTCTGCCTTGAGGATCTGTATATTACGGCCGCTGGCGGGCTCTTTCTGCAGCAGGTCCAGAAACCGGAACAACGACCACGCTCCAGTGTCTTTTTCGATGCCCAAGGGGCGCTGCTCCGCGCCTCTCTCCAAGACGAGGCTGCTGCGCCCATTGTCTGCGTCGGTGGGCCAATGGAACGTCATGGGTACGATCGGACCGTGGCGATACTCCAATTGCTGGTCGCCAAACCGCAGGATCGCTCGGCTGACCGATGGGTCCAGGCTGTAGGGTGCCAAGGTGAATCGCACGGACAACTCCCCCGCGTCTTCGGTAAAAAAGCCGCGGCGGATGACCTGGATCTTCATCAATTGCTCCAGCAGCGCACGGGAAACCGGCAAACTCTGGCCATCCAGCCCACGCAATCGGTAGCGGCTGCCGTCGGCACTGATAAAAGGCCGCAGGTAGCCCTCATAAAAGCGCGCCATCACCCCGCGTGGCTTGAAGAACTCCTGAAAATCGTGAAGGGCGACCTCACTGCTGGCGTGCGCATTGAATGGGTAACGTCGGCCAATGGCCTTGGCATAAAGGCTATGCACCTCGCTCTGATAACGTTGGTTGACGTGCACATAGGCCTGTTCCAGCAAATGCCGCCAACTGTCATCCGCCATACTTTCGAGCCAGCCGGCAACGGGCAGCGGCAGGCGAGCGGCGGCGTCTCGCAGATGGCCCAATGCATCCTGCTGGCCCTCCATGCGCTGCCTGGCACGCAGGAAGGCGGCCTGCTCGGGTGCGCTGTCCCGGTTCAAGGCCGTCAAATGCAGGTGCACTTCATCCAGCAGACGCAAGGCCTGAGTCAGCTCTACGCCGGGGTTCTGCTGCTCATCCAGCAATTGATGCAAAGGCTCAAAGCGGCGCTGCAAGGCGCGCCGCGGAGCCTCGACAATACCCGCCTGCCCCGCCGTCAACCTCGACTTGGCCATCTCGCCCAGGTCTGCCGACTGCTGGGCCACTTTGTCCAGCAGTCCATGGCTTGGCAACAAACGCGTATTTTCACGCACCTGTTGCAAGAGACGAATCAAAGGCGATTGCGCCGACGTCAGGTTCATCAGTTGCTCGGCATCCTGGCGCAGGTTGTCAGTCTCTTGCAGCCTGACTCGGCCAAGCGCATCGCTCCAGGCATCGGCATACTCGCTGAAATAACGTTGCTGCAGTTCAGCCATCAGGCGCCGCAAGTCCTCGGTCCCCAGGTCGGTACCCTCGCCGAGCACCCAGTTGTCCTGGGTGATGGCGTTTACCAACCGCGGGCCCTGCGCCTCAAAGTACTGCACATAGCGTTTGGTATAGAACCCCGGCACAGGCGGATCGATAGCGGCGAACACCTTACCCTCGGCCAGCCGCAACGGCTCCAGGCTGCGCGCTTGTTCGCGCAATACCCGATAGACCCCATCGGCCAACGATTCGCCCCTCAGCGCTTCACGGGCCTGGGCCACCCGCTCCGCGTTGAGTGACACCACAAAAGGTTGCTCCAGCAGCCGCGCAAGGTGCACATTGAGGCGCTTCTGTGTTGGCATATCCCCGGCAAACCGCACCGACCAAAGGCTTGCAATATGTTCTGCCAGCCAGGTCGTGTCACGGCGTTCGCGCAGATTGAGCATCAGGTAGGCACGCAGGTCGTCGAGCAGCCGCTCCCGGTCCCCGAGGCTGGCAATTACCTGTTCTTCCAACTGGGCGGCTGTCCAGGCCAGAAATGGCTTTTGCAGCGCGTGATCATAGGCTTGATCGACGCTGGGACGGCTCAGTTCGCCCTGATACAGCCCGGTGCGCTCCACCAGGCGTACATCTGCCGGCCCAGGAAAAACCTGCGTCGCCGCCAGTCGCGCGTCCAACAGCGCCAACAGCGCCGTGCTTTCATCGTCGGCCGCAAGGGCGAGCGGCGGGTGTGAGGTCAGCGCCGACAATTGCGCCAAGCGTTGGTGGTTGACTGAGTAACTGTGCCCCCATAGCCCGCCGACACCGCCAATAACCAGCGCTGCAGCCACCGCCTGCGCGCCCTGGCGCCAACGCAGACGTTGTTGTTCCTGAGCCTGCAAACCCGCAAGGTCGGCCTCGGCGAAGATCACCTGGCTGAACAGGCCCTGCACAAAGCGCGGGTGCCTGCCATCGGCGCAGGTCAAGAAGAACCCTCGCAAACCGTTGATGGGTTGGTAGCGATGTGCGCAAAACGCCATGTCAACGAACAGGCTGACGCGCTCCCCCATTCGTGCTGCCTGCTGGGGAAACTCCAGCATCTGCCCACGTCGCTCGACATTGCGCTCCTGATGCAGTCGCCCAATCAGCTCACTGTTCAAGCGCTGCAATAATTGCTCGACCGCCTGACGAACCTGTGTTGTGTCAGTACCGTCGGCGCAACCTTGCAGGTGCTGACCCAACACGCTGTCGGCACTTTCTCCAATGGGTGAGTCGAAGAATTCAGCGAATCCCGGCAATCGGTCGGCGTGGGTCAACACCAGGTAAATCGGCACATCCACATGCAACGTTTGTTGGATCTCTTGCAGGCGCGAGTGTACATGGCGTGCGTGATGATCCAAGTCGTATTCGTTGGTGCTCGACAGCATGTCGACCGATAGCGTCACCACCACACCGCTGAGCGGCCGCACTCGACGGCGCCACCGGAGCAGATGCAGCAAGGTGATCCAGCCTGCGGCGTCCACTGAAGAGTCGGGCTGGGTAAGGTAGCGTCCCGGGGTGTCGATCAGCACGCCTTCGTCGCCGAAATACCAGTCACAATGGGCACTGCTACCGATCGGCCGCGTTTGCGCGTGGTCCAGCGCCAGCGGCAAGCCCGCTGCCGCCAGCAGCTGTGTCTTGCCACTGCCCGGCTCACCGATCAACAGGTACCAGGGCAACTCATGACGCCAACGCGCGTTACGCTCTCCATAATGGCGGGATATCTTGAGCAGGTGCACGGCTTTCTTGAACCGACTGCGCAGGTGCCGGCGTTCGTCCTCCACCCGCGTCATCGGCTGTCGGCGCACCTCGCGTTCTGGTCTTTGGCGCCAGGCGGCAAAACCTGGGCCCACAAACGCCATCGCCAGTCCCCATAGCAAGAACACACCGCTGATGGTGACCAACCGAGCAGTCGCCCCGGCCCAGATACGGTGATCATCCACTGCCAGCAGCGGCCCCAAGAACCACACCATTGCCGCGCAGGAAAGCACCAGCAACAGGCTCCACACCCAAATCCTGCCCAGCACGGTGCCCACCCCCTTGAAGAATGCGATCATTCATTGCTCCCAGCGTTTACAAGGGCGTGCGGACCAGATCCGACGCCGAAAGTTGAAGGGGGTGCAGCGCGTTTGTACGCTCGTTGCTCAGCACCCAGGCAAACCCTGTGTACATCGCCAACACACACACCAAGGTGAGGCCGACCCACCAAGTGGCAGGGATGACCCGCACCTGCTTGCGCCGGTCGGTCCGCTGCTGGGCAGGCAGTAGCGCTTGCGCCGCCGGCTCCCCACGTACGTGCCTGATCTGGCGATACAAGGCATCGCGGACAGCCTCAAGTTGCGTCACGCCCCGCTCCATCACCCGGTATTTGCCTTCGAACCCCAGGGACAGGCACAGATACAGCAACTCCAGCATCGCCAGGTGCTTCACCGGGTCGCGCGTGAGGCGCTCCAGCAACTGGAATACTTTTTCGCCGCCAAAGGTTTCGTTATGGAAGCGGCTCAACAGGCTCATCTTCGACCATTCGCTTTGCGCCCCCCACGGTGTCGTCACCACCGCCTCGTCGATCACGCTGCACAACACATAGCGCGCCGACATGACCTGGCTGTTCTCCACGCCGCCCTGCAAGGCGCGGGTTTCGAACTGAGTCACCGCCAACACTAATCGGTCGTTGAGCGTGCCCAGGTTTTCACGGCCGGAGCAGACCCTGATCCCAATAACCTCGAACAATACCGCCAAGGCTGCGGCTACCAGCGGGTTGAGCCCTGTCTGAAAGCTATGCGTATCGAGCCTGTGGCCGGCGTAGATCATGCGGTCTTCCAACTGTTCGTAGCGCGGCGGCGATGGGAAATCCGTCAACGGCCCCTGGGCAGGCTCATGAGTCTCCCGGTCGAGCAGGACGGTTTTTTCATCCTGGGTGTATTCACTGTCCATGGCATTCAGTTCCTGATGGCCCAGAAGTCGAGTTCAAGCCCGGTGAACTCACCCCCTACGTGGAAAGCGAAACCACCCGACTGTTCCAGCTGTGCGATATCACGGGGGCTCATATCGAGCACGAAATAGGTCTTGCCGGCATGGAAAGGAATCTGTCGCGGCGCCACTGGCAAAGGCTTGACCTTGATACCGGCCAAGTGCAGGTTGACCAACTCGCGTATGCGCTCAACCGGCGCGACTTTCAGGTGGGCTGGCAGGCGCTGGCGCAATTCCTGCGCCTCACACTGCGCGGTGGCCGCCAGGATGAAGGTGGCTGTGCCAAGCAGTTTCAACTCGCTGACCGGGCATACCAGCACCCCGTACTGGCGAGGCTGCAATGCCAACTTGATCGCCTGTTGCTCCAGCACCACCGACAGTGCCGTACGCACCTGCGCCATCAGCCCGCGAAAACTGGCGCCCTGATCGCCGTGTTGATAGTGAACATCCAACTGCGCGCGCTTACTTTCAGTGGTGAAGGTTGATAGCTCCCCGAGCAGCGACACCAGCGCACGGAACACCGCTTCAGGCCGCACCCGCGTCTGGCTCAGGCAGTGGCGCAGCTCCAGCTCACTACGATTGATCACTTGCAGCATCAGGAAATCGGCGATTTGTGTGCCTTGGGTCGTGCTCTCGCCACGAATGCGCGCCGCGATGGCATCGCCCCGACTGGCAAGCAGGCCAATCACCTCCTTGAGACACGACGCCACGTACCCATGCTCCTGCACGAAGATAAACGTCGGGATGAACGCCGTATCCAGGTTCACACCGCCTTCACCGCTGGCGTCGAGTACCTGGGCCACCTTGAGCTTGATGAAGTGCTGGTCACCCGGCTGTCCACCCAACAGAAGACGTAAGTCCGGGCGCGCGCAGTGGATTCGGCAACGCGTATCCGCCCCCACGTTGGAATCCCCCACTTCCACTTCACAGCTGAGGTAGCGCGCCAACACGTCACTTTGCTCAGGCCGGCGGGCTTCAAGGTGACTGCCGCTGACCAGCGGCAGCGCCAGGTAAACCCCTTGCGCGCCCGAACCCTCTGGCACCTGCACCACCAGCGGCTCCATGGCAGCATTCAAGTCAAACAGGCTGCCGTCCGGCAACACGCCGCTGGCCTGGTTGACCACCAGCTTGCCCAACTTGAGGTACTGCGTATTGAGTTCGAACGTGAGCAAACCCCAGGTGTCACTGCCCAGCAGGCGGGTCTGATTGAGCTGCTGGTGGTAATAACGGTCGTTGTGCTGCAAGTGCTGTGGCCGCAACAGCATGCCTTCCTGCCAGATAACTTTATGAACCTGCATGTTATTGCGCCTCCACACCGGCGAGCGGGTCAGCAACACGTATACCGCCCTGGTCCAGCACCAGCTCGACACGGTTGCGTTGCTGTACCGTCAAGGGCACCAGCAGCCGCCACTGGACATGGGGCAAGTCTCGAAAAGCGGCCAGTACTCCCACAAAACGACTATCGGGAGCGATGCGCAGTTTGAGCGCCAGCCGGTCACCCGGGCGCAGCTCAACCTCCTCGCTGCCGACCCAGTCCTTTGGCAGCGTGTGCTGCGCATTGCCATACAGGCTGAAGAAGTCGGCATGTTCAAAGGCAACGCCATGGCGCAGTTCGATCAACTGCACCACCACGGGAGAAGGACGACCGTGCAAGTCCGGGTTGACGTGCTCGCTGGCAGTCAGCACCACGTCCAGCTTGGTCAGCGTGGAAAATGGCGAGACGGCGCTGCAACCCGCCAACAGCCCGCACAAGAGCAACAACGAAACAAAGGTGGCTCGATACATGATTATCATCCTGGAAAATCAATGTGCAGGCTGGAGATCAGGCGCACCTGCTCCTCATAGGCCTTGGCGAAGTCGCCGGCCAACGGGCGATCATTCAACTGTTCTTGCGCCACCACACGCTGGTAGTAACGCTGGTAGGCACGCCACCGCCCGCCATCGGAGAAAAACCCGGCAGGCTTGCCCTGGGACGCAAAACACCCCAACAGATGGCTGGGTTCAAAGACAGCGCGGGCATTACGCATGGCGCTTCGACAAGCGGCCAGCAACGCAACCTGATGCACCTGTAGTTCCAGGTGCACCTGGGCAATGGCGCGCACCGCGGGCAGTTGACCCAACTCCCGGGTATCGAGCATCGCGGATAAAGCAGCATCGGTGTCGCTATACACTTTCAAGGGATTCTGGCCGGAGCCCTGACTGGCGAACGGCGCCATACCCAGTTCGTTATTCAGTTCTTCACGGGTGCGCAAACCTTGTTGCAGCCCTTCGATCGTCACCCGAAACAAGCGTGCCACCTTGATCGCC
Organism: Pseudomonas sp. DW-iso17; assembly: GCF_058725345.1. NCBI lineage: Bacteria > Pseudomonadati > Pseudomonadota > Gammaproteobacteria > Pseudomonadales > Pseudomonadaceae > Pseudomonas > Pseudomonas sp. DW-iso17. The sequence continues at coordinate 82,509 of NZ_JBZXEA010000032.1, read as the reverse complement.
AATGCCTCCCGGGCCGGTGTGTCGAGGGTCGTCAGGTCCATACCCAGGACCGCTGCAAATTGCGACCAGAACACCTCGTCGGTCGACAGCGTCGACGCGACAGCGGGTACCGCGGTAACCTCCATCGAAGGGTCTTGCCGCCGCGGCAATACCACGTGCTCGCAATCGGCCCCATAGTGATCTGCCCATACCGCTTGCTCATCGGCGCTCTTGTTCAAGGCCTCCAGATCATCCGACGTGGCCCGCATCTGCCGATCAAGATCCAAGCCATGCAACGGGTCCAGCGACAGGAAAGCGTCATCGGGGATCGGCACCGCCGCTGGCGCCAGCAGCTCGTCGGAAGGTCGCGGCGATTCCAGCAATCGCGCACGTATCGTCAACACCCCCAGCTCGAATACGTCGCCGTCACTGATCAATCGTGCCTGCCCCTTGCGCAGGCGCTCAGGACTCTTGGCCATCCCGATACCGTTGCGGCTGATATCCGTGAGGAAATAACGTCCTTCACGGTAACCGATCAATCCATGATGGCTGGAGAGTACGCGGCTGGCGTCAGGGATCACCCAGTCACATCCAGGACCACGCCCGATCACGCCGCCTGTACCGTCAAATACTTTGCGGGCCAAAAGTAGGCTCTGGTCGCTTTCGCACGCGCAGACCTCAAACACAAGCTGCAGCTTCATGCCCCCTCCTTTCAGCGGCCACGAATGATCGCCTGCGGGTCACCCATGGGGTGGTACTCGGCATCATCGAACACATAGTTAGCGTTACAGCCTCCCAGCAAACACATCACCAGCACGACGACGTGCCATGGACGATCAGGCATCAGGTTTCTCCCACAGTAAAAATCAAGTGCACCATTTAGCGTTCCTCCCGGGCATCGCCAAAGGGAATGTTCAAACGGGCAAGACGGTAAAGCAGGGTGCGCCGGGCGACCCCCAGCTCCCGCGCGGTGCGCGTGCGATTGCCATGGTTCTTGTGCAGGCAGTCGAGCAGGAACGTACGCTCCACTCGCTCCATCCGCTGGCGCAGCGTCACGTCATCGGGAGTGGCCGGCTCTGGTGCCGGCGGCAGTGCCAGGTGCTCGGGCCGAATCACGCTGTCGTCACACAACAACACGGCGCGTTCCACCAGGCATTTGAGCTCGCGTACGTTGCCGGGAAAACCATGGCTGGACAGTTGATCGAGGGCGGTATTCGCCCATTCGACAGGTGGCCTCCCCAGCGCCGCGCACACCTTGCCTGTGAAATGGCGCGCCAGTTGCAGCACATCGCCGTCCCGCTCGCGCAGGGCCGGTAAGGTGATGGGGAACTGAGCCAGACGGTAATAGAGGTCTTCGCGAAAGCGCCCTTCGGCGACCATCGCCGCGAGGTCGCGGTGGGTCGCGGCAATGATGCGTACGTCGACCTTATGTGCCGCACTGGCACCCAGCGGGCGAACCTCACCCTCCTGTAATACCCGCAGCAACTTGGCTTGCAAGGGCAGCGGCATATCGCCGATCTCATCCAACAGCAACGTACCGCCATGTGCGGCGTCGAACAGCCCCCCGTGATTGCGATCGGCACCAGTGAACGCACCTTTGCGGTAGCCGAACAGCTCACTTTCAAGCAATCCTTCCGGGAACGCCGCGCAGTTCTGCACGACAAAGGCCTTGGCCTTGCGCGGCCCGGCCGTGTGTATGGCCCGGGCCACCACTTCCTTGCCTGTGCCGGTCTCACCCTGCAACAGCACGGTGTAAGGGGTGTGCAGGACTTTACTGATCAAACGACAGGCCTGCTCCATTGCCGCGCTGGTGCCAATCAGGCCGTATGCGCCAGCCAAGGGTTTGTGGCCTGCGGGCTTTGGGCCGACGTTGGGCTGCCTACCGCGCAGTACGCGTAACCGGTTCACGGCGTAGCTGCCCAAATGCCCCAACGAGGGGGCGTAGCCTTGCAGCTGGGCCGGCTGTTGGCGGGCGCACACCAGCACCCCAGTTATCCGCTCACATTGATTGAACAGCGGCACGATTAATAGCGCACGCCATGGTGTCGCCAATGCGGGCAGAAAACCTGTGTCATGGCCGCTGCCTTGCACATCCTCCAGGCTCAACCCAGTGCCTTGGGTCAAGGCGTCGTGCAGCAACTGTTGGGAATGCTGACCAGGCCGTGGAGGCATGACGGTGAGCGACGACACTTGGGCTAGATGTTGGGCGATCAGTTCAAGCCGGCCGGTCACTTCATCGAGCAGATACAATTGGCTGACGTCAGATTGGCTCAGCCGGGCCGCCGTGCTGACACATCCGTCAGGTAACGCGTGTTCATCACGCTCGAACCCCAAGCGTGCGAAACAGGCAGACAACGCGTCGGCATACCTCAGCGCGTCGGCCCCTCCACCGGGCAGGTTATCGGTCATTGGCTGCACCCGCAGAAATCCACCAGGGCCGATGCTGTTTCCAGCCGTGCTGACAGTGCGCCGATCATGCGTTGCAAATCCCTGTTCATCATGTCCATTCATCCCTAATGAAAATTACGGGTTAGCGTGACTACGCCATCGGCCCGCTCGTGCCCCAGCCAGGTGGTCCAACCCAGGCGGCAAACCGTGTTTTCGCCAATGTGCAGAGCCCTGATCTGACCCTGCGCCAGTACCAGACGCAGGTCGTATTCCAATGGGTCGCGCAGGGTCAGGCGCACCAGCGAACGCAGCGGCTGATAGGCCTTTCCCGTGGGCAGGAAGTCGTGAAAACGCTGCCACCCCAACGCGCGGACATGCACCCTGAACTTGCCACTGCGGTCAGCGACGCGGCGCCCCAGCACCAGGTCCTCGCCAAGCACACTGTTGGCCCGCCCCAGGTCATTGCGCTGGACCGGGCTGATCTCGACCTGGCGTTCAACCCACTGCTCGATAAACAACGCGTCGTGCTTGAAGTAGTAGCGCAGGACCGACTCGATCAACGCCGCCGAGTGCACACGCACACTCAGCAGGCCCAGGTAGGGCAGCAGGCGTTTGCAATCGAGCTGGGAAGCGCCACGGATTGCGGTGCCGCCCAGACCCGTCAAGGCAAACATCTGCTCGGAAAAACCATCATTGGCGCCTGCCCGGAAACACGCCCGATAGCGGTACTTGCGCCAGATCGGGAGCATCAGCCGGTGCAAGCGATGATGGAACATATCCAGGAAATCTCGAGTCGGGTTGCCGCCTGGCTGCTCGGCAAATGCCTGCTCACCATAAAACGCAGGCAGTGGGGACCCGGCGCCAAATAACCCCAGTACATTGAGGCGCAGGCGTGCGCGCAAATGTCCATGCTCCATAAAGAACTCCACTCGGTCGATATCGTGCGCGGCAAAGCCCAAGCCAGGGTTGGCCTGGAACTCCAACTGGTCGTACAACGCGTCCTCATCCAGCAGCGGATGAGCCTCACGCAATCGCTCGATCACCTGCAAAACCGCCTGGAACAACGTGTATTCACGGATACCACGGCAAAGTTGATTCAGAGCAGGGGCTGTTGTCCCGTCAGGGATGGCCATAAATACACGTCTCCTTGTGTGCTGATGACACGCAACTCGTGATGGGAATTGAGGCTGGCATAAAGCGCAAAGAACTGATTGAGGACCGAAGCGAATACAAATAAGTCGCCCTGGCCGACAAAGCCTTGGGAATCGACCGTCAGATCGACCCGCACCCCTCGCACGGGCAACCCACGATGCAGGCGATCCGTCGCCTCATGATGGATGGCGCGCAAAGCCGCCAGTCTTTTCTGGCTGACCTTCAGCGCCTGGCGGTCGTAATAACGCGGCAGGTCGTAGGTTGCGAGAATCGCCTTCAAGGCGTTGATGTCGGTCAACGACAAGTAGTTGAGCGACATATTGCTGATGAGATTCCACAGGAAATCCTGGTCCAGGGGCGGTGCGTAGCTCGCCGTTGGCGCGGTGATATTGCGAAACGTCAACGACTCCGGTGTGTGTTCGCCGGGCTGGTTGATATCGCCTGCACGTAATTGCCGTGGCAGGTTGCAATTGGTACAGGTCAGTTCGACCGACAGGGTTTCCTGGCCCTGTTTGCGGCGATTGCCGAACCCCATCCAGGTGTCGAGTCCACCATGTTGAACCGACGAACGTTGGCGAATGCTGTAGCTGGGCGGTGCCGCCACAGGCTCGCTGTGGCAGTCATGTTCAAACGACTCGAACCGCACGTAGGTTTGATAGCCCAAGCCACCGGGGCGCCAGCCGGTGACCCGGTCCACTGAATACACGCTGGCATTGCCCGGCGTGTATTCCCCAGGTACCAAAAGGTACTCGTCCTGTTTACCGTCCAGGCGAATGGGAATTGCATCCTGAGTAAACAGGTTGACGATGGGCGTGCAATACAGCTTTACGTTATCCAAGGTAGGACGCAGGGGCTCGCGGCCCTGACTGCGGAGCTCGAAACGCATCACCAGGCCGTGCGCCTGCCGGAGCAACTCGTGAGACAACGTGTGCAACACCTCCAAGCCTTCGACATCGACAAACAGGTACTTCTCGGGAAACGCGAAGTACTCCTGCAGGTGCCGATAGCCCTCCAGCGTGTTCTGCGGATAAGGAATCAGCGCCTGTTCCTGGGAAAACCCCACTGGCCGGACCTGGTTGGCATTGAGCCGCAGCGTCAGGGGTTGGTCATCGCCGGCGCTGATCGGCAGGCCATCGTGATCCACGAGCTGCAGGCTGATTCCCGCCAGATGACGCAATAGGCCCAAGTACAGGCCCTGACTGATGTAGTGGTCGCCGGCCAGGTGCAGTCGCAGCGAATCGAATTCCAACTCACTGAAGCTGCCGTCGACACTCATGCACAGGCGCAAATCCAACCAGGCCCCTTCGCCCTGGCATTTGTATTCCAGGTCAGTGAGTTGCAATGGCATGACATCGGTGGGATAGCATGTACGGAACTGGCAACGCTCACCGTGGATGGGAGCGCTTTGCACGGCGGTATCCCGAGCCACCCGAACGCTTGGGCCGGCGCGTTTCAACGGGTCGAATTGCAAGATGCTGAAGGCCGGTATCGGGCGCATGTAATGGGGCCAGAGCAAGTGCATCAACGAGTGCGTCAACTCCGGCAGTTCGTCATCCAGCTTCTGACGCAAGCGCCCGGTCAGGAATGCAAAGCCCTCCAGCAAGCGCTCGACATCCGGGTCCTGGCCCGCTTCGCCGAGAAACGGCGCCAGGGCGGGATTACGTTCGGAAAAACGTCGCCCCAGTTGGCGCAACGCACTGAGTTCGCTTTGAAAATAACGGTTAAGCGTCATTGGCACAGACCTCAACCCGCCCGGTATCCGTGAGGCGCGCGTGGAACACTACAGGATGCAGTACGCCCGCAATCATCCGCTCAGCCTCAATGGCGAATGCCAGGGACAAGGAGTCACGCACAACCGGCAACAGCCTGACACGTACGTTCGTCAGCCGCGGCTCATAGGCCTGGATAAAACGTTCGATATGCAGCCGCGACTGGCTCAAGGACTCATGCAAGCTGAGCCGCATGTCATTGAGGTCAGGCAAGCCATAATCAGGCAGCGTCTGGACACTGCCCGCACGAGTGCTGAGCATTTTCCCCAAATGTGCGGCGATGGACGCCACGGTGGCACCCGGGTTAGACGCCCCCTGCTCGAGGCGTTCGAAAAGGCTGTTGTGCTCAAGCATGCCCTGGCTTCTGCTCATTCTTTATCGAGCTTCCCGACCAGGGACAACGTGAAGTCTGCCCCCATGTATTTGAAATGCGGGCGTACCGTAACGTTGACCCGGTACCAGCCAGGCTCGCCCTCGACATCGCTGACGACAATGCGCGCAGTGCGCAAGGGGCGCCGCCCGCGCACCTCGGCACTGGGATTTTCCTGGTCCGCCACGTATTGGCGAACCCATTTGTTGAGCTCCAACTCCAGGTCCGTCCGCTCTTTCCACGCGCCCAACTGCTCCCGTTGCAGCACTTTGAGGTAATGAGCCAGGCGGTTGACCACCATCATGTAGGGCAATTGGGTGCCCAAGCGGTAATTCAGCTCTGCCGCCTTGCCCTCCTCACTGATGCCGAACGATTTGGGCTTCTGCACGGAGCTGGCGGAAAAAAACGCTGCGTTATCGCTGCCCTTGCGCATGGTCAAGGCGATGAAACCTTCTTGTGCCAGCTCGTACTCACGTCGGTCCGAAATCAGCACCTCCGTAGGAATCTTGGTTTCAATCTCGCCCATGCTCTGGAAGTGATGCAGCGGCAGGTCTTCGACCGCCCCGCCGCTTTGCGGGCCAATAATGTTGGGGCACCAGCGAAAGCGCGCGAAGCTGTCGGTCAGGCGAGTGGCAAAGGCATAGGCGGTATTGCCCCACAAGTAATGCTCGTGGCTGTTAACCACGTTCTCCTGGTAGGCGAAGGTCTTGACCGGGCACTCAAGGGGGTCATACGGGGTGCGCAGCAAAAAGCGCGGCACGGTGAGGCCAATATATCGTGCGTCTTCGCTCTGCCGGAAACTTTGCCATTTGGCAAACTGCGGGCCTTCGAAATGGTCCCGCAGATCCTTCAGGTCGGGCAACCCGGTGAAGCTTTCCAAGCCGAAGAAACTTGGCCCCGCTGCAGCGATAAAGGGCGCGTGGGCCATGCCGGCGACGCTGGATGCGTATTGCATCAGTTTCACATCGGGCGCACTGGGCGAAAGAAAGTAATTGGCAATGATCGCGCCCACCGGCTGACCGCCGAACTGACCGTATTCGGCGCTATAGACGTGCTTGTATAACCCGGACTGGGTAATTTCCGAGGAATCTTCGAAATCATCCAACAGGTCCTCGCGCGAAACATTCAACAGTTCGATCTTGATGTTCTCGCGAAAATTGGTGCGATCGACCAGCAACTGCAAGCCTCGCCACGAAGCCTCCAACGCCTGGAAGTCCGGATGGTGAAGGACCTCATCCATTTGTTCGCTGAGCTTGGTGTCGATCTCGGCGATCATCCGGTCGACCAGGCGTTTCTTTACGGGTTCGTCACAATTATGTGGCTTGACCAGCTCTGCGATAAACGCCGACACGCCGCGCTTGGCGATGCCATAAGCCTCGTCGTCGGCGCTGAGCAATGTCTGGGAAATGATGTTATCGAGGATGCTACCGCTTTCGATAACCTGTACGGGTTGCGTGCCGTGTTGAATGGTGGTCATGGTGTCAGTGTCCTTTTACTGAAAACGTCAGGCTTGAGGCCTATCCAGGCCCAGTTCGGCGAGCACTCGTGCGCGAGAGTCACCATTGGCCAACGCCCGCTCGATAGCGTTGCGAAAGCTGGGCGTATTGCCCAGCGGTCCCTTGAGCGCCACTAATGCCTCACGCAATGCCATCAACTTTTGCAATTGCGGGATCTGCTCCACCAGGTTCGCGGGGTTGAAGTCCTTCATGGTGTTAATTCGCACCTGAACCGGCAGTTCTTCCACGTCGGCTGCATCCTGGAGGCGGTTGGGAACGCTCAGCGTCAGGCTCAATGCTTGCTTGGCCAACACCTCGTCAAAGGTGTGCTTGTCGATACCGATGGGCTTGCGATCTTCGAGTTTGCGTGGGTCCGCGCGCTGGGAAAAATCCCCCAGCACCAGCAGCTTCAACGGCAGTTCGACATCTTCCTGAGCGCTACCGACCGCGGGTTTGAAGGTAATATTGATACGTTCCTTGGGGGCTACCGAACCGTCTTTGGCCATGGTGCTTCTCCTTTTGATGAGGCGCTATTCAAGTACTGCTTCCAGGTCGAAATGGCATAACCGGCGATGCAGGGTGTCTTTTCCGTCTTGTACGGCTTGGTTTTGTGGCAACAGGTCGTAGCAGCGATACAGCAGTTGGCCCACTTGCATGGCCAGCTCCGGCTCCCAACTTTCCAGGCCCGTGCGCTGTAATTGCAGGTCGAGTTGTTCCAGCTGGATCCTGGCCAGGTCATGCTTGCCGGCCGCCACACACAACCTGGCCAGCGCCAGGTGCCAGTGAAAACGCGCTCGATCACCACACGCCGCCCGCAGCCCTTGCTTGAGCACACTCACCGCGGCCTTGAGCCCGTCTTTGCGCAGGCAGGGCATCACCGCCTGCAACGCGGCTTCCCAGGGCTGAGCAGCGCTGTCGACGACGACATTGGAGGGCTCAGGCTTGTGCAGGTGACGCATGACGTGAAATGCGATCCACTCACCTGTCGCGGAGTCGGCAAAGGGCGTGCCGTCCTCGAACCGATACTCAGGCAGGTTCGGCAGGCGATGCAGCAGCAGAGCAAATTGCATTTCCAGTTCGGTCATGGCGAGGTCTGCGTGCAAGGCCTCCAGGCACTCCCAGACCATGCGCAAACCATCGAACCAGAACATTGCACCGGCCAGGCTGACCTCGAGTTCAAGCAACAGATCGGCGTAATGGCCTTGGCTGAAGCGGTCTTGATAGCGCTTGCGCTTGTCGGTAGCCAATGGGCGCAGCGCCGTGACGCGCTCATTATTGGCGTCGGGATAATTGACGAGCATCAGCCAGGCCAAGGTTCGGCCCAGGCGCAAGGCGCGCGGGTCGGCCGCATCCTGACGCAACCACCAGGTACATAAAGGCCAAGCCTGCTCCTGCAATGCGCGCAGCCGTTTGTGCGCGTCTTTTTCGTTATTGAGCGGTTGCTCGGGGGCCGGCAGCGGGCTTGGCGCAGGTTTGACCCGGGCAATGACGCCCGCGACGTCGCCAGGTTCGGCAGCAGCCTGGGCCAAGCGCGCCGACAGCTGCCGGCGAACCGGCAACAGCAGCGGCGCCTCGCTGCCAAGCTGTTCACCCCATATCTGATCGAGACATTCGAGGTGTTCCAACAGCGCCTGGAATAAAGGCCGTTGATCACTGAGCGGCAGGTTGTGCGCGCACGCTTGCTCAAGGCGCAACACCAACCAGCCAAACGCCGCAACGCGGGTACGCAGCTTAACTGGATAGACCTGCGTCCAATGGTGCTCGCAGAGTTCGCGCAGCACACCGAGACCAGCCAGCAACCCAGCGAATGAATCACGCTGATACAGGGCCCAGGTCAACCAGGCGGCAACGCGCAGATCCTTGGAATGCTCACGCAAAATGCACTCGCTGATCTCGCTGATCTTCTGCCAATCCGGCAGCCCCGCACCATGAATGGAGTGAGCCTTGCCCAACTCGGTTTCCAGCACCTCAAACTCGTTTGAAAAACGCATGTCGCTACCAACAAAACTGCTTGGCGAACACGCTGTCCGGGCAAGTTCCTGGCAATAGTCATATAGCTGTTCTGAATAAACTATTTTGGGCTGCACACAACCATCCAAGGCAAAACAGGCAAAATTAACGTCGTTGTTAAAAACCTTTTAACTTCCGTTCAAACCACATCGAAGTGAACGAACCTTAGCCACGAAAAAAACAATCAGCAAGTAACGGAACGGAACTTAAGAAACATCCTACGCAGCTTGAAAATAAAGACATGCGCAGTTATTTGCGCAGTCTATCCAACTAGAAAACACTCTCAAGCGCCCACAGCCTTGCATTTACAAAAACACATGACATGAGCAACTAAGTGCGCATAGGCGTGCAACTAATAGCGCTAAAAACTCACCCACAGCCCTACAACAAATTCTCAATAACGGCCACTGAGTCTTCTTCGCCCTTATTTCATTGAGCCTCACACTTTCAGGCACGCTTCTTGTTAAAGGCACTTGACCGCTCAGCGCTCTCGCTGCCCGGCAATACCTACTCAATCAGGCAAGGAAACCCGTCATGCCCACACCCGCGTACCTCTCCATCACTGGTGTCAAACAAGGTTTGATTACGGCAGGCACATTTACCCAGGACTCGGTAGGCAACATTTATCAGGAAGGCCATGAGGACCAGATTCTGGTGCAGGCGTTTGCTCATCAGGTGATCATTCCCCGCGACCCGCAATCGGGCCAGCCGACCGGTCAGCGCGTGCATAAACCCCTGATGATCAGCAAGGTTTTCGATAAATCCTCACCCTTGCTGTTCAGCGCCCTGACCACCGGCGAAGAAGTGTCCTGCCGCCTGGAGTGGCTGCGCACCTCCTCGGCCGGAACCCAGGAGCACTACTTCACGATTGAACTGGAAGGCGCCACCATCGTTGACATCCAATCTCGCATGCCCAACTGCCAAGACCCAGACAACGCCCACTTTACCCACCTGGAGGATGTGCACTTCACCTATCGCAAGATTATCTGGACTCACGAAGTGGCCGGGACGTCCGGCTCGGATGACTGGCGCAGCCCAGTGACGGGTTAACGCGAGCAGTAAAGACGGTAACCACGATGCGAAGCGAGCCGCTGTTGATCTTGATCTGCTTTTGATCTTGATCTCAGGCGCCCCGTTAAACCACGCTGGCCGAACGCAGGCTTGAATTCGTGGGTAACCCGGCAGGACGCCGGGTTAGCCGCCCCGCGCCATGGATGGCGCGTGGCGGCGGCCCACGGATTCAAGCCTGCGTTCGGGCACACCGAGCCCAAGCGAGGTGCCGAGTGGTGGGGCAAGAGCGCTTTGCTTACTTTCGCGCTTTTCGAAAGTGAGCCGCCGTTGGGCGGAACCCTAGGTGGCCGTTACCGCAGAAATGGATATGTACACAATCCAACTGTGTTGACTGCCAGGCCGCCTTCGCTAGCAAGCCCGCTCCCACAGTTGGATTGTGGGGTGTCAGATAGATAGGTATTGCTTGTCAGGGCGTTATCGCAGGCAAGCCAGCTCCCACAGTTGGATCCTGGGGTGTCAGGTAGATAGGTATTGCTTGTCAGGGCGTTATCGCAGGCAAGCCAGCTCCCACAGGTTCAGCGTCGCGACACACAGGCCTCATCACAACCGGACAAACCAGCTCAATCGCAGTATGGTTGCCCTCTAACCACTCCCCAGGAAACACCGGTAATGCTGTTTGTCGTCATGCTCGGGGGAAAGCACCCGCGAGCCAGGATCGAAGTACACGATGTGGTATTCGCAGTGGCCGATACCCTGCAAGCCACCTACCCACAATTACGCGACGCCTGGTTTGGCAGCCCCAAAGGCGTACACATCGATTCATGGATGGCCGTCGATGGCGTCGACGGCTGGAAGGTTGAACTGAGCCACCTGGCGCCCCACGGCGATGCGCCGCGCCTGTACTTCATCAACCTCGGCGGCTACGAGGCCAATAGCTTTGGCGAAGCCCACCACTACCTGCTGGTGATCGCCCGTAACAAACAGGAGGCCATGCGCAAAGGTAAGCAGCAGATGCTCAGCCACTGGTCCCAGGCCCACACCGACACGGTGCTGGATATCGACGATTGCCTGCCCATCGACCTGGTGGACGGCCGCTATATCCACCTGCTGCAAGCAGCGCACCAAGCGATCGTGCAGCGCAACGACTATCTCGTACTACCTTGAACCGGCATGACCTAAACAGCGGCGACTGAAAACCCAGTGGAACTTTGCCGAGAAATAACCGCCTGAATCCGGTACGCTCACCGTTTTTTACTCTAGGAGTTACTCACCATGGCCAAAGCCACCGCCCGTCACATCCTCGTTGCCTCTGAAGACAAGTGCAACGAACTCAAGGCCCAAATCGAAGGCGGCGCTGATTTCGCAGAAGTCGCTAAAGCCAACTCCAGCTGCCCATCCAGCCGTCAGGGCGGTGACCTCGGTTCGTTCGGCCCAGGCCAGATGGTCAAGGAATTCGACACCGTGGTCTTCAGTGCCCCGGTCAACACCGTGCAAGGCCCGGTGAAGACCCAGTTCGGCTATCACCTGTTGGAAGTCACCAGCCGCCAGGATTGATTCAATCTGCGCTGATGCTATAAACAACGGCCCGCCCTTTGGTGGGCCGTTGTGCATCTGATGACTGGCGATGCCCAGGCCGTTAGCGTACAAATCCTTATTATTCTTTACCCGGCGCTCAAGGCTGATAATGCGATTGGCTTTTTCATCTCTGCTCTGCTCCACCCTGGCCTTTCTAATGGCCAGCACTGCGGTGATCGCAGCCCCGCAAACCTACCTGACGGTGTACGGCGAGCCCGCCAAGTACGCCGAAGGTTTCAGCCATTTCGACTATGCCAACCCCAACGCCCCCAAGGGCGGCAGCCTGCGGCGCTCAGCGCTGGAGGTGGGGCGGTTTGACCATGTGCTGCCCTATATCGACAAAGGCATCGGCGTGTCCCAGGTCGACGGCTGGGTGTATGCACCCTTGGCGTTGCGCTCGCTGGATGAGCCTTACACCGTCTATGGCCTGGTGGCGCAAAAGATGGAACGGGCCGACGACGGCCTGTCGCTGCGCTTCTACCTGAACCCCAAGGCGCGCTTTGCCGATGGCACGCCCATTACCGCGCAAGACGTGCGCTACAGCTTTGACGTGTTGATGACCCAAGGCAGCCTGCGCTATCGCACGTTATTTGCAGACGTCAAACACGTCGAAATCGAAGGCGAACGACAGGTGCGCTTTGATTTTTCCAGCAACGAAAACCGCACCCTCCCTCTGGATCTCGCCACTTTGCCGGTGTTCCCCGAGCACTGGTGGAAGACCCGCGACTTTGCCAACGGCGGCGGCTACGAAGCGCCACTGGGCAGCGGCCCTTACAAGGTCAGCAAGATCGACTCCGGCAATACCATCACCTTCACCCGCGACCCCGACTGGTGGGGCAAGGACTTGCCGGTCAGCCGCGGCTTGTACAACTTCGATCACCTGAGCCTGGAGTACTTCGGCGACACCGAAGTAGCGCGCCAAGTGCTACGCGGCGGCGCCTATGATTTCAACCGTGAATTCTCCGCCACCGGTTACTCCATCGGCTACAACGGCCCGGCCCTGGACGATGGCCGTCTGCAGCGCGCGCACCTGGCCAAGGAGATGCCGCAGCCGGCCCAGGGCTATGTGTTCAATGTGCAAAAACCGATGTTCAAGGATCGCCGCGTGCGCCAGGCCCTGGCGATGCTGTGGGACTTTGAATGGGCCAACCGCCAGATGATGCGCAACCTGTACATCCGCCAGCAGAGCTATTTCTCCAATAGCCCGCTGGCCGCCAGCCAGTTACCGACCCCGGAAGAACTGGCGATCCTCGAACCCCTGCGCGGTCAGGTTCCCGACGAGGTGTTTACCCAGGTGTTCAAGGCCCCGGTCACCGATGGCAGTGGCATGATCCGCGACAAACAGCTGCAAGCCTTGGCCCTGCTGGAAGACGCCGGCTGGAAACCTGTGGGCGACAAACTCGTCAATGCCCAGGGCGAGCCACTGGAATTCACCTTCCTCAACGTCCAGAACGGCCTTGAGCGCCTGTTGCTGCCCTACAAACGTAACCTGGCGCAGATCGGCATCACCCTGAATATCCGCCGCATCGACTCCTCGCAATACGTCAACCGACTGATGGCCCGCGACTACGACATGATCGTCACGGGTTTCCCGGTCACCACCTCGCCCGGCATGGAGCTGTACAACTATTTCGGCTCTGCCGCCGCGTTCGATTCGGGCGCCAACAACTACATCGTGCTCAAGGACCCGGCCGTCGATACCCTGATCCATGGCCTGGTCAAGGCTGACACCCAGGCGAAGATGCTCACCTATGCCCACGCCCTGGACCGCGTGCTGCAATGGAATTACCTGTGGATCCCCAACTATTACCCACCGGGCACCTCCGCCGCATGGTGGAACCGTTTCGGGCGCCCGGCCATCGAGGCGAAGAACGACGAAGCCCTGGAAACCTGGTGGGAAGTCAGCCCCACCCCGCTGACGAACGAACAAATGCAGGCTGAGTTGAAAAAACGCGGAGAGGCCCACTGATGTTTGCCTATATCGTACGGCGCCTGCTGCTGATCATCCCGACGCTGGTGATCATCCTGTTGGTGAACTTCGTGATCGTGCAGGCCGCGCCCGGCGGGCCGGTGGAGCAAGCTATCGCCCACTTGCAAGGCATTGGCGGCGGTGGTGTAGCCGGCGCATCCGGCGAAGGCATCAGCGGCTCGCGAGCCAGCCGCGGTCTGGACCCAAAGCTGATCAAGGACATCGAGAAACAATACGGCTTCGACAAATCCGCGCCGGAACGCCTGTGGTTGATGCTCAAGAATTACGCCCAACTGGACTTCGGCAACAGCTTCTTTCGCGGCGCGACGGTAACTGACCTGATCCTGGAAAAGATGCCCGTCACCATTTCCCTCGGCCTGTGGGCCACGCTGATCACCTACCTGGTGTCGATCCCGCTGGGCATACGCAAGGCCGTGCGCCATGGCAGCAGCTTTGATATGTGGAGCAGCACGGCCATCGTCATCGGTTACGCGATGCCGGCATTCCTGTTCGCGATGTTCCTGATCGTGGTGTTCGCTGGCGGTACCTCGCTGAACTGGTTCCCGGTACGCGGGCTGGTCTCGGAAAACTTCGCCGAACTGAGCGCCGTGGGCAAAATCGCCGACTACTTCTGGCACCTGGTATTGCCGGTAACCGCGTTGGTGATCGGCGGGTTCGCCACCTTGACCATCCTCACCAAGAACTCGTTCCTCAATGAAATTACCCGCCAGTACGTGGTCACCGCCCGCGCCAAGGGTTTGAGCGAACGCCGGGTGCTGTACGGTCACGTGTTCCGCAATGCGATGTTGCTGGTGATCTCGGGGATTCCCCAAGCGTTTATCAGCGTGTTCTTTGCCGGTTCGCTGCTGATCGAGGTGATCTTCTCCCTCGATGGCCTGGGCCGCATGAGCTACGAGGCGGCCGTGTCCCGCGACTACCCGGTGGTGTTTGGCTCGCTGTTTATCTTCACCCTGTTCGGCCTCTTGATAAAACTCATCGGTGACCTCTGTTACACCCTGGTGGACCCGCGTATCGACTTCGCCGCGAGGAACGCCTGATGCTCAACCTCTCCCCCGTGGCCCGCCGACGCTTCGAGCGCTTCAAGAAAAACCGCCGTGGCTGGTGGTCGCTGTGGCTGTTTATCGGCCTGTTTATCCTGACCCTGGGCGGCGAGTTGATCGCCAATGACAAGCCGCTGGTGCTCAGTTTCAAGAACGAGCTGTATTTTCCGGTGTTCAAGCGCTACACCGAGCAGCAGTTCGGTGGGCAGTTGCCGTTCCAGGCGGACTACCGCAGTGACTACGTGCAAAAGCTGATCAAGCAGGAGGGCGGCTGGATGCTGTTTCCGCCAATTCCTTTCAGCGATGACACGCCCAACTACGAACTCACCCGCCCTGCCCCGAGCCCGCCGTCGGCGGTGAACTGGCTGGGCACCGATGACCAGTCCCGCGATGTGTTGGCCCGGGTGATCTTTGGTGCACGGGTGTCGATCCTGTTTGCCCTGGCCCTGACCGCCATCAGCGCCGTCATTGGCATTGCCGCCGGGGCGTTGCAGGGATACTACGGTGGCTGGGTAGACTTGCTCGGCCAGCGCATCCTGGAGGTGTGGTCTGGCCTGCCGGTGCTGTACCTGCTGATTATCCTGTCGGGGTTTGTGGAGCCGAATTTCTGGTGGTTGCTGGGGATCATGGCGCTGTTTTCCTGGCTGGCCCTGGTGGACGTGGTGCGCGCCGAGTTCCTGCGCGGGCGCAACCTGGAATACGTCAAGGCCGCGCGCGCCCTGGGCCTGGGCGACGGCAAGATCATTCGTCGGCACATCCTGCCCAACGCCATGACCGCGACCCTCAGCTATTTGCCGTTCATTTTGACCGGGGCGATATCCACCTTGAGCGCCCTGGATTTCCTTGGCTTCGGCATGCCCGCCGGCAGCGCGTCCCTGGGCGAGCTGATCGGCCAGGGCAAGCAGAACCTGCAAGCGCCGTGGCTGGGCTTGACGGCGTTTTTCACCCTGGCGCTGATTCTGTCGTTGCTGGTGTTTATCGGCGAGGCATTGCGTGATGCCTTCGACCCCCGCTCATGAGTGACCGCGTATGAACCTGATCGAAATCCGCGACCTGTGCGTCGCCTTCAACGGCCAGACCGTCGTGCGCAACCTGAGCCTGGACGTGCGCCCTGGCGAGTGCCTGGCGCTGGTGGGCGAGTCGGGCTCGGGCAAGTCGGTGACGGCCCACTCTATCCTGCAACTGCTGCCGCAAGCCGGCACCCAAACCCTGGGTTCGATCAAGTATCGCGGCCAGGAACTGATCGGCGCCTCACCGAGTACCTTGCAAAAATTGCGCGGCAACCGCATTGCCATGATCTTCCAGGAGCCGATGACCTCCCTGAACCCCCTGCACAGCATCGAAAAGCAGATCGGCGAAACCCTGCTGCTGCACAAGGGCCTGGGCGGCAAGGCGGCGCAGGCGCGCATCCTCGAACTGCTGGAACTGGTGGGCATCCAGAAACCCCAGGAACGGCTCAAGGCCTACCCCCATCAATTGTCCGGCGGCCAGCGCCAGCGGGTGATGATCGCCATGGCCCTGGCCTGCGAGCCCGAGCTGCTGATTGCCGACGAGCCCACCACAGCGCTGGACGTGACGGTGCAGCGCAAGATCCTGTTGCTGCTCAAGTCCTTGCAACAACGCCTGGGCATGTCGCTGCTGCTGATCAGCCATGACCTCAACCTAGTACGCAGTATCGCCCAGCGGGTCTGCGTGATGCGTGCCGGCGAAATCGTCGAGCAGGCCGACTGCCAGGCCTTGTTCACCGCACCGCAGCATCCCTACAGCCGCCTGCTGCTGGATGCCGAGCCCTCGGGCGACGTGCTGTGCAGCGAGCCGCGTGACACGGTACTGGAAGTGGATGACCTGAGCGTGCAATTCCCTCTCGGTGGCGGACTGTTCCGGGCCAAGACCTACCTGCGCGCAGTGGACGGCATCAGCCTCAGCGTGCAGCGCGGCAAGACCCTGGGGATTGTCGGCGAGTCCGGCTCCGGCAAGTCCACCCTGGGCCAGGCGATCCTGCGCTTGCTCGACTCCAGCGGCAGCATCCGCTTTCAGGGTGAAGCTCTGGACCCGCTCAACCATCAGCAGATGCGCCCATGGCGCAAGCAGATGCAGGTGGTGTTCCAGGACCCCTATGGCAGCCTCAGCCCGCGCATGTCGGTGCAGCAGATCATCAGCGAGGGCCTGGAAGTGCATGCCCCGTGCAGCCTGGCCGACCGCGATGCGCAAGTGGTCCAGGTGCTCAAGGATGTGGGCCTCGACCCTGCCAGCCGACATCGCTACCCCCATGAGTTTTCCGGTGGCCAGCGCCAACGCATCGCCATTGCCCGCGCCCTGGTACTCAAGCCAGCGCTGATGCTGCTCGACGAACCCACCTCGGCCCTGGACCGTACGGTGCAGAAACAAGTGGTGGCGCTGCTGCGCGAACTGCAGGACAAATACGGCCTGACCTACCTGTTTATCAGCCATGACCTGGCGGTGGTGCGCGCCATGGCCCATGACATGATCGTGGTCAAGGATGGCAAGGTGGTGGAGCGTGGCGCGAGCCATGAGGTCTTCGAATCGCCCCAACACCCGTACACCAAAGAACTGCTGGCAGCAGCGCACATCCCTTTGTAGGGGTGAGATTGTTCCCACGCTCTGCGTGGGAACACAACCCGAGACGCTCCGCGTCGTGCCCTGGCCCTACGCCAAGTGACGCAGAGCGTCACGGTAGGCATTCCCACGCAGAGCGTGGGAACGATCATTAACAGGATTCTGTACCCATGAGCACTAGCCTCAAGGACTACCAACAGGTTCGCGGCCTGGCCATCCAGTCGCTGTTCGAGATCATCGAGCAGTCCAGCGAGGGCACGGTCATCGTCGACCGCGATGCAAATATCGTGTGGATGAACGAGCGTTACGCCAAGCGCTTTGGCCTCAAGAGCGCCGACCAAGCCATCGGCCAGCCTTGCGAGCAGGTGATTTCCAACAGCCTGCTGCGCCAGGTGGTGCGCAACGACCGGCCGATCCTGCTGGATATCCAGGACACTCCCAAAGGCCCGCTGGTGGTGATGCGCCTGCCGATCCACGACGAGGCCGGGGCGGTGATCGGCGCGATTGGGTTTGCGCTGTTCGATGAACTGCGCAACCTGTCGCCGCTGATCGAGCGCTACCTGAGCATGCAGCAGGAGCTAGCCTCCACGCGCTCGCTGCTGCGTTCGCGGCAAAGCAAATACAACTTTGCGCACTTTATCGGCACCAGCGCCGCCAGCCTTGAGGTCAAGCGCCGGGCGCGGCGCAGTGCGAGTGCCGAGTCGCCGGTATTGCTGCTCGGGGAAACCGGCACCGGCAAGGAGTTGCTCGCCCAGGCCATCCACGGCGCATCGCCCCGGGCGCACAAAGCTTTTGTGAGCATCAATAGCGCGGCGATTCCCCATGACCTGCTTGAAGCCGAGTTCTTCGGCACTGCGCCCGGCGCCTTTACCGGTGCCGACCGCAAGGGTCGCCCCGGCAAATTCCAGATCGCCCAGGGCGGCACGTTGTTTCTCGATGAAATCGGCGACATGCCGCTGCCACTGCAAAGCAAATTGCTGCGGGTGTTGCAGGAAAAGGAATTCGAACCGGTGGGCTCCAACGAGATGCTGCACAGCGATGTGCGGGTGATTGCCGCGACGTCCATGGACCTGGAGGCGGCGATCAAGCGTGGCGAGTTTCGTGCCGATCTGTATTACCGCCTCAATGTGCTGCCGATCCAGGTGCCGCCGTTGCGTGAGCGGCTGGAGGATATTCCGGCATTGAGCGAGGCGATCCTCGAGGAACTGCGCAGCCAGCACGAACTGGACCGCGATGCCCTGGCGTTGTTGGCCCAGCATGCGTGGCCGGGGAATATCCGCGAGTTGCGCAATGTGCTCGAGCGGGCGGCGTTGTTGAGTGATGACCTGGTGTTGAACGCCGAAGAGATTCGCGCAGCGATTGGCACGTTCAGGCCGGTGCGACGGGGGCAGGTGGCGGCGGTCGAGGGCGAAACCTATACGGCAGCAAGGGAACGATTTGATCGGCAGGTGATTGGCGCGGCGTTGCAGGCGTGCGCGGGGAATGTGGTGGAGGCGGCCAGGCGCCTGAAGATTGGTCGATCTACGCTATACAAAAAAATTGTCGCATTGGGCATGACATCTTAGTAGACGACATCCAGTACATGCCCATACCTGCTCAAGCTCAAAGCAGGCCGAGCGCAACGCCATAGGCAACTGCTGAGGTCTTGTTCGGAACGCCGAGCTTATTTTTAACGTTATTTAAATGGTAATTTACCGTATCAGCGCAAATGCTCAGGATTATTGCCACCTCTGCCGAACTCTTGCCTTCGGCAGTCCACTGCAATATTTGGCGTTCGCGTTCCGTCAACAACGGTTCCCTAGCGCTATTCTCACCGGTTTCCTTCACGTCCATCCCTTCACTGAAAACTTCAATCAATACCCTGAGCTTCAAAGCCAGCTCCTGCGCTTCACTCGCGCTGATCGCTTTCAGGGGCCTAGCCACAGAAAAGGTCAACAATGAGTTATTAAAGTCACGTAAGGTCAGGGTGCAACCGTACTTTAAGCCGTGCCGAACAGCCTCATCGGACAGTGTCCTATCGACGCCCGCGAGTAAGCGGTGATCCCAGATGACCAGCGATGACGATTTCGAGTGCTTCGCAATAAGCTCGTTCTTGCTAGAATGATGAAGGTCCAGGTATCGCGTTACCCAATGTAAGGGATAAGTCCCGGAAATTTTAGTCATCGGCTTTACGAATGGCGTCGCCGACCGAACAGCGAAGGAAAAATAGTAAAATCCCAAATCACCGATGACGTCCTGCATGGTTTCAGTTGCATGTTCTTCACACGCACATGTCTTAAATCGCTGACTCAAACTGCTGATCCATGCATACACACTCCACCTCCTGTATTAAATGTGATCACACTGGTCAGTTTCCTAGTCTTTACCAAGATTAGAGTTTAAAGCGGAAACGCCATTGACAACATGGCATATACTTTGTCGTGCGTGGAACGCATTTCAAGTGAAATATAAGTGTAGATGCTGTGCAGCGCCAGTGGTTCTTGCTGTTCTCGACAAAACCTAGCGCCCAAGATCATAGGGAAAAGTCTTACAAAAGCCCTTATCTCTCGGCGCAGAGACTGTATTGCAAATTAATAATAAATGGAGAATCCGATATACGGTGCTCATCTGATATAGAAATAGCCTATGAACCAAATGGTTAAATGCGATATTTTTATGGTAAATTGTAGTCAATTCGCGGCCTTGACTTGACAAGTCTCTATTCGAAGTAAACATAATCACAATATCTTTAAAACAGCGGGACAGAATATATGTCGAATAAAAATATTATTGTCATTGGAGGCGAGTCCGATGACGATGTGAAGTGCATGACACCGATTGATGAATACATTATTTCGTTGACCGGAAAAGCAGCGCCCGTGGTCCTTTATATCTCCACCGCCAATGGCGATGACCCGGAGAAAATCTCAGATTTCTCGAACAAGTATGCTGCGGTCGGCTGCCCCGTCATCCCGCTCGCATTCTTCACCCCGCCCTTCCCTCATGCGCAGCAGATTTCATCGATGTTCGAGAAGGCTGACATCGTTTACGTCGCCGGTGGTAACACCCGTGCGATGTTGGCGGTCTGGCGCGAGTTTGGTGTTATTGATCTTTTGAAAGCCGCCGGGGACCAGGGCAAGGTCCTGTGTGGCGTCAGCGCGGGTGCCATATGCTGGTTCGATTTCGGCCACTCGGATTCCGGGGGGGCTTTTGCGCTGATCGATGGACTGGGCTTGCTGCCCGGTGCGCTGTGCCCGCACTTCAATTCTGAAGAGGGGCGAGAAACGTCCTTTGTCGAACTGATTTGCAACCAACGCATTCATCCCGCCTACGCCGTCGATGACGGCATTGCGTTGCACTTCAAAAATGGTAGATATCACAGGACCCTTCACAATGACGCCACTTGCAGCGGTTATGCAATCGCCGTGCAATCGCCCCACGTAACGCGCTTGTGATCGGAACGTTCAATGGATGCAAGAGCCGGCACTCAGGTTCAACAGCGTACCGGTCATTGCGCCACATTGTTCGAGAAACACGACCGCCTGGGCCACCTCTTCAGGCCTCACCCATCGTTTGAGTGCCGTATTTTCCGCTATCAGATCGACCAATGCGGCCACTTGCGTTCCAGTCTTGTCCGACCTCGCCTGCAGGCTCCTTTCTTCTCCCGGAGTCATCACATCACCCGGCGCAATGCAGTTAATCCTGATGGCCGGGCCACACTCCCAGGCCAGCGGCCCGATCAGCGCATGCAGGGCACCTTTGGCGGCAGTGTAAAGGGTATTGCCCGTCTGCCTGGCCCCTGGCAGGGCCGCCTGGGAACCAATGAAAATGATATGCCCCATCTTGCTCTGCGACTGCCAGCTGCGAATAGCCAACCGGGCAAGTAACATGGGGCTGAAGACGTTCAATGCAAAGGTCGACTCCAGTGTGGATAGGTGGGTGTTGACGAAATCGTCATCAACACAGGCGCCAGCGTTCAATACCATCAGGTCCGGGGGGCCGGAGAGTTTTTCGGCCGCACTCCAAGCCTGACCTATATCGCCAGCCTGATAGAAATCGCAGTCAACATCACCACCGCTGCGCTGCAGGGTCACGACAGCGTAGCCTGCCTGTCTCAAGGCATCGGCGATCACCAGGCCAATGCCATAGCTGGCACCCGTTACCCAGGCGATCTTACGCTCAGTTGCACTCATAGACCGCCACCTCCCAATATCGCACAGGCGATGCTTTGCGCCTCTACGAACGGCCTGGATTGACTCGCGATGGTGGGCACATACCAGTTGTAATAGGTGCTGCCTTCACTCATTACGCCGGTAGCGAACAACCGTGCTTGTGCTATGCCTTGGGCCGATATGCAGTGTGATCCGGCACTGACCGCAACCCCCGGGGTGGCGAGCCAAGATCCATTGCGTGAGTGCACACGCCCGCCTTCCATCAGCCCGGCGAACAGGACGCTGGTTGTGTTCTTCAATGTCGGTTGGGCCGTGTAACCTTGCAGAAGGTGATCCAGGTCGATGCTTACCGGATCGGCAAATACCGTCGACTGCACATTCCAGCATCGTTTTTCCGATACCCAATGCAACTCAGGTGCAGGCCCCAGTGGCGTTGAGACAACCCCCGCGTCGATCAACATCAGCAACTCTTCCTGTCGATCATACTGCGGGCCGATCACATTGCGATTGATTGCAGAGGCAAAGTGGTTGTAGAACCAATTATGGGAGGATGGCGCCAGCCCCCCATGATTAACGATGGCCCTGATCGATTCCCGGGCGCTCATCAAGACTTCAAGGGCGCGCTTTTGCGCGCTGCCCGCCAGGCCAAGGCGGGCTTGGTGCAAATCATTGGTGATGAACTGAACAACACCGGCGGCATATTCTTCGCTACTTGCCTGAGGGAGCTCAGCCCATAGCAGGCGACTCATCAACGCCGTTGCCGTTTCGGCCGGTACATCTTGTTCAAGTGCGACCCGTGCGACGTCCTGAGCAAGCAAGGGATAAATTTGCGTCATGAAATTAATCGTTCCGCAACCATGCTGCTCGCGCATTGCCAACGCAGCTCGCTCATCGAAGCGCAGTTGGGGTTCGAACTCAGCGAGTCCGTCATCGACCGGTCGTGCTCGCGACGGCAACCCGCTGCGCGAAAAAAGGACAATGGCAGGTTCGGTACCTGCTGCCTTATAAACACCGTCGGCAAATACACCGCCCCTGCCTCGGGTCAACTCAGCGATCGCATCCATGGCCGTCAAGCCAAACCCCTGGATTCCGACGGTGCAACCGGCCGGTATGTCCTGGCGATCAAGCCCGGCCTGGTAGATGTCCGTGATCGTTTCGGCGCAATTGGCAACCGGCAGCAAATGGCCGACGGCAATGACCACGTAGTCGCTGACAATGCTGCGATCACTCAGCAGACGAGTGATCTCTTGCGGGCCATCCTGTTGTATATCGACGGCCTCGTCATCGACATATTCGACTTGGCAATTGCCCGGGCAATGCTCCAACAACAACTGGTACAGCGCGTGACAGTAGGCACCAAACCAGCGTCGTGGCACATAGGCGCCACTTTGCGCCGCTACGCCCTGCTGTTTCAACCAGGGCAGAAAATCCGCGAACATGTCTTTGACCAATGACGGTTGGAATTCGTCGCCTGGGATCAGGGTCAACAAGCCCGCCACCGTATTGAGCAAGAACCTGTCGGACAGCGTCTGGCCATGTACCCCCTGGCCCGGTAGCCCTTTGTTCACAATCACAATTTGAACCTGCTGCTGCGGGCGTCGCGCCGCCAGCGACAGGATACGCTCCAGCACGCAAAGCCCACGGGGTCCGAACCCGACAATGGTGACGCTCACGGTCTTCATGACCTATACCCTCTTGGGTGTAATTTAAAAAGCGTCAGCCGTCGGAGCCTGCCGAGCGGCGAGCACCTTGTGCGGCTGCGCGGCCAGGTCCCTGAGAGCCATCGCGATGCGGTGCGCTGAGTCGGCGCCGCCAAGCAAGACCCAGTTCGGCAGGGTGATGTGATCCAGCCGGGCGGACTCAGCCTGGGGCAATGGATAGCGCGCGGGCTCGAAATCAAGCCTGTTGGAAAAGTTTTTGATTCTCGGACTTGATAGCGGGTTGTACAGCCTGAACGAATTCATTGGTTGATAAAGCGGGCTTACCTGAACATTCAACGCTTGGGTCATGGCAAGGGCGAGGGCATCGATCGTGCAGCCCGGGAAATATTTTTCCAGGCCAACTTTCATCACCAGGTTGTAATAGGTACAGCGCGTATTGCGTGGATCACGGCGCAGGAAGGTAATGAAGTCCTCCTCTCCTTCGAACAACGCTCGCAAGGTTTCTGCGCATGCTTCACGTTGCGTATTCTGCTGGTCCAGATGCTGCAACCTGTCCAGCAATATGGCCGACTGAAACTCCGTCAGGCAAAAGTTCTGTCCTTGTACCGCACCCCGTTCGACCAGCTCCAAGCGACTCTCCACAGGCGTACCGGAAAATAGCCGCCCGTCGGCCCTCAACTGCTCAAGCTTTTCTGCCAGCACAGGGTCCGAGGTCACCACTGCACCGCCCTCGCCCGAGGTCAGCACCTTGGCTTGTTGCATACTGAAACAGCCCAACGCACCAAACGATCCGACCTTGCGGCCACGCCACATTGCACCGTGGGCTTGAGAGCAATCCTCGATCAATGGAATGGCGTAGCGCTCGGAAATGTCCAGGAAGGCATCGATGTCCGCTGTTCGGCAATAAGGATGCACCAGCAGGATCGCCTTGGTCTTGGCGTTGATCCGCGCCTGGGCGGCTTGCGGCGACATCGACAGGGACATCGGATCAATATCGACCAACACCGGCACCGCACCAACGCTGCAGGTGGCGGAGGCGCAAGCGACCCAGGTCAATCCAGGCACGAGGACTTCATCCCCCGCCCCGACCTCAAGCGCCAGCAGCGAAATGGTGAGCGCGGAGGTGCCGCTGGTGACAGGTGTGCAATACAACGTGCCGCAGTAGTCGGCAAACGCTCGGGCAAAGCGTCGTTCGTACGCCTCCTGCCCTGTGTAGGCGCCACTGATTGTCCACCGTGTCGATTCCAGAACCTCACTGACGATCTTCAGCGTGTCACTGTCGTGTGAAGGCCATTTAGGCCAGCTAACAGTCGCCCCTGCCGGAGTGTGGAGAGAACGGCTCGTTGCGTCGATGTGAATATTCATGGGTTTTACCTGTTGACTGAAAAGTGCCTGGTTGCGAGCAAGTGCTCAGGAAATTAGGTCCCAAAAAGGTTCGGATCGGTCTGACATACCCACCGTGGTATGCGCGCGGTTTGTACAGTGCGTGCACATTTCACAGGCGCCTTGACGATTGCCGGCTTCCAACGCTGCGCGGATGCGCGAGTAATCGTGGCTATTCCAAATCTGGGTAATGGATTGCTCGCAGATATTGCCCATGACATGGCTGCGATGAGCGTCCTCATAGCAAAGGACCACGTCGCCGGTGATGGTAACGATTAGCATCTCTGTCGGCGCAAAGCAGCGCTGCGAAACGTCCTCGCCGGTGGCCTTGGGCAGGTCTTCCATGGTTCCACCGCGATTGGTCAGCACCAGATCGTCTGAAAACTGAACAACCTGTTTGGGCCGGGGCGGGTGGGATTTACCGCTGTGGGAGGTGATAACGATCATTTGCAGGCCAGCTTCGATCAACGAGTCATAGCGGTGCTGGGTCAGCAGGTCTCCATTGGTAAACAATACAGGACGGCATTTTGGCACTGCCGCCAAAATACGACGGATGATCTCTTCCAGTCCTTTATGGATTAACGGTTCATTGTAGAAATGAAATGAGATCCGGCCATCAAAGTCTATTTCAACCAGCCGCTCGATAAAGGCAGATAGCACGTGCTCTTGAATCAAGCGTGGCACTTGCGGAAACGGCATAATCGATACAGGGCAATAGCTGCATTTACGGTTACACCGCGAATTTATTTCAATTTCAACATTTAAAAGTCTCATAAAACTTCGCCTCGTAACGTGGATGACAGGGCTTACTACTGTCCCTCGTGCTGGTTCAGTCTTTAACGATAGTTTCGATAGTGCGGCAGATTGCCAGTGCCTGTTTTGAATCAATTGTCGGCGCGCATAACATTTCAATGCCGACCGGCAGCCCTTTCGGACTGGTCATGGAAAAGTTCATCGCAATGGTCCGGGCACAGGTGGCGACCGATACATGCCGGGCTAGCGCAAGAGGGTCTGTCGACGCGTGACTGTGAATGTCCGACGTGGCCACATTGATTGCGACTGTAGGATGGATGAGCACTTGGCACTGGGTCTGCTGGAAATAATCAACCACATCCTGTTTTATTTGATTTGCAGTGAGCCGGGCACGCTCATATACCGCTTGTACTGGTCTACCCGTTGGGAGTGCCAATGATCTGATGCGGCGGGCGGCCAGGGTGTGTCGGTGGTCGAGCAGTCGTTCCAGCGTCGCAGGTTCACCTGCCCGGCTCTCCAGATAACTATTGAACGCGGGTAAAAATTCGTAGTTAACAATCGTGGTTAATGCGCAGGCGGCCGAGCCGAATGAGTCTGGCACCTCATGCATCACCAACGTGGCGCCGGCGCCGGCAAGCTTGAAGATCGCGTCATGCATACTGGCTTCAACCTCTGGCGCCAGCGCCGACAGCGAGAAATTGGCGGCGACAGCAATAGAAAGTTCCCCAGGCGCTAAGACGGGCAACTCTTCATAGTCATGAATAAGGCTTTCCAGCTTGGAGATATCATCGATCGAGGGGGCAATCAGGCCTAATTGATCGTAGCCAGAGGACGTTAACGGACAAACCTCATGGCTGGCCGGCTGCGCGCAAAGCGCTCTATATGCGCTGAGCCCACAGAACGCCGCGGGAATCCGTACAGACCCCACGGTATCTTCGCCCACCGCGAAACAGGCAGCACCGCCCGCCACTGCGGCAGCACATCCACCGCTGCTGCCGCCGGGAGAATGCTCGGGAAAGGTCGGGTTGATCACCTGCCCGTAATAGGCGTTGTCTGACGCCCAGCCATAGCTCATTTCATCGAGGTTGGCTTTACCGACACAGATGCCGCCCATGGATCTAAGACGAGCGACCAGTTGATGATCAGACGTCGGATAATTGTTGTTCAGAGCCGCGGTGCCGTTGGTTGTCGCAAACCCAAGAACGTCAATGCTATCTTTGACAACAAACCCTACGCCGGCCAGTGGCCCGCTCCCGGGAGCTGACGAATTTGGGCGGGACGTCTGGCCTTGCGGCGCAGCGGCCAAGCGATTGACGAACACGCAATAGCGGTCCTCCCAGTCGACAGACAGGCAAGATGAAACCCTGGCCATTGGCGTTGAGTGTTCTAACAGCTGACGCAGTTTCTTTTGTTCAAACATCTCTTGTCTTTCACCCCGGTTACGGTGTTCTTTGCACACCAGATAAACGCGAGCGCACAAACGCGATGTCCGCATTCAATCCAGCAATGGACAGCAAGGAGTAGTTATTTTCCAGAATGTAGGTATTGCAAAATCCAAGACGTTCAATAGTGTCGATAATTCCTGCGACATTGCCCTCACCCCGCCCAAGGGGAACATTGTCATACGCTGGCAAGATACCGTCCTTCACATGCACTTGATCAAGCAGATAGGGATGGACTGAACAAAGAATTTCTTCAACCGAATGTCCCCAACGCAACGGGTTGAAGATATCCAGCAAGATTCTGAAGTTTGGTTCATCTACCTGATGCACTAGTGCTGATTGATGCCCCGCGGACAGACTGTTTTCGCTGGCGATCATCACCGGCAGTCCCCGAACGGCGCGGCACAGTCGCCGGAAAAACGTAGCGGTCGCGGCGAAGTCACTCGCCTGCACTATTTCATTTTTGTTGAAGCTGGGAATATAAACGGCAGGCACTTCCAGAAACGCCGCTTGCTTGACAATATGCACGGCACTTTCAAAAAACTCGGTTTGAAACCTGCGTGCGCCCTGCTCGTTCAGTCCGAACGCCTCAACCAGGTTCAAGCCGATGGCACTGACTTTATGGCTACCGCTGTAGCCACCCAGGCCTACATTCAGGGCTTGTTCATTATTGACTGGACATGCCCTCAAAAGACGCAGTTGCGCCAATGTCTGAACGCCAGCATGCAGCACCAGTTGTTGGGGCAACACAGCAGGCTGGCAGGATTGGGGCAAACTCCAGGTTGCGCAGCCCAGATCAGTCATTATTGACAGCCAGGTAAGTGACAGCCTGTTGCAGTTGCTCAAACGTCAGCTCTTGCCACTGCTCCAAGTAGCCGACCGCGCCAATCGCGACGGGAATAACCAGATTCAGCGCACCAGCACGATGGGCAACCACCGCGGCCAGGGAATCATAAAGTGCCGGGGTATTCACTTCAGCCGGGACGCTGACGCGCAGCCCTACGCTCTTAAGGGTATTGACGATCAGATCGCAGGTTTGCCAGGCAAGTATCGAGCGTTGGGCACTGATGACAGCCGACAACGCAATATCGATTGCGACCGCTTCACCATGGCTGATTTTATAGGCAGTCGCTGCCTCGATATGAGGGCTGAATGTGTGGCCGAAGTCGACATAGCGCTGATAGCTGTCAAGCTCATACAGATTCTCCGACAGCTCCGTCAGCATGCCCGCTACCGACCGATCAATCGCGTCCCAGCCCACACCGCCCTGAAGCTTTTCCTCATGCAGGGTCGTTGAGACGTTGACCAACTGCCGGAACAGTACTGGATCCTTGATGACGGCTATCTTGATCGCTTCGGCAAACCCTGCTTTCAAATGCTCTACCGCTAGCGTTTTTAAAAAGCTGGGACACACAATGGTGTACTCCGCCGGATAAAACGAACCGAGGACACTTTTTTTCCCTTCATAGTTAATGCCGTTCTTGATGCCGACTGCTGCGTCAATCATGCCAATGAATGTCGTCGGTATTTTTATGCACCTGACCCCACGCCTGTAAATGGACGCGGCAAAGCCGACAATATCCAGGCATACGCCGCCGCCAATTGCGATAATCTGGCCATGGCGGGGCAAATTGATCTGTTTGGCTAATCGACAGACCTCGAGCGACATAGTGATATCTTTATTTTCCTCGGTAACGGCAAGTTCGAAAAAACACACCCGCTCGCCGCACTCGAGCTGGGAAAACTTTCGACGAATGGCCTCGCCATATAATGCATTTACAGTTGGCGTATAAATCACCATGGCGCAGCGTGTATCAATGAGTGATCCGAGTAACTCAGATGAGTCGAACATGACATCACACGATAAAAAAATCTTGTACTCTCTCAAGAGTGTTGAGCTGATCGCGTAGCGATTTTCGAATTGCTTTAGTTCAGACGCTGAATGCCATCTGTTTTCAAAGTTTGTTGAGTTGCTCATGAGTTCTATTGCTCCTTGTTCATTAACAACGAATCAAACCCTCGTGAAGTAGCCGCCTCAGGCACTGATGCTGTGAAAACAGGATGTTTAATAACAAGGTAGGCCGCGTAACTGCTGACCAGTGCCTGGGACAAAAACGCCAGATTGGATAACAGGCACAAACGCTGCAAGGTCACTTGGCCAGCGTCGATCAGCAGATACAACGGCACGATGAATATTGCCAAACGCGTGCAAATCGCCAGCAGCGACCAGATGGTTCGCCCGGCCGCTTGCAATATGGAACTATTGATATGGCTTAATCCCGATGTGACGAAATTCAAGGCCAGGCACGCCAGCACATAAGTTGCGTCATCGAGAACCTGAAGGTCGCTGGAAAAAAACGACACCAGGCTATGTCCCCATAGGTTACATACCCACGTCAGGCAGCCCATCACGCTGGTCACCAGCGCGAATGCGACAACGTATATTTCTTTGACCTTTCGCCTGTTACCCGCGCCGATATAGTACGCAGCGACTGGCACGCAACCGTGCGCCACGGAAACAGACGGAATAAAAAGTGCCTGGATGAGCATCAGGCTTATACCGATCGCCGCTTGCACAGGCGCACCTAACTTTGCAGCGGCCCAATACATCAGCGCGGTGTACATATAAATAACGAGGGTTTCCAGACCGGCAGGCAGCCCGACTGAAAAGATCCTTCTGGCAGTCGAGTATTCCCACCGAAACGCCATTGGTGGTTGGGCAAACTGACGGTAGCGATCAAATGCTCTGCGAAGAATTATCAACACAGCAACCCCGGTGGCGACCGTTGTAGCCAGGCCGGCGCCGAAGGTGCCCAAGCCATTGACACCCGGCACGCCGAAAATCAACAAAGGCGCCAGGACAAGATTGATGGGGACCGAAACACATTGAGCGATCAAAGGCCCATAGGGTTCGCCGGCGGCACGTAACCCGAAAGTCGCGACAGTCATGACTATCTGCAGGGCCAATCCTGGTATGTACCCGTTCAAGTAGGACTCGCCAAGCTCTTGGGCCGCCGCGCCCGAGGCCAACCTGGAAAGCATGTGAGCCCCGCCCATGTATCCGGCAGCGACCACAGCGCAACTGCAAAGAACAGCCATCAGGCCCGCATGGACAAAGATCCGTCGCGCCAGTGCAAATTGGCCGGCCCCCAGTGCCTGACCAATCAACGCGACCGCCCCGATACCCAAGAGTTGCCCAAGCATGCCGGTGAGCAGCGCGGCAGTGGCAGTCGACGTGACGCCTGCGACTGCATTTGCCCCCAAGTGGCTGACAAAGAACAAATCGATAAGCAAATATAACGATTGGATAACGATGCCGACGGCAATGGGCACTGACATATAAGAGATGCTTTTGGCAACGCCCAGATAACTTGCAAACATGGTTTATCACTCTAGTGAGGCCGCGCCAGCTTAAACTGCCGTGCTGCGGCGCTAATGGACAAAGCATACTTCGCAACGAAGTCAGCGCAACTACCAAACTTGGTAGTTGCAGGGCGAGAGCCTATTCAGCAGGATAAATATCATGCTACCGGCTATTATCTACCCTAGGAGAAAGTTGATATGAATCATGGCACTTACGACAGTATATTAGACATGATCTTATATCACGTGAACTCCACGCCTGATCGTATCGCCGTCAAATGCGGTGCGCAGCACTTGACCTATCGACAGTTGGACCAGCAGGCAGATCTGATTGCCGGTTACCTGGAGCATAACGACGTTCCACGCAATGCTATTGTTGCAGTCGCCATGGAAAGAACCGTCCAGCTAATGGCTGTCTGCCTGGGGATAATGAAGCATGGCTGTGCCTATCTACCCATTGACATCGACAACCCTGAGCACAGAATCAAAAACATTCTGGATAACGCCGGGGTTGAATGTATTTTCAGCGATGCAGAGTCATTCCCTCGTCAGGGCTTTTGCGCCATGACCGTCAACCCACACACAATTTTCAGCCAAGCCTACCCTCGTAAAAACATCAGCGGGCCACGACCCAGTACGTGCGCCTACTGTATTTACACCTCTGGCTCCACCGGCGCCCCCAAAGGCGTACTGATCAGCCACGGCGCGTTATTGAACCATACGCATTGGTTCATAGAAGCGTTCGCTGTCAACGAGGCTGACATCATCTTGCAACGCACTTCGATAGCGTTTGATGCGTCGGTCTGGGAGCTATGGACGGGGCTGGCGGCCGGCGCATGTACCGTCATGCTCCCCGCAGCTTATGCCAAGCATCCGCTGGGGATTTTGCTGACACTGCAGAGAGAACATATAACCATCGCCCAGTTTGTACCTACACTGCTGCGCGAGCTGGTGAGGCTGAGGCAATTCGAACACATCCCCTGCCGGCTGGTATTTTGTGGTGGTGAGTCATTGACCTGGGAGTTGGCGGACCTGTTCCTGGCGAAAACCCGCACCCCGTTGGTCAACCTGTATGGGCCTACCGAGACCACTATAGACGCGACCTTCTGGCGGGTGAACCCAGATGCCGACAGGGCGTTGCCTGCCCCCATCGGCCAGCCCATTCGCGGTATGCAGGTATACCTGCTGGATGAGCAGGGGAAACCTGTTGCTCTACCGCATCAAGAAGGCGAAATAGTCATTGCGGGACCGGGTGTCGCCATTGGCTACGTCAACAGCCCTCATGAAAATGAGCTGCGCTTTACATCGCTTAACCTCGATGGACACGCTCTGCGAACTTACAAAACGGGCGATATTGGCTTTTTTTCCACCACAGGCGATCTTCACTACCTGGGACGTCGCGATAGCCAGTACAAAATCAACGGGCACCGAGTAGAGCTTCTGGCTATAGAGGAAATCGTGCAGCAGACGCCCGGCGTGCACAGCGCCGCCGCCTACATTGATACGCTCGTCAGCGCAGAAAAACAGATTTGCGTGGCGTTTGTGCCACAGGGCGATACGGATACACACGCCGTTGAGCAACGCATCAGGCAGGCCCTCTCCCTTCAGCTCCCGTCCTATATGCACCCCAGCCGAATCCAGGCACTGAGCGAACTGCCACTGTTGCCCAATGGCAAAATCAACCATAACACTTTGCGTGAACTGGCTTTTCAACCGGATACCGGCCCCACCGAAATCGACGCGCAAACCTCGACGGCCGTGCAATTGCAGTCCATCTGGACGGAAGTACTCAATCAGCAAACGATTTCCTCTGACAGCCACTTTTTTGAACGCGGGGCGACCTCCCTCTCGGTGATGATGCTGCTGGGCAGGATTGCGAACCTGTTCAACGTCTATCTGAGCCCCAAGGATATTTTCGATCATCCGGTTCTGGCTCAACAAGTGACGCTACTCGGCGAAGGTGCCAGCCATGGCGCTGAAAACGCTATGTTGCTCGACGCTTATGCCTGGCGCCGACGAGTGGGTGAACAGACGCCCGGGCTGGCTCAGTTGGAGATACTGGATAAACCCGCGCAAACCCCGGCCTACTTGGAAAATGTAGTGCTGGCGTTCTACATTAAGGGCACTTGTTCAGCGATCAGGGTGCGCGAGGCATTTGCTACGGTACTGGCACAGCAACCGGCACTGCGCTGCAGCTTCACGCTAAACACACACGGCCAGTGGCGTCGCACGCAGCACGTTATCGATGATTTCCCATTGCCGTTTCACGTCATCAACCTTGAGCCGCAAAACCAGTCCGACGACACCGTTACAGACCTAGTGGTGCAAGCTTCACTGACCGCCTTCGACTTGAGCAGCCCCCCGTTGATCCGGGCCACTTATATTCAGTGCCCTGAGGCCAATGATGTGCTGATTATCACTGCTCACCACATTGCCTTCGATGGCTGGTCAGGCGCGGTGCTGATGGACCAGCTATGCGCACACTATCAGGCACCCATGGGCAGCGTCGCACCTGAGCAGATCGTGCATTGCCTCAGCTACTCAGACTATACGGATGCCCAGCATCAACGCTTTACCGAGAAGTTGCTGGACAAGCATCTGGATTTCTGGCGACAGGCACTCGAACATTTACCCGAACCTTTTGCCTTGCGCGGAGCGGGCCAGCGACCGGACGCGTTTACGTTTCGCAGCGCGGTCATCCCATTGAACCTGGATGCGCAGTACGCCGCTATAGAACGCCTGTGCAATCGCAGCGGATTCAGCCTGTACACCATCATCCTGAGCGCATTCCTGGTGGCACTGGCCCGAAACACCGACACCGAGGATCTGTATGTGCGCTCACCAGTCGCCAATCGGATCGATGCGGCCCTTGAATCGGTGGTGGGGTACTTCGTTCATCCCATGGTGATCAGACCCAAGCTTAGCCACTGGTCACCTTCCCTGCACCTTCTTGAGCAGATCAATCACTGCGTGCTCGATGCCTACGGCCATGCGTTGTTGCCTCCACACTTATTTGAAGCCAACTGCTCACCACGCTCCAGTGCCTATGGGTCCCGGTTTCCCTACTGGTACAACCACCATAACTACCCGTCAAGGCAGCGCCAATTGGGTGACGCGCCGTTGCGGGGGATCGGCGTGCCGTCCACAGGCATCAAGACCGATGTGTCCCTTAACACGGTGCGCACCGACAGCGGGCTGATCGGCAGTCTGTCCTATTACCGCGATGGGATCTCGCAGGTGAATGCCCAGGCGTTGTTGGCGGATTTCCACCAAGCATTGGATCAATTGCTGACCATCGCCTAGTGGCAACCGGCACTGTCGCCGTGTCGATGCACCTTTTTACAGGGACGATCATTGTAATGGGCCACTTTACTGAAACCGCTGACAGACCTGACGCTTCGCTGGTTTTATACCCGGATGAGCTGCCTGAGCATAAAGACCGGGTCATTTCCCTTAATGGGCGCTGCGAAGCGGTACGGCAGCTGGGCGGCATGACCTTCTTGCGCGTGGCCAGCCACTATTTTTCATTACAAGTGATTGTCCTGGATGCGGCGCTGCGGGATGCCACGGCGCAGATTCGCCAGGCAGACATCATTTCAGTCAGTGGCCGCTTGAGAATCAGACCGGATGTGCTCAAGGAGAGCGTCGACCCGCGAACTCATCCGAATCAGTACGAGGTGGTTCTGGAGCAATTTTCGATTCTTTTGCCAGCGCAAAAAATCGACTTCGTGCCGAGCTCGAAAGCAAAAAACCATCACTTTCACCGGCATCGCCGGCACCAGAACAGTCAACTCGTTGCACTGATCAAGCTGCACCTGGAACGCCAGGGTTTTGTGCAACTGCCACCGCCCGCGTCACTGGGCTTTCATGAACAGCAACGGGTTCGCGAGTTGGTCGCCCTCTGCGACAGCAGCGAATGTGATTCGCCGTTGTTCAGTGCCTATACGACCGAACAATTAATGTTTGGCACCCAGCGGTTCTACTTCTTTATCGACGGCGCCGGCAACCTGCCTGACCTGCTACACGTTGTGATTGCTCATCACCAATGCGGTCCTGACGGCTATGAAGGGATATTGAGCGCCATCGCCCGGCAGGTCGTGGAGTTGCTCGCCCCCGACACGCCTTGGCGACTGGATGCGGCCCGGCCACACTGGCCTGCACTGATGCTGCAGACCCAGCCTTCGATGCACATCACAGGCCACACTGGCGACCGGCAATCCCTCGAACCCTCTGGGCAATGGGCTGCAGGACAACGGATCGCCATGCGCAGACGCCTCAAGAGTGCCCTGCCCCCCTTGGACGACATGGCTTCAACCTTGAGCGTGTCACTGGACGCACTCAGGCAGAACCTGGAGGCGGCCTGTCCGCCCAAACGAGGCAAAGTACTCGCACAAGAGCTTCAGCCGGGCTCCCAGCCCGAACACGCCGAGTCCTATGAGGCATATTCAAAACTGGAATCCGAACACCAGATGCTGTTGGTCGAGCAATCCCTGCAGGGGTTCAACCCCTCGCAGCACATTGCAACTGCCCGCACCTCAGCCCAGGCAGCGTTGCGCTACATGGAACCGGCCCTGGATCACTACGGTATCGACCCGGGCATGGCGCAACGCTTTCTCTCGCTCCAGGCACAACTGCATCCAGACTCCAGCGGCCCCGCTTGCCCTGTGGAATTGTTCCAATTGCTGTGGACCGTACTGGGCAACCCATCAGCCAAGCGCCTGCTTGACAGCAACGCCCACCGTGATCGTCTACTGGCGGTATTCGTCGATCAAAGAATCCTGACGGACGTTCGCCAGCTCGTGTTTATCCACCCCGGCGCAATTGACGCACTGGGAAGCCTGTTTGAACACATACGCGACAAAGATACCCTGGGGCGCCTTCGCACACTTCTGCGCAGTGTAATTGCCAGAACCCCGACTGAACTCGCCACTTTACTGACGACCCTGGGCGCGATGTCCCCCGCTGACGCAATCGCCGCCATCGCACAGACCAAAAAACTCGAAAACGCGGTGAAACATGGTCTGACTACGCCTTACTGGCTGTCACGATGCCTGGACTGCGACGACCCTTCGTCCCTCGTAAATGAGCTGTACCTGAACAATCTAAAAGCCAGCCAGCGCGTATTGGGCAACCATCCGCTATTGCCCTCGTCGACGGGGAATGAAGGTGATACCCAACCGTCGCTCGCAGAGACGATCTATACCCTGTTCAGGCCAATTACCGCCGGCATCAGTGATCTGCAACAAACGCTGTGCGAGTTACGGGATCATTGCGGGCACGTAGAGCGTGCAGGCTTGAAACGATTCAACCGAGGCTTCGTACCGCATTTGCAAGGCTATCGCTATTTCATCAATCAAGAGCGCAAGCCTTATGACCGCCTCCGAATTTATCTTTCAAAAAATGCAGCGTCTTTTTTTGCCAAATCAACGACGGGTATCTGTACCGACATCAACCGCGGGCTGTTCGAAAGAGACGATCACTTTCACCTGAATATTTTCAGCGAGCGACGGGGGCGCCTGGTGGGCAATGTACAACTGTATACCCTGACCATTGGCAACGAGCCTGCTCTGCTGATTCGCGGCATCAACCCGATCAAGCATTACGCGACCAACGCACTCGTCGATGAACTCCTCGATTGCATCATCGCCTGCGCCACTGACCTTGCTGCCGAAAATGCCTACGCCATGGTGTGCGTTGCACACCAGAACGGCCTCTGGAACTCTAACTCCAATCGCCCAGAGTTGCGTGCTGCCCTGGCGCGACGCTTGGCACACACTGAGCCATTGACGCTTGACCACCCTTTTCACCTTTATACTTACTACCGCACCCCCATCTACCTGTCTGACGTCTATCCGCTATGGCGATCTACGGCGCAAACGCAAAAACTCTCTATCTAGAGACTAAAGCCTCATAAAAGAGACTGTGCGTTGTCACAGACGGCGCCGCAGCGCGTGCTTTGGAAATCGAGTTGGTTTGATCACACCCCGCCAGCACACAGTCTCACAATGGAGACAGCGCCTGAATTAACATCCATTAAATCGTTATTTTTCAAACAGTTATACGCTTGGCACGCATTTAGCTATAGCGTTTCCCAGTGTTACCCCACAACAATAACAATCCGATGGAGACACACCATGAGTGTGATCATTGCCCTGGCCGCGCTCGCGCTGCTGATGCTGGCCGCCTACCGTGGCTATAGCGTTATCCTGTTCGCCCCCATCGCCGCCCTTGGCGCGGTGCTGCTCACCGACCCGTCCGCTGTCGCCCCTGCCTTTACCGGGGTGTTCATGGAAAAGATGGTCGGTTTTATCAAGCTGTATTTCCCGGTATTCCTGCTCGGTGCGGTGTTCGGCAAGCTCATTGAGCTGTCGGGGTTTTCGCGCTCGATCGTCGCCGCCGCGATCCGCTTGCTCGGCACGCGCCAGGCGATGCTGGTGATTGTGCTGGTCTGCGCCCTGCTCACCTACGGTGGCGTGTCGCTGTTCGTGGTGGTGTTTGCGGTGTACCCGTTTGCCGCCGAGATGTTCCGCCAGAGCAATATCCCCAAGCGCCTGATCCCGGCGACCATCGCCCTCGGTGCGTTCTCGTTCACCATGGACGCCCTACCCGGTACGCCGCAGATCCAGAACATCATCCCCAGCACCTTCTTCAACACCACCGCCTGGGCGGCGCCGTGGCTAGGGCTGATCGGCACGATCTTCGTGTTTTGCGCCGGTATGCTCTACCTCGCACGCCAGCGCAACAAGGCCCAGCGCGCCGGTGAAGGTTATGGCACCGAGTTGCGCAATGAGCCCGAAACCGCCGACAACCTGAGCCTGCCCAACCCGTGGCTCGCGTTGTCGCCGCTGATCCTGGTGGGGGTGATGAACCTGTTGTTCACCCACTGGATCCCGCAGTGGTACGGCAAGACCCACAGCCTCAGCCTGCCGGGCATGAGCGCGCCGGTGACCACCGAAATCGCCAAGCTCACCGCGATCTGGGCGGTGCAGGCGGCGTTGCTGGTGGGGATTGTCGTGGTGCTGGTGTTCGGCTTCTCGGCGATCAGGAGCAAGCTGGCCGAAGGCAGTAAAAGTGCGGTCAGCGGTGCGCTGCTAGCGGCAATGAACACCGCCTCGGAATACGGCTTTGGCGCAGTAATCGCCTCGCTGCCAGGCTTTCTGGTACTGGCGGACTGGCTCAAGGGCATCCCCAACCCGCTGGTCAACGAAGCGATCACCGTGACCTTGCTGGCCGGTATCACCGGCTCCGCTTCCGGCGGCATGAGCATCGCCCTCGCCGCGATGTCCGAGAGCTTCATTGCAGCCGCCCACGCGGCCAATATCCCCCTTGAGGTGCTGCACCGGGTCGCGGCCATGGCCAGCGGCGGCATGGACACCTTGCCCCACAACGGCGCAGTGATCACCCTGCTGGCCGTCACCGGGCTGACCCACCGCGAAGCCTACAAGGACATTTTTGGCATCACGATCATCAAGACCCTTGCGGTGTTCGTGGTGATCGGCACTTTCTACGCCACCGGCATTGTGTGAGGTTTTCATGACAACTTTGAATGGCAAGACCGCCCTGGTCACCGGCTCCACCAGCGGCATCGGCTTAGGGATTGCCCTGAGCCTGGCCAAGGCCGGCGCCAACCTGATTCTCAACGGCTTCGGCGACGCCAGCGCGGTGATCGCCCAGGTACAGGCGTTTGGCGGCAAGGTCGGGCATCACCCGGCAGACGTCAGCGACCCCGCGCAAATCGCCGATATGCTCGCCTACGCCGAGCGCGAGTTCGGTGGCGTGGACATCTTGGTCAACAATGCCGGTATCCAGCATGTGGCAGCGGTAGAAGACTTCCCTGTGGAGCGCTGGGATTCGATCATCGCCATCAACCTGTCCTCGGTGTTCCACAGCACACGCCTGAGCTTGCCGGGCATGAAGGCCAAGGGCTGGGGGCGCATCGTCAATATCGCCTCGGTGCATGGGCGAGTCGGCTCAGTGGGCAAGGCGGCGTATGTGGCGGCCAAACATGGGGTGATCGGCCTCACCAAGGTGGTGGGCCTGGAAACCGCCACCAGCAATGTCACCTGCAACGCCATCTGCCCCGGCTGGGTGCTGACGCCGCTGGTACAGAAGCAGATTGATGATCGCGTGGCTACCGGGGTCGACCCACAGCAAGCGCAGCAGGATCTCCTGGCGGAGAAACAGCCGTCGCTGGAGTTTGTGACGCCGTCGCAGCTCGGGGAGCTGGTGTTGTTCTTGTGCAGTGAAGCCGGTGCCCAGGTGCGCGGCGCGGCCTGGAACATCGATGGTGGCTGGCTGGCCCAGTAAACCCGTGATGATCGTTCCCACGCTCTGCGTGGGCACGCAGACCGGGGCGCTCCGCGCCCCAAAGCGGACGCAGAGCGTCCAGTCAGGCATTCCCACGCGAAGCGTGGGAACGAGAAGAGGCAGCTTATGTCCGACATCCTCTGGCAACCGTCCCCGGAACGCATCGCCAACACGCGCATGGATCAGTTCCGCCGCTTCATCAACCAGCGCCACGGCGTGCAGCTCCACGACTACCCCGCCCTGCACCAATGGAGCATCGACCAACGCCCGGACTTCTGGCAGGCGATTGTCGCGTTCTTTGACGTGCAGTTTCGCAGCCCGCCCACGGTGACCCTGATCGAAGACATCGAGATGCCCAGCGCCCAATGGTTTCCCGGCGCCACCCTGAACTTTGCCGAACACCTGTTGCGCCGCCGCGACGATCATCCTGCTGTGGTGGCTGTCAGCGAAGACGGCCAACGTGAACAATTGAGCTATGCGCAGCTGGCGGAACACGTGGCCGGCCTGCAAAAAAGCCTGCGGGCGGCAGGGGTCGGCCTGGGTGACCGGGTGGCCGCGTGTATGCCCAACACCTGGCAAACCCTGGTCGGCATGCTCGCCACCACCAGCCTCGGTGCGATCTGGTCGTGCTCCTCGCCAGATTTCGGCACCCAGGGCGTCATCGACCGCTTCGGCCAGATCGAGCCCAAGGTGCTGATCACCTGCGCAGGCTACCGCTATGCCGGCAAGCGCATCGACCAGAGCGCCAAGCTCAATGAAATCCTCGAACGCCTGCCCTCCCTGCAACAGCTGATCATCGTGCCTTACGCCAAGCCCGAGGCGCAGGCTGGGGACTACGCCACCCACGCCCATGTTGCGCTGTGGGACGACTTCTACCAAGCCTGCGGCGAACCCGAATTTGTCGCGGTGCCGTTCGATCACCCGCTGTATATCCTTTATTCCAGCGGCACCACCGGCATCCCCAAGTGCATCATCCACGGCACGGGCGGCGTATTGCTGACGCACCTCAAGGAACACGGCCTGCATGCCGACCTGAACCGCGAGGACTGCCTGTTCTACTACACCACCTGCGGCTGGATGATGTGGAACTGGCTGGTGTCGGTGCTGGCGATCGGCGCCACCGCGGTGCTGTACGACGGCTCGCCGTTCCATCCCGGCCCCGAACGCTTGATCGACCTGATCGATGCGGAAAAAATCAGCGTGTTCGGCACCAGCCCCAAATTTCTCGCCACCCTGGAAAAATCCGGGTTGCAGCCGCGCTTGAGCCACGACCTGGGCAGCCTCAAGGGTCTGATTTCGACCGGCTCGCCGTTGTCGCCCCAGAGTTACGACTACGTGTACCGCGAGATCAAGGCTGAGCTGTGCCTGTCCTCGATGTCCGGTGGCACCGACATTGTCTCCTGCTTTGTGATCGGCAACCCGGTGCTGCCGGTACGGCGCGGTGAAATGCAGTGCAAGAGCCTGGCCATGGCCATCGAAGTGTGGGACGACCAGGGCCGGCCCCTGATCGGGGAGAAAGGCGAACTGGTGTGCACCCGGCACTTCCCTGCCATGCCCATCGGGCTGTGGAATGACCCGCAACAGCAAAAACTGCGCGCCTCGTATTTCAGCCAGTTCCCCGGCGTGTGGGCACAGGGTGACTATGCCGAGCAACGCGCCAACGGCAGCCTGTTGATCCACGGGCGTTCCGATGCGGTGCTCAACCCCGGCGGCGTGCGCATTGGCACCGCCGAGATTTATCGCCAGGTGGAAAAGGTCCCGCAGGTGCTGGAAAGCCTCGCCATCGGTCAACGCTGGCAGGACGACGTGCGCGTGGTGCTGTTTGTGCGCCTGGATGATGGAATTGAACTGGACGAGGCGCTGCAACAGCAGATCCGCCAGGTGATTCGCGCCAACACCACACCGCGGCACGTGCCGGCGAAGATCCTCGCTGTCACGGATATCCCCCGCACCATCAGCGGCAAAATCGTCGAATTGGCGGTGCGCAATGTGGTGCATGGCGAGCCGGTGAAAAACACCGATGCCCTGGCCAACCCCCAGGCACTGGAGCAATTTCGCCACAGAGCTGAGCTGGCCGATTAGATGAAAGGTTTCAGCGCTGACACAGCGTTTTGAAGAAAAACCCTCAAGGCATGCTATTTTTCCGGGGTAGCCACCCGTTGTCGTTCCTTGGGACAATGGGTGTTGTCATTTTTCAAAGCGTCAGGCTCAGGGCTTTTTATGAATGGAACATCCACCGGTAGCGAAGCCGCTGCATTGATCAGGCGGCTGGACTGGGCGCAAAGCCCCCTCGGTGAGGCCACTGAGTGGCCGCAAAGCCTGCGCACTGCTGTCGATATCGTCGTGCATTCACCCATGCCAATGGTGCTGCTGTGGGGCCCACACCTCATACAACTCTATAACGATGGCTTTGCCCACCTGATAGGCGGCAAGCACCCCGGCGCTCTGGGCCAGCCGGCGCACCACACTTGGCCCGAACTGGAAAGCTTCGCCGCGCCGGTCTACGACGCCGTGCTCGGCGGCCAGGTGCGCACCTTCAGCGAGCAACGCTTTGTGCTGCAACGCGAGGGCCGCGACACCGAGATATGGCTCGACCTGACCTACAGCCCGGTGCGCGATGAAAGCTGCCGGGTGGCCGGCATCCTGGTCACGGCCATTGAAACCAATGAGCGGCGCAGCAAAACCCTCGAACTGCAACAGCGCTCCGAAGCCAGCCTCAAGGCCCAGCACAACACCGAGCAGCGCCTGCAACTGGCACTGGCGGCCACCGACGCGGTAGGCACCTGGGACTGGGATATCGGCGAAGACCGTTTCATCGCCGACGCCCATTTCGCCTACCTGCATGGCGTCGACCCCAACGATTCGAGCCTGCTGCCCATCAGCGCCTACCTGCATGGTGTGCACCCTGAGGACCGGGGAACGGTGACGCGCAGCATCAAGCATTGCATTACCCATGGCACCGAATACGCCGAGGAGTATCGCTTGCTGCAAGCCGACGGCCAGGTGCGCTGGGTGTTCGCCCGTGGCCGCTGCTACAAGGATCAACAGGGCCGGCCTGCGCGTTTCCTCGGCGCCGCGCTGGACCTCACCGAGCGTAAAAACACCGAGCAAGCCCTGCGCCAGAGCCAGACCGAGCTGCAACTGATCATCAACGCCATGCCGGTGTTGATCGGCTACGTTGACCACGACCAGCGCTTTCGCCTCAACAACAGCGCTTACCTGGACTGGTACGGCAAGACGCCCCAGGAGCTGTACGGCAAAACCATCCGCGAAGTACTTGGCGACGAGGTGTATGCCGGGCGCGCAGACAAGATTGCCGCCGCGCTCAAGGGCAAGGCGTGCAGCTTCATGACGGTGACGCCTCATCGCGATGGCCGCCCGCGCCATGCACTGATGAAGTACCTGCCGCGCTTTAGCAGTGACGGCTCGGTGAATGGTTTCTACATCTTTGTGATCGACGAGACCGAACGCAAGCTCACCGAAGAAGCCCTGCGCCACCTCAACGAGAACCTTGAAGAACGCGTGGCCCAGCGCACCCAGGCGCTGGCCGAAGCCAACCAGCGCCTGCAAAACGAGATGTTCGAGCGCGAGCGTGCCGAAGATGCCCTGCGCCATGCGCAGAAGATGGAAGCGGTCGGCCAGCTCACCGGCGGTATCGCCCATGACTTCAACAACATGCTCACCGGCATCATCGGCAGCCTCGACCTGATGCAGCGTTACATTGCCGCCGGACGCAGCGACGATATCGGCCGTTTTGCCGATGCCGCCGTGTCCTCCGCCCACCGCGCCGCCGCCCTCACCCACCGGCTGCTGGCGTTCTCGCGACGCCAGTCGCTGGACCGTCGCCCCACCGACCCCAACCAACTGGTGGCGTCCCTGGAAGACCTGTTCCGGCGCACCAAGGGCGCGCATATCGAACTCAAGGTAAAACTGGGCAAGGACACCTGGCCGGTGAACACCGATGCCAGCCAATTGGAAAACGCCCTGCTCAACCTGGTGATCAACGCCCGCGACGCCATGCCCGACGGCGGCGAGCTGCTGATCGAAACCGCCAACAGTTACCTGGACGGCACCGACATCACCACCCTGGAACCGGTCAAGGCCGGCGACTATGTGATGCTTGGCGTGAGCGACAACGGCAGCGGCATGGCGCCGAAAATCCTCGCCAAGGCGTTCGACCCGTTCTTCACCACCAAACCCATCGGCCAAGGCACTGGCCTTGGGTTGTCGATGATCTACGGTTTTGCCCAGCAATCCGGCGGCCACGTGACCATCCAGAGCGAACCGGGCCAGGGCACCTGCGTGCGCCTGTACCTGCCGCGGTTGTATGGCACCGCACTGGAAAGCAGTCTGCCTACCAGCCTGACCGAAGCCCCCGTGGCCCTGGCCGGTGAAGCGGTGGTGGTGGTCGAGGACGACCCAGCGGTGCGCATGCTGGTGGTCAATGTACTCGACGAACTGGGCTATACCGCGCACCAGGCGGCGGATGCGCGTGCGGCGCTGCCGTTGCTGGAATCGGATTTGCGCGTGGACTTGCTGGTGACCGACGTTGGCTTGCCCGGCATGAACGGCCGGCAACTGGCGGAAATCGCCCGCCAGCATCGCCCCGGCCTGCGCGTGCTGTTCATGACCGGTTATGCCGAGAAAGCCGCCGAACGCCAGGGGTTCCTGGAGGACGGCATGGACATGGTCGCCAAGCCTTTTTCCATTGACCTGTTGGCCAACAAAATCCGTAGCATGATCGGCGTCGAGGCCTGAGTTCAGGCATAATCGCGCGCCGTCGCACAGCTGGTAGAGCCCCATGAAAGCCCAAGCCCGTCATATCCTGGTGAAAACCAGCGAAGAAGCCGAACAACTCAAGCAGCGTATTGCCAAAGGCGAAGCCTTTGATGTGCTGGCCAAGAAGTACTCCACCTGCCCGTCGGGCAAACGCGGTGGTGACCTGGGCGAAGTGCGGCCCGGGCAGATGGTGGGGGCGATTGATGCGGTGATCTTCAAGAAACCGGTGAAGGTGGTGCACGGGCCGATCAAGAGCAAGTTTGGCTATCACCTGGTGCAGGTGTTTTACCGCGATTGAGTGGATGGCTTCAGTCCGCTATCGCAGGCAAGCCAGCTCCCACATCCGATCGTTCCCACGCTCTGCGTGGGAATGCCTCACTGGACGCTCTGCGTCCGTTTCTGGGACGCGGAGCGTCCCGGGCTGCGCTCCCACGCAGAGCGTGGGAACGATCAGTGATCATCTCGGTATCAGCGCCCCCGGCACCTGAATCACCCGGCTCGCCAACCGATGCCCCGCCAGTGCGGCGTCTTGGGGCGAACCACCGTTGAGCCGACTGGCCAGATACGCCGCACTGAACGAATCCCCCGCCGCCGTGGTGTCCACCACCTTCTCCACTTTCAACGCCGGCACCGCAAAGCGCTCGCCCGCGCAACGAATCAGGCACGCATCCGCTCCCCGCTTGAGCACTACTTCTGCAATCGAGGGATACGCCGCAAACACCTGCTCGCTATCCTCGTAGCCGAACAACGCGCGTTCGTCATCCTCGGTGAACAAGGCAATGTCCACTGCGGCCAACACCCTGCGATACGCCTCACGGGCCGTTTGCACATCGGCCCACAGCCTGGGCCGGTAGTTGTTATCGAACACCACCTTGGCGCCACGCTGGCGGGCTTCGATCAGCGCCTGCAGTAAGCGCTCACGCCCGATGTCTCCCAGCACCGCCAGGGTAATGCCACTGAAATACACCACGTCATAGCCCGGCAATGCCGCCAGGACCGGCTCGGCGGCAGGCGTGGTGAAGCAGTCGC
Organism: Pseudomonas sp. DW-iso17; assembly: GCF_058725345.1. Classification (NCBI taxonomy): domain Bacteria; kingdom Pseudomonadati; phylum Pseudomonadota; class Gammaproteobacteria; order Pseudomonadales; family Pseudomonadaceae; genus Pseudomonas; species Pseudomonas sp. DW-iso17. The sequence goes on along the minus strand of NZ_JBZXEA010000032.1, from coordinate 38,284 downwards.
GCACGGCCGCTTCGTTGCGCCAGTAGAGGAATTTACGTTCGCCCTGGGCATCAGTCTGGATGCAATACAAGCCCGGCAGGCGCCCAGGCAGACGCTGGACCCTGCCCAGGCCAAGGCCTTCGGCGTGCCAATGCTCACACATGGCATCGCTGAAGCTGTCATCGCCCAGGGCGGTGACGTAGTCAACGCTGCCGGCATCGCCCAGCTCGCGACGCAGGTACACCGCAGTGTTCAGGGTGTCGCCGCCGAAGCTCTGGTGCAGGCTGCCGTCGGCGCGGTGTTGCAGTTCGATCATGCATTCGCCGATGAGGGCGATGCGGGGGTGGGTGTTCATGGCAAAGTTCTCAGGTGTGCTGGAGGGCCCCATCGCGGGCAAGCCCGACTCCCGCATTCGACTGCATTCCTTCAGTTAAAACGCGGTCACTGTGGGAGCTGGCTTGCCTGCGATAGCCGCGACTCGGTCTAGAAGCAGGTACGCAGAGACTCAACCACCTGCAACTGCTCATCCACCAGGCACCCCACCTGCCATTTATCAAAGGTCAGGCAAGGGTGGGACGTACCAAAGGAAATGATGTCGCCAATGCGCAATTCCACCTCCGGTGCCACAGTCATGAACGCATGCTGGTCCATTACCGCCGTGACCTTGCACCCGCTCACATCATCACCTTGCGCCGGCACGATCCCGGCCTTGTAGCGCTTGAGTGGCACCGGCAAACCGGCGTCGTAGGCCACGTCGCGCTTGCCCAGGGCAACCACCGCAAAACCAGGCTCCGGCAACGACTGCACATGCGCCCAGACTTCCATTGCCGGGCGCAGGCCCTCGTTGAGGTCGCTGCGGCGTTCGAGTACACAGCACTGCGCCTCTTTGTAGATGCCATGGTCGTGGGCCACGTAACTGCCTGGGCGCAACACGCTGAGGAAACGGCCGGCGGCGTTCTGCGTTTCGAACGACTCGGCGATCAGGTCGTACCAGGCCGAGCCCGATGCGGTGATGATCGGCGTGGGCAGGTCGAACAGGCCGCTGTCTTGCAGCTCGACCGCCAGGCTCACCAGGCTGGCGGCGAAGGCGCGGATACCACTGATGGCGTGCTCGCCGTGGATCACGCCTTCGTAACCCTCGATACCGGTGAGGGCCAAGGCCGGCTGGGCCTGGACCGCCTTGGCTAGGTCGCGCACTTGCTGCTCGCTGCGACAGCCGCACCGGCCACCGACCACGCCATACTCGATCATCACATTGAGGCGCTGACCACGGGCGGCGAAGAACAGGCCCAGGTCGGCAACGTTGTCCGGGTGATCGACCATGCAATGAAAGTCAAAATCCTTGTCGGCCAGCAGGTCCGCGATCAAGGCCATGTTCGCTGCGCCCACCAGTTGGTTGGCCATCAGCACGCGACGCACGCCGCTGGCGTAGGCGGCGCGGGTCTGCACGGCGGTAGCCAGGGTGATGCCCCAGGCACCGGCGGCGATCTGGCGCTGGAACAGCGCGGGCATCATGCTGGTCTTGCCGTGGGGCGCCAGCTCGGCGCCGCTGCTGCGGACAAAGTCCTGCATCCAGCGGATGTTATGTTCCAGGGCGTCACGGTGCAGCACCAGGGCCGGCAGGCTGACATCGCGAACCAAATGGGCACCGACGGCAGCGGCACCTTTTTCAACGGCGTTGAGGGCAGACATGGAAAACTCCTATTCGTTGATGCGCCGGGCCAGGCTGTTGGCACTGTCGATCAGTACCCGGCGATAGTCGTGGTAGTTTTTACTCGCATCAGCCCGGGGGGCGACGATGCACAGAGTCGCGATGCTGATGCCCTGGGCATCGCGCACCGGGGCGGCAAAACAATGGGTGAAGGTGTCGGCCACACTGTCGAAGGAGAAGAACCCATCCAGGCTGGCCTGGCGGATCTGCGCCAGGAAGGTGTCCAGCGGCAGGCGCAGGCCGTCCGGCAGGATGAAATCGTCGGGGTCGATCAGGTCGACGATCTGCTGATCGCTCAAATGCCCCAGCAACAAGCGCCCCGAGGCGGTCCAGGGAATGGGGGCGTTTTCACCGATATCCGAAGAAATACGGAAATGCCGCTGGCCCTCGCGCATCAGCGCTACCGTGTATTTGCGCCCGTTGAGCAGGCACATCTGTGCGGTTTCGTGGGTCTGGCTGACGATCTCCTGCAAGGCGTGGTCGGCCTCGCGGGTCAGGTCAAAGTGACGCAAGTGTGCCTGGCCAAGGAAATACAGCTGACGCCCCAGGTACACGTGGCCTTCCTTGCCCACGGTTTCCAGGATGCGCCGCTCCAGCAACGACGCCACCAGTTCGTAGACCGTGGATTTGGGGCTGCCGATGCCGCTGGCAATATCATTCGGGCGCAGGGGCTGGCCGATTTCCTTGAGAAAATCGAGGATATCGAACGCACGGTCCAGGCCTTTGGCGCGGCGTTTGATGGTGTCTTCGGTCATGGCAGTACTCGGTCCCGTTCCAGATGATCGTTCCCACGCTCTGCGTGGGCATGCATGCGGTGACGCTCTGCGTCACAAGCGCGGACGCAGAGCGTCCAAGGCGGTATTCCCACGCAGAGCGTGGGAATGATCAGTTAGGCCTTTTTCTTGTAGGCCACGCAATCAATCTCGACCTTGCAATCGACCATCATATTGGCCTGCACACAGGCACGCGCCGGGGCGTGTTCCGGGGTGAAGTATTCGCCGAACACCTTGTTGAAGCTCCAGAAGTCCCGTGGGTCTTCCAACCATACGCCCACCCGAACCACATCCTTGAGCTCGTAGCCGGCTTCTTCGAGGATCGCCACCACGTTGCGCATCGTCTGGCGGGTTTGCTCGATGATGCCGCCATTGATGATTTCACCGTCCACCGCAGGTACCTGGCCCGACACGTACAGCCAGCCATCGGCTTCCACAGCGCGGGCGAACGGGCGTGGCTGGCCGCCACCTGCGGTGCTGCCGGTGCCGTAACGAGTAATGCTCATATAGTTGCTCCTTGTTAAAAACGAATGTTCTTGAGAAATTCCGCCAGTCGCGGCGACTGCGGCCGCTCGAATATATCTTTCGCGCTGCCCCGCTCTTCAATGCGGCCCTGGTTCATGAACACGATCTGGTCCGAAACTTCATAGGCAAAGCGCATCTCGTGGGTGACCAACAACATGGTCATGCCCTCCTCCGCCAGCCCCTTGATCACGCTGAGCACTTCGCCCACCAACTCCGGGTCGAGGGCCGAGGTGACTTCATCGAACAGCATCAGGCTGGGGTTCATGGCAATGGCCCGGGCAATGGCCACACGTTGTTGCTGGCCGCCGGACAATTGGCCGGGAAAGTGATTGCGGCGTTCCAGCAGGCCGACGCGGTCCAACCATTTTTCGGCCAGGGCTACCGCTTCATCCTTGCCCATCTTCTTGACCTTGAGCAAGCCGAGGGTAACGTTCTGCAGCGCAGTCAGGTGCGGGAACAGGTTGAATTGCTGGAACGCCATGCCGGTCATTGCGCGGTACTGGGCGATCACCCGCTCCGGGTGGCGTACGCGCTTGCCGCCAACATCGCTGTAACCAATGGACTCGCCATCCAGGGTGATCTGCCCGCCCTGGAACTCCTCCAGCAGGTTCACGCAGCGCAGCAAGGTGGTCTTGCCCGAGCCGCTGGAGCCGATCAACGTCACCACATTGCCGCGCTGCATGGACAGGTCGACGCCCTTGAGCACTTCCACCTGGCCGTATTGTTTACGCAGGCCACGAATGTCCAGCAGCGCTGGGTTGGTTTGAGCTTGGTTCATGGCAAGGCCACCCGTTTTTCAATGTAGCGCCCGAATAATTCGATGGCGTAGTTGATGACAAAGAACAGAAAACCGGCGAACAGGTAGAACTCCAGGGTCATGAAGGTGCGCGCGATCACCTGCTGAGTACTGAGCAGCAATTCGGCCACGCCGATCACCGACAGCAAGGTGGAAGCCTTGACAATTTCCGTGGAGGAATTGACCCAGGTCGGCAAAATCTGCCGCAGCGCCTGGGGCAACAGCACGTAGCCCAGGGACTGATAAAACGTCAGGCCAATCGCCTTACCCGCTTCCATTTGCCCACGGGGAATGGCTTGCAGCGCGCCGCGCACGATTTCCGATACATGGGAGCCACAGAACAAGGTGAGCCCGACCGCACCGGCCTGGAACGCACTGATTTGCCAGCCAAGGGCCGGCAGCATGTAGAAACACGCCAACACCAGTACAAACACCGGCGTGCCACGGATCAAATCGACATACAGACGGAACGGCGCGCGCATCCAGAATTTGCCGTAGGTGAGGATCAACCCGGCGACGATGCCGATCAGGGTGCCAAAGACAATCGCCAGCGCCGAGACCGCCACGCTGGCCTGGAAGCCAGCCCAAAGGGTCTCGCGGGCGATCCACAATTCATGCAGCCAACTGGGGGATTCGTACATGGGACCCTTCCTTAACGACGGATAGCCAAACGCTGTTCCAGGTAACGGAGCAGCATGGCAATCAGGTAACAGGCAGCCACGTAGAGCGCGGTCGTGACCAGCCAGGTTTCAATCACCCGATAGCTTTCGACGTTGATCTTGCGGGCGTAATAGGTCAGCTCCGGCACCGCGATCGCAGCGGCCAGGGAGGTGTCCTTGAACAGCGAGATAAAGTTGTTCGACAGCGCCGGCAGCACGTTGCGCAGCATTACCGGCACGGTGATGTAAGCGCGAATTCGCCACTCCCCCAGGCCGATGGCCAGGCCGGCTTCCCGCAAACCCTTGGGAATATTCACCAGGCCTGCGCGGAACACTTCGGTGAGATAGGCACCGGCATACAACGACAGGGTGATGATGAACGAGGGAATCTTATCCAGGCGAATACCCAGGGAGGGCAAGGCGAAGTAGATCAACAGGATCAACACCAGGATGGGGGTGTTGCGCACCACCGTCACATACACCGAGGCAAGAATACGCAACGCACGGTGCCTGGAGAGCATGGCAAACGCCATCAACAGGCCGATCACGCAGCCGATGGCGATCGACAGCAACGCCAACTGCAACCCCAGGCCGAGCCCCGCCAGCAAGGTGTCGAAATCACGCCAGACGGCGGCAAAGTTCAACTGATAGTTCATGGTCAGCAGCACCTGAAGGGGGCGTGTTCAGGCACGCCCCTATTGTTGCGGGTCACTTGAATTCCACGGGAAAACCAATCGCCGGTTCTGGCAGATCCACGCCAAACCACTGCTTGAACGAGGCTTTATAGGTGGGGAACTCCACACCGGTCATGGCTTCGTGCAGCGCGGTATTGACGAAGTTCAACCAGTCCTGGTCGCCGCGCTTGACCGCGCAGGCGTAGGTTTGCGGGCTCCAGGCGTAGGTGGGGCTGCGGTAGCGGCCAGAGTTCTGCACCATCAGGTATTTGACCGAGGACTGATCGGTGGCGGCGGCATCGGCGCGACCTGAGTTCACGGCCTGGTACATCAAGTCGACACTGTCGTACTGGTCGACCTTGGCCTTGGGCAGCGCCTGGTGCACCAACTCTTCGGCGTATACGTTTTGCAGCACTGCCACGGTAACGTCATCACCTGCGGCTTGGAGATCTTCGATTTCCTTGTACTTGCTGTTGTTCGGCAGCAGCAGGCCGACGCCTTCCCGGTAGTACGGCAGGGTGAAGGCCACCTGCTGCGCACGGCTGGCGGTGACGGTGATGAACTGGCAGCTCATGTCGACCTTGTCGGTGAGCAGGTTGGGAATACGTGCATCGGACGACTGCACCACAAACTCCACCTTGCTCGGGTCATTGAACAAGCCTTTGGCCACGATGCGGCCGATGTCGATATCAAATCCCTGCAACTTGCCATCCGCTCCCTGGAAGTGCCACGGCGCATTGGTACTGCCTGTACCTACGATCAAGTGCCCACGCTTGAGCACATCATCGAGCTTGCTGTCCGCCGCCTGCACCAGGCTGGCGAAGGAAGCCGATGCAGCGACGAGAAAAACACACGCTTTGAATACGGAAGGTCGGTGATGCATGACAAGCACTCCAGGGATTGTGTATTCCGCTATACCGGAACTTGGTATGTAACAACGGAATAGACAGCAGAAAGTGTGCCACAGACGCTGGAGGAAACCTATGGGGGTAATAAATGCGTTATGGATCAGCGTGATAGCGATTGCAGAGATAAACAGCGTTGCGCCGTCGTCGCATGGCAGTGCTACGCAACGCCCCACAACGGTGTTACAGCGCACCTAGACGGGTCGAGTGCAAGTGACGCGCACCTGTGAAGGTTGACAGTAGACGGTGACGACCCTCCGGCTTAGCGTGAGCAAAAACCAACACGGCAGGCAGGAGGATCAACATGGGAGTCGCCACGCGCAGAATTTCCAGCGCCCAAGGGTTCAATCGGGTACTGAACACACCGCGCCCGGTGTTTATTCTTTTTTTTTCAGAGCACTGCCCCGCTTGCGCGCAGGCCTGCGACTTCTTCGAGCAGGCCGCCTGGAAGCATCCCTGGATAGTCAGCCTGGTACTGGATTGTGCAAATACGCCGAAGCACCCTGACGTTACAGGCACCCCGACGCTTTTAGTCTACGTGGACGGCGTCCTGGCAGACATATTCAAAGGCTTCGGCCCTTGGGAAAGTCAAGAACAGTGCGTAAAAGACATCTTCAGCCGTTATGACCTGAGCAAGGGCGCAAGTGCACTTGCGTCACCCGGCGCTCTTCCACTTCAGCCACGGTCAAACGCCAGCCTTCATGCTCCAGGCTATCGCCCACCGCCGGCAGGCGGTCGAGCAGGCTCATCACCAACCCCGCCAAGGTTTGATAGTCCTCAGTAGCCGCAGCCTTGAAGCCCGTTCGCTGACGCAGCAGGTTGAGGTTCAAGGCACCATTGGCACGGAAACCATCGCCGTCCTCGACTATGTCCGGCCCTTCGATTTCGCTGGCATCGGGCAATTCACCGGCGATGGATTCCAGAATATCCGTCATGCTCAATACACCCATGAAGTCGCCGAATTCGTTGATCACGAAAGCGATGTGGGTAGACTCCTGGCGCATCTGCTCCAGAGCGTTGAGGATCGAAAAGCTTTCCAGCAGGTTGATCGCCCGACGCGCCAAGTGCGCAAGGTTCGGCTCGTTGCCAGCCAGGTATTCCTTGAGCAGCTCTTTCTTGTGCACAAAGCCCAAAGGCTCATCCACTGCACCGTTACGGATCAACGGCAGACGCGAGTAGGACGAGTGCATCAGTTTCAGACGCGTCGTCTCGGGCTCGTCCGCCAGGTCGATACAGTCAACCTTGGCCCTTGGGGTCATCAGGGTGCGAATCGGCCGCTCGGCCAGTTGCAGCACACCGCTGATCATCACCCGTTCGCGTCGATCAAACAGCGGCCCCTGCGCAGCATCCGGCTCGCCCAGCAGGTCAGCCACGTCTTCACCCACTTCTTCCACCGCCAAGCTGCGGCCGCCCAACAAGCGCATCACCGCATGGGCGGTACGCTCACGCACCGGCAACACGCCCTGCGCCGATTTCTTGCGACGGGCTCGGGCGATCTGGTTGAACACCTCGATCAGAATCGAGAAGCCAATGGCCGCGTACAGGTAGCCCTTGGGAATATGGAAACCCAGGCCTTCGGCGGTCAGGGCGAAACCGATCATCATCAGGAAGCCCAGGCACAGCATGATCACGGTGGGGTGCGCATTGACGAAACGGGTCAGCGGCTTGCTCGCCACGATCATCAGGCCGATGGACACGATCACCGCGATCATCATCACCGCCAGCTCGTCGACCATGCCCACGGCGGTAATCACCGCATCGAGGGAGAACACCGCATCCAGCACCACGATTTGCGCGACGATCGGCCAGAACATCGCGTAAGCCACATTGCCCTTGTGCTGCGCCACATGGCCTTCAAGGCGCTCATGCAATTCCATGGTGGCCTTGAACAGCAGGAATATACCGCCGAACAGCATGATCAGATCACGGCCCGAGAAGCTCTTGTCGAACACCTCGAACAGCGGCTGGGTCAGGGTCACCAACCAGGAAATACTCGCCAACAGGCCCAGGCGCATCAGCAGCGCCAGGGATAAACCGATCAAACGTGCACGGTCACGCTGCTCCGGTGGCAGCTTGTCCGCCAGGATCGCGATAAACACCAGGTTGTCGATACCCAGCACCAGTTCCAGCACAATCAAGGTCGCAAGGCCGAGCCAGGCCGTAGGATCCGCTAACCATTCCATTTATAAATTCTCTGTCTTTAAAGTGTTCAGAACGCCGGGCACGGCAAAGTGCGGTCATACGACCGAGACAAGGTTAGTTGACGGAATACGGGGTGCTTCAGCGGGAACAGCGACAGCGGTTGTCTTGGGGAAAGACGACTGGGAGGCTCCGAGAGGGTGTTCATGCAAGTCCTGAAATGACAAAAGGACTTGAATCCTACATTTGAAATACAAATTTCCTACAGCGCAAAACTATTACAAAACCTGTAGCCCCTATCAGAAGCACACCAATACTTGTGGGAGCTGGCTTGCCTGCGATGCAGGCACCTCGGTGTTGATCGTTCCCACGCTCCGCGTGGGAATGCCGCCTTTGACGCTCCGCGTCCCACCCGCGCAAGGGTGACGCGGAGCGTCACAGGATGCGTTCCCACGCTGGAGCGTGGGAACGATCTGTATCAGGTTTTACGAGTGGCATCGTCCAGCGCCAGGATAGTGTGGGCGTTGGTGACGGTGGTCGCCAGCGTATTGATCACTCCCGAGCGCAACGCCCCCAAGGTCGCCGCCGCCTTGGTGTTCTCACTGGCAATCGCCACCACATCCGGGATGCGAAACAGCTCCTGCACCGTCAACCCGATCACGCGCCCCTGGATGGCGTTGACCGCCGGCTGGCCGTGAATGTCGATAAAGTCATAGCCCATCATGTCGCCCACAGTGCCAGACAGGCGCGCCTGGGCTATTTCCTGGGGCGAGAACCAGCCCATGCGCACCATGTTGCTGTTCTCGCTCATGTCGCCGATGCCGATCAAGGCAATGTCAGCGCGGCGTGCGCGGTCAAGGGTGGAGCGCACCGTGTCGTTGTTGATCAGCACCCCGCGCAGCTCGGGGTTGGCCACCAGCGCTGGAGCGTAGAGGCTTTCACTTTCGCCCCCAAAGCGCAGGGCCAGGCGCCGGCAGATGTGGTCAGGGTTCATGTATTCACCGGCCTTGAGCGAACCGCCGATGGCACACACGAAGGTGCAGTTGCGGGTCACCGGCAGAAACACGTTATCGGCCACCGCGCCGACGTTACGCCCCATGCCCACCGCAACGATCATGCCGTCGCCCAGGGTCTTGTTGAGGTAGTTGGCCACCAGGCTGGCGACCGCCGAGCGCTGGGTGTCGGGGTCGCTGTGGTCGACCGCAATCAAGGCGCGGTCGAGCTTGAAGCGCTCCACCAGTGCCCGTTCCAGCTCGTTGTTCATTGCCGGGTGCTGCAGCACGCGCACCTCGACAATCCCTTCATCGCGCGCGCGCTTGAGCAGGCGGCTGACTTTTGCCCGCGACAGGTCAAAACGCTTGGCAATGGCCTCCTGAGTGACGTTCTCAAGGTAATAGAGCATCGCCACTTCGGTCATCTGATCGATATCACTGGCCATGCGCTGGGTACTGTCACTCATGGGGACGGGCTTCCGTTTCGGCGTCAAAGGCGCATTCTCCCGACTCTTGCCCTGCGCCGTCCACTACTGATGCCCATCGCGCTCGATCGCATTGATGCGCTCGACCTTGGCCCCGGACCGCGCCGCTTCGAACTCCGAGGCCAAAAACGCACTGACGATGCTTTTGGCCAACTCCGCACCGATGACCCGCGCACCGATGGAGAGGATTTGCGCATCGTTGCTCTTGCGCGCCCGCTCCGCCGAGTAGGTGTCATGAGCCTGGGCCGCACGGATGCCCAGAACTTTGTTGGCCGAGATGGCCATGCCTATGCCGGTGCCGCATACCAGCACGCCGAGGCGCTGTTGCCCGGCATTGATGGCCGTGGCCACGGCCAAGGCGATGTCCGGGTACAGCACCGGTGCCGTTGAATGCGTACCGAAGTCGGTGACCGGGTACCCCAACGCCTCGATATGGCGCTTCAACAACTCTTTGAGCTCAAAACCTGCTTCATCGCATCCGATAGCCACCGGGAAAGGTGTGTTCATGGCGCCAAACTCCACTGATCAAATGATCACTTAGTGAAATATCTCTCACTCATTTCGCAAGCATTCACCCCTTACTGTCAAGCGAGATTTAACTGACCTGCCAGTCAAAGCCCTATACCAAGGCAATAACCGCGTCAAAGATGAGAATCACACCTTTTAAGTGAAAGAGATTGACTGATCAGAATTTCATTTGATACACATATGATCACAGCGAAACATGACTGTGCGACCTAATAAGAATTCACAGCACGAGGACACGCCGATGGCCACGCCATTACTGCTCCAGGCTGAACATGTCGCCAAGGCTTACGCCGGGGTGCCAGCCCTGCGCGACGGGCGCCTTTCTCTGCGCGCCGGCAGCGTCCACGCCCTGTGCGGCGGCAACGGTGCCGGCAAGTCGACCTTCCTGAGCATCCTGATGGGCATCACCCAGCGTGACGCCGGCAGCATTGTGCTCAACGGCGCACCGGTGCAGTTCAATCGCCCGAGTGAAGCCTTGGCCGCGGGGATCGCAATGATCACCCAGGAGCTCGAACCCATCCCCTACATGACCGTCGCCGAAAACATCTGGCTGGGCCGCGAACCGCGCCGCGCCGGTTGCATCGTCGACAGCAAGACCCTCAATCGCCGCACCCGCGAACTGCTCGAAAGCCTGGAGTTCGACGTCGACGCCACCAGCCCCATGCACCGCTTGAGCGTGGCGCAGATGCAACTGGTGGAAATCGCCAAGGCGTTCAGCCATGACTGCCAGGTGATGATCATGGACGAGCCCACCTCGGCCATCGGCGAGCGCGAGGCCGAAACCCTGTTCAAGGCGATTCGCCGCCTTACCGCACGCGGTGCCGGCATCGTGTACGTGTCCCATCGACTGAGCGAACTGGCGCAGATCGCCGATGACTACAGCATCTTCCGTGATGGCGCCTTTGTGGAAAGCGGGCGCATGGCCGATATCGACCGCGACCACCTGGTGCGCGGCATTGTCGGCCAGGAACTGACGCGCATCGACCACAAGGTGGGCCGCGAATGCGCGGCCAGCACCTGCCTGCAGGTCGACCACCTGAGCCGCAACGGTGAGTTCCACGACATCAGCCTGCAACTGCGCCGTGGCGAGATCCTCGGCATTTATGGGTTGATGGGCTCCGGGCGCAGTGAATTCCTCAATTGCATCTACGGCCTGACCGTGGCGGATGCCGGCAGCGTTACCTTGCAAGGCAAGCCCATGCCCATCGGGCAGCCCAAGGCGACCATCGACGCCGGCATGTCGCTGGTCACCGAAGACCGCAAGGACAGCGGCCTGGTGCTGACCGGCAGCATCCTGTCGAACATTGCACTGTCGGCCTATAAGCGCTTGTCGAGTTGGTCGCTGATCAACGCACGCAAAGAGGCGCAACTGGCCGAGGAGATGGTCAAGCGCCTGCAGATCAAGACCAGTTCCCTGGAGCTGCCGGTGGCGTCCATGAGCGGCGGCAACCAGCAAAAGGTGGTGCTCGCCAAATGCCTGTCCACGGAACCGGTGTGCCTGCTCTGCGATGAACCCACCCGCGGCATCGACGAAGGCGCCAAACAGGAGATCTACCACCTGCTCGACCAGTTTGTGCGGGCCGGTGGCGCAGCCATTGTGGTGTCGTCAGAAGCACCGGAACTGCTGCACTTGAGCGACCGCATCGCCGTCTTCAAAGGCGGCCGGCTGGTCACTATCAGCACCGACACCGCCCTTTCCCAGGAAGCCTTGTTGAGTCTTGCCTCATGAATGCCAAAACCATCGTTGCCCCCGTTACCGCCGCGCCGCGCAACCGCCTGCGCCTGTCCCTCGACCGCTTCGGCCTGCCGCTGGTGTTTATCCTGCTGTGCGTGGTGATGGCGTTTTCCAGTGAGTACTTCATGACCTGGCGCAACTGGATGGACATCCTGCGCCAGACCTCCATCAACGGCATTCTCGCCGTGGGCATGACCTATGTGATCCTGACCAAGGGTATCGACCTGTCGGTGGGGTCGATCCTGGCGTTCGCCGGGTTGTGCAGCGCCATGGTCGCCACCCAGGGTTATGGCCTGTTGGCGGCGGTCAGCGCAGGGATGTTTGCCGGCGCGATGCTCGGGGTGGTCAATGGTTTCATGATCGCCAACCTGTCGATCCCGCCGTTCGTGGCCACCCTCGGCATGCTCAGCATCGCGCGGGGCATGACCTTTATTCTCAACGACGGCAGCCCGATCACCGACCTGCCCGACGCCTACCTGGCCCTCGGCATCGGCAAGGTCGGCCCGGTGGGCGTGCCGATCATCATCTTCGCCGTGGTCGCGCTTATTTTCTGGATGGTGCTGCGCTACACCACCTACGGCCGTTATGTGTATGCGGTGGGCGGCAATGAAAAAAGCGCACGCACCTCCGGCATTGGCGTGCGCAAGGTGATGTTCTCGGTGTACGTGGTCTCGGGCCTGCTCGCCGGGTTGGCCGGCGTGGTGCTGTCGGCACGCACTACCTCTGCCCTGCCCCAGGCCGGGGTTTCCTATGAGCTGGACGCGATTGCCGCGGTGGTGATCGGCGGCACCAGCCTGTCGGGCGGTACCGGCAGCATTGTCGGCACCTTGTTCGGGGCCCTGTTGATCGGCGTGATCAACAACGGCCTGAACCTGCTCGGCGTGTCCTCCTATTACCAGCAGGTCGCCAAGGGCCTGATCATTGTGTTCGCAGTACTGATCGACGTGTGGCGCAAGAAGAAACGCTGAAGAACGACCCATAACAATAACCGGAGTTCTACTTATGAAACTGGGTACCACCCTGGCCGCCGCGGCGGCCCTCTCCCTGCTCGCCAGCAGTATCGCCCTGGCCGCCGACGGCAAGACCTACAAGATCGGCGCAGCCGTCTATGGCCTCAAGGGGCAGTTCATGCAGAACTGGGTTCGTGAGCTCAAGGAGCATCCGGCCGTCAAGGATGGCACCGTGCAGTTGACCGTGTTCGACGGCAACTACGACGCCCTGACCCAGAACAACCAGATCGAAAATATGGTGACCCAACGCTACGACGCGATTCTGTTCGTGCCGATTGATACCAAGGCCGGCGTCGGCACCGTCAAGGCCGCCATGAGCAACGACGTGGTGGTCATCGCCTCCAATACGAAAGTAGCCGATGCCAGCGTGCCGTATGTGGGTAACGACGACGTGGAAGGCGGCCGCCTGCAGGCCCAGGCCATGGTCGACAAGCTCAACGGCAAGGGCAACGTGGTGATCATCCAGGGCCCGATTGGCCAGTCGGCGCAGATCGACCGGGAAAAAGGCGAGCTGGAAGTGCTGGGCAAACACCCGGACATCAAGATCATCGAAAAGAAAACCGCCAACTGGGACCGCGCCCAGGCCATGACCCTCACCGAAGACTGGCTCAACGCCCACCCCAAGGGCATCAATGGCGTGATCGCCCAGAACGACGACATGGCCCTGGGCGCCGTGCAGGCCTTGAAGTCCCATGGCCTCACCGCCAAGGATGTGCCCGTTACCTCTATCGACGGCATGCCGGATGCGATCCAGGCGGCGAAAAAGGACGAAGTCACCACCTTCCTCCAGGATGCCCAGGCCCAATCCCAAGGCGCACTGGACGTGGCCCTGCGCGCCCTGGCAGGCGAGGACTACAAGCCGCAATCGGTGATCTGGGAGCGCTACGCCAAGGACGTGAAATGGGCCGACGGCACAGCCAAGAACTACATCCTGCCCTGGGTGCCGGTGACCAATGCCAATGCGGATGCGCTGTACAAGCAAGTCAGCGGCGGTAAGTAGTCAGTGGCTTGAAACACAGTCAACTGTGGGAGCTGGCTTGCCTGCGATGCAGGCACCTCGGTGCATCAGGTAGACCGGGTTGATGCAATCGCAGGCAAGCCAGCTCCCACATTGGACCGAGTTCTACCTTTTGATCTGTATCGGGAGTCATTCATGTCTGGTTTCTGGAACCAAGCCTTCGACCTCAGCGGCCGTTGCGCGGTGATCACCGGTGGCGCCGCCGGCATCGGCCTGGCCTGCGCTACCTTGCTGGCGGAACGCGGCGCAAGGGTGGCGCTGCTGGACCGCGATCCGGCCGTGGTCGAGGTGGCCGCCAGCCTGGGTGCCGGGCACCTGGGCATTGCCGTCGACCTCGGGAAGATCGACCAGATACAACCGACCGTCGACAAGGTGTTCGCACATTTCCAGCGCCTGGATTACCTGATCAACAGCGCAGGCGTGGTGCTGCTGGACAAGGCCATCGACGTCAGCGAAAGCGCCTGGGACACCACCCTGGACATCAACCTCAAGGCCAGCTTTTTCATGGCTCAGGCCTGCGCCAGGCACATGATCGCCCAGGGCAGCGGGCGCATCGTCAACCTGGCGTCCCAGGCCGCCGTGATTGGCCTGGACCGTCACGTCGCCTACTGCGCCAGCAAAGCCGCCATCGTCGGCATGACCAAAGTATTGGCCATGGAGTGGGCGCCGCAGGTGAACGTCAATGCTATCTCCCCCACCATCGTCGAAACCGCCCTGGGTAAAAAAGCCTGGGCCGGCGAGGTGGGTGAGCGGGCCAAATTGCAGATCCCGGCAGGTCGCTTTGCCCAGCCGGAAGAAATCGCCGGGCTGGCGCTGTACCTGCTCAGCGACGCCGCGCAGATGATCACCGGCGCCAACATGGTGATCGACGGCGGTTACAGCATTCAGTAATTCATCGTTATGTCGTGAGGTTTTGTCATGTCCACTGTCACCGAACGCACACCTGAACAACTCGCCCCGAGCATCCCGAAAACCATGCAGGCTGTGGTCTGCCACGGCCCGGAAGACTACCGCCTGGAAACCGTCGACGTGCCCACCCCCGGCCCCGACGAGATCCTGACCAAAGTCGAGCTGTGCGGCATTTGCATGGGCGATATCAAGACCTATCGCGGCGCGCCGTCGTTCTGGGGCGATGCCGAACAACCGCGCTACGTGAAGCCACCGATGATCCCCGGGCATGAGTTCGTGTGCCGCGTGGTCGCCCTTGGCCCAGGCGCCGAGAAGCGCGGCGTGGCCGTGGGCGACCGGGTGATCTCCGAGCAGATCGTGCCGTGCTGGGGCTGCCGCTTTTGCAACCACGGCCAGTACTGGATGTGCCAGAAGCACGACCTGTATGGCTTCCAGAACAATGTGCAGGGCGCCATGGCCCAATACATGATCTTCACCAAGGAAGGCATCATCCACAAAGTACCGGAATCCATCGCCCCCGATGAAGCGATCCTGATCGAGCCGCTGGCCTGCTCGCTGCACGCGGCGGAACGTGCCAACGTCGACCATGACGACATCGTGGTGGTCGCCGGCGCTGGCACCCTGGGCCTGGGCATCATCGGCGCGGTGCGGTTGCGCAACCCTAAAAAACTCATCGTGCTGGACATGAAAACCGAACGCGCCGCCCTCGCCCTGCGCCTGGGCGCCGATGAAGTGTGGAACCCGGCCGAGGTGGATGTGCTGGCGAAAATCCGCGAAATCACCGATGGCTACGGCTGCGACATCTATATCGAAGCCACCGGGCACCACAAGGCGGTGAACCAGGGCCTGGCGATGCTGCGCAAGCTGGGACGCTTTGTCGAATTCAGCGTGTTCAATGACGAGGCCACGGTGGACTGGTCGATCATTGGCGACCGCAAGGAGCTGGATATCCTCGGCTCACACCTGGGACCGTATATGTACCCAAGGGCCATCGACTTTATCGGCAACCGCAAGATCGACATGCGCGACGTGGTGACCCACAAGTTTGCGCTGGCGGATTTCAAGGAAGCGTTTGCAGTGATGGAGCGCGGCGACAAGTCGCTGAAGGTTGTGCTCGAACCCTGATCTGAGTAACAACACAAAACCCTGTGGGAGCTGGCTTGCCTGCGATGACGGTGCATCAGTAAAAAATCCCCAGCTGACACACCGCCATCGCAGGCAAGCCAGCTCCCACAGTGGAATAGTGCCGCCCCTAAGAACAAGAACACAGGAACCCGCGTTATGAATCGAGTCATCAACGATCCCGACCAAGTGGTCGAAGACATGCTGCGCGGCATCCTGGTCGCGCACCCCGAGCTGCGCCAGTACGAAAGCAACCCACGGGTCATCGTCAAGGCCAAGCCCTCAGCCCAGGGCCGCGTTGGCATTGTCACCGGCGGCGGCTCCGGGCATGAGCCGGCGTTCCTCGGTTATGTTGGCCCAGGCCTGGTGGATGCGGTGGCCGTTGGCGAGATTTTTTCCTCGCCCACCGCCAAAAGCTTTTTCGACGCCTTCCGCGCTGCCGACCATGGTGCTGGCGTTGCCTGCCTGTATGGCAACTACGCGGGCGACAACATGAACGTGAAGCTGGCGATGAAAATGGCCGCCAGCAAAGACATGCGCATCCGCACGGTGGTCGCCAACGACGACGTGGCGTCCGCGCCCAAGGCCGACATCGCCAAGCGTCGCGGTGTAGCCGGGGAGATCTTCATGTGGAAGATCGGCGGTGCCGCCGCTGCCCAGCATTACGACCTGGACGGCGTGATTCGGGTGGCGCAGAAAACCGTCGACCACTGCCGCTCGATTGGTATCGGCCTTACGCCCTGCACCATCGCCGCGGTGGGCAAGCCGAACTTCCAGATTCCCGACGGGCAGATGGAATTAGGTATTGGCCATCATGGCGAGCCGGGCATCGAAGTCATCCCGATTGAACCGGCCGCCGCCATGGCCGAGCGCATGCTGGCGCCGATCCTCGCCGACCGCGATTTCAGCCAGGACGACAGCGTGGTGGTGCTGGTCTCTGGCCTCGGCGCCACCCCGGTGATGGAGTTGTATATTTTCTACGCCGAGGTGGAAAAACAGCTCAAGGCCAAAGGTTTGAAGATTCACCGTTGCTACGTGGGCAACTACTTCACTTCCCTGGAGATGATGGGCGTGACCTTGACCCTGCTCGGCCTCGACGCCGAGCTGAAAACCCTGATCGACCAACCCTGCCGCTCCATCGGCATGACCCAGGCGGAGTGAACCATGAGCCAGCATTTTTCCACCCATGATGGCAGCGCCATCGTCGCCGACCTGGTCAGCGTGATCGTGGCCAACCGGGAGTACCTCAGCGAAGTCGACGGCGCTATAGGCGATGGCGACCATGGCATCAACATGGCCAAAGGCTTTGCCCATTGCGGCCGCACGATCGAAGGCCGCCAACTGACCCTGGCCGAAGCTCTGGATGAACTGACCCTGAGCCTGATGGAAGGCATCGGCGGCTCCATGGGGCCCTTGTATGGCAGCCTGTTTATCGGCATGGCCGACGAAG
Organism: Pseudomonas sp. DW-iso17; assembly: GCF_058725345.1. Classification (NCBI taxonomy): domain Bacteria; kingdom Pseudomonadati; phylum Pseudomonadota; class Gammaproteobacteria; order Pseudomonadales; family Pseudomonadaceae; genus Pseudomonas; species Pseudomonas sp. DW-iso17. The sequence goes on along the minus strand of NZ_JBZXEA010000032.1, from coordinate 20,874 downwards.
TGCGCGGCAGTGAAGACATCGACGCCGCCACCTTCGCCCGCCTGCTGCGCGGCGGCTTGACCTCGCTGCAGGACATCACCGAAGCGGGCGTGGGCGACAAGTGCTTGATGGATACATTGATTCCGGCGGTAGAAGCGTTTGAACGGGCGCATGCGTCGGGGCGTTCTTTCAGCGATGCGCTCGATGCGATGAAAACGGCCGCCTCCCAAGGGCGGGATTCGACCAAGGACCTGGTGGCCAAGATTGGCCGGGCCAGTCGTTTGGGTGAGCGCTCCCTCGGCGTTCTGGATGCCGGGGCCGTGTCGTGCTGCCTGATCCTTACGCAGTTGGCGGACTCGATTAAACCCCGTTTAACCTGACATGACCGAAAACCAATGTGGGAGCGGGCTTGCTCGCGAATGCGGAGTGTCAGCCAGCAAATCTATTGACTGATATACCGCATTCGCGAGCAGGCCCGCTCCCACAAGGGATTACCTGGTTTTCAGTACTGGCTTACCAGAACCGCTGCTGGGTCAAGCGGCTCCACCAGGTCAACAGCACCCGGTCCACCGAACCGCTGGCCGCCAGGCCCACGCGCTCTTGCAGGCTCTTACGCTCGGCATAGTGCAAGTGGAACACTTCGGCGGTCTTGGCCTTGGTAGCCAGGTATTCGTCGCTGGTTTGCAGCTCATCGACCAGTTGCTTGTCGAGGGCAGCGACGCCCAACCACACTTCACCGGTGGCCACCTCGTCAATCGCCAACTGTGGGCGGTAACGCGAGACGAAGTTCTTGAACAGCTGGTGGGTGATGTCCAGATCCTCCTGGAACTTCTCCCGGCCCTTCTCGGTGTTTTCGCCGAACACTGTGAGCGTGCGCTTGTATTCACCGGCGGTCAGCACTTCAAAGTCGATGTCGTGCTTTTTAAGCAGGCGATTGACGTTGGGCAACTGCGCCACCACGCCAATGGAACCGAGAATGGCGAAGGGTGCACTGATGATCTTCTCGCCGATGCAGGCCATCATGTAGCCGCCGCTGGCCGCCACTTTGTCGATGCACACGGTCAACGGCACGCCGGCCTGGCGGATACGCGCCAGTTGCGAAGAGGCCAGGCCATAGCTGTGCACCATGCCGCCGCCGCTTTCCAGGCGCAGCACCACTTCATCCTTGGGCGTGGCCAGGCTCAGCAGTGCGGTGATTTCATGGCGCAGGCTTTCGGTGGCCGAGGCCTTGATGTCACCGTCGAAATCCAGCACGAACACCCTCGGCTTGGGCTCGGGCTTCTTCTTGTCTTTCTTCTTTTCGGCTTTGCTTTCGGACTTGCGCAGGGCCTTGAGCTGGTCCTTGTCGAGCAGGCTCGACTCCAGGCGCTCGCGCAGGCCCTTGTAGAAATCATTCAGCTTGCTGACCTGCAATTGGCCGGCGGACTTACGACGACCTTTGCTGCGCAGTGCTGCAAAGCTGATCAGTACCACCAGAATAGCGACCACCAGGGTGACGGTCTTCGCCAGAAAGCTCGCGTATTCGGCCAAAAAATCCATATGTCTCCTTAAAAAATGCACTGCGCCGGGCGCGGATGGCCCCAGCATACCGACGCCACTGCGAAGGAGCCAGTGATCAAACCGCCAGCAGGCGGGCTCCAACGCGCTTTTAAAACAAGCGTATGTTTTTTCATTGACAGCTCGCAGGCATCCTCATAACCTCGCCAGACTTTCAACGTACCGGGAAAACGGACGTGGGCAGCATTTATCTGATTCGACATGGCCAGGCCTCCTTCGGTGCAGACGACTATGACGTCCTCTCGCCCGTTGGCGTGGAACAAGCGCAAGTGCTCGGTCGCCACCTGGCAGACCTGGGCATTGCGTTTGACCGCTGCATCGCCGGCGACCTGCGTCGCCAGCAGCACACTGCCAGCACCACGTTCGATCAGTACAGCGCCTTGGGCTTGCCGGTTCCGGCGCTGGAAACAGATAGCGCGTTCAACGAGTTCGACGGCGAAGCGATCATTCGCGGCCTGTTGCCCGACCTGCTCAGCAGTGAACCGGATGCCGTGCACATCCTGCGCAACGGCCCGCAGAACCGCAGCGAGTTCCAGCGCATTTTCGCCCTGATCATCGAACGCTGGCTGGCCGGCACCTATGACCCACCAGGGCTGGAAAGCTGGCTGGGGTTTGTCGAGCGGGTCCAGGGTGGCTTGCAGCGTATCCTGGAAGCCGCGAACCACACCGACAAAATCGCCGTATTCACCTCCGGCGGCACCATCACCGCCCTGCTCCACCTGATTACCCGAATGCCTGCCGCCCAGGCCTTCGAAATGAACTGGCAAATTGTTAACACCTCGCTCAACCAACTCAAGTTCCGTGGTCGCGAGGTGGCACTGGCTTCCTTCAACAGTCACGCCCACTTGCAACTGTTGAAGGCGCCGCAGCTCATCACTTTCCGATGAACTGTGGCCAACCGTGACCCCAAGGTCACTGGACTCTACCCTTAAGGATCGAAACCATGACTGACGTAGCTAAAGCCGTAGAAGCAATGAAAGCCAAATTCAACCCAAGCGCTGCCGAAGGCTTGGACCTGGTGTTCGGTTTCCGTATCGACGACACCAAGAATTTCTCGCTGGTGGTCAAGGACAAGACCTGCGAACTCAAAGAAGGCGAAAACCCTGACGCTCAGGTCACCCTGGTGATGGACAGCGAGACCCTGGAAGGCATCGTCGACGGCTCCACCGACGGCATGCAGGCGTTCATGGGCGGCAAGCTGCGCACCGAAGGCGACATGATGCTGGCGATGAAGCTGAGCGAGCTGTTCCCTTCCTGATTCACGGGTAACCCTGAATCCTGATCCCGCCTCCCCGGCGGGATTTTTTTGCCTGCATTCTCGCGGAGAATGAAGACCCCTTGTGGGAGCTGGCTTGCCTGCGATGGCATCTACTCCATTTGCCGGACGCAACGCGGTGCCTGTATCGCAGGCAAGCCAGCTCCCACAGAAAAGCAAATCCGCAAGGTTGCTCAGTTTTTGGGTTGCAGCAGTAACGCCACCAACGCGCTCCACCCGGTCTGGTGTGAAGCCCCCAGCCCTCGCCCTGTCTCTCCATGAAAATACTCATGGAACAACACCAGGTCACGACTGGCCGGGTCCTCCTGCAACTGTGCATAGCCCGCCATCGACGGCCGCACCCCGTTTTCATCTCTTAGAAACAACCGCGTCAGCCGCTCGCTGAGGCTGTCAGCCACCTCCTCCAGAGACGCCAGATACCCACTGCCCGCCGGGTACTCCACGGAAAAGTTATCGGCGTAGTAGCGGTGAAACTCGCGCAACGATTCAATCAGCATGTAATTGACCGGCATCCACAGTGGCCCGCGCCAATTGGAGTTGCCACCGTACAAGCGTGAGTCGGACTCACCGGGCTGGTAACTGGCACACAAGGTGTCGCCATTCATCTTCAACGCCAGGGGCTGCTCGGCGAACGCCTTGGACAGGGCGCGCACGCCAAAGGCCGACAAGAACTCCTGATCATCCAGCATGCGCCGCAGCAAATCCTTGGTGCGTTCACCGCGCAGCAGCGCCAGCAACAGGCGGTTGCCCTGCCCCGGTTCGGTCCAGCGCGAAACCAGCTTGGCCAGGTCCGGCCGATGATGCATAAAGCCCAGCAGGCGCTCGCGCAAGCCCTCCAAGCCTTCATGCTCGCGCTGCTCCAGCACCAGCACCGCGAACAGCGGCATTAACCCGACGATGGAGCGCAGGCGCACCGGCTCGCTCTGGCCATCAGGGCGGTGCAGCACGTCATAGAAAAACTGGTCCTGCTCATCCCACAAGCCTTCGGCGCTGTCATCGACGCGGTTGATAGCGCCGGCGATGTAGAGGAAATGCTCGAAAAACTTCACAGCAATATCCACGTACACCCCATTACGCTTGGCCAACTCCAGGCCGATGCGCATCAGGTCCAGGGCATAGGCCGCCACCCAGGCGGTGCCGTCGGCCTGGTCCAACTGGTAACCCGTCGGCAACGGGGCCGAGCGGTCGAACAAGGCGATATTGTCCAGGCCCAGAAAACCGCCCTGGAACAGGTTGCGGCCCTCGGCGTCCTTGCGGTTGACCCACCAAGAAAAATTCAACAGCAGCTTGTGAAAGATCCGCTCCAGGAAATCCATATCGCCCACGCCGGTCAGCGCCTTGTCCTGCTGATATACGCGCCAGCTGGCCCAGGCATGCACGGGCGGGTTGGCGTCGTCAAAGCGCCATTCGTAGGCCGGCAACTGGCCGTTGGGGTGCATGAAGCGGTCCTTTACCAGCAACAACAACTGTTGCTTGGCGTAACCAGGGTCGATCAGCGCGATGGCCACCGCCTGGAAGCCTTGATCCCAGGAGGCGTACCACGGGTATTCCCAGGTGTCTGGCATCGACAGGATGTCGAAGTTGCACAGGTGCCGCCAATGAGTATTGCGGATATGCAGGCGCTCGGGCGGTGGCGCGGGCTGGGCCGGGTCGCCGTCAAGCCACTGGTTCACGTCGAAATAGTACAGCTGCTTGGACCACAGCAGGCCGGCCAGGGCCTGGCGTTGTACAGTGCGCGCATCGTCATCGGCAAGGCCCTGTTGCAACACCGAGTAGAAGTCATCGGCCTCCTGGCGGCGCTGTTCGAACAGTTTGCGCGCATTGACATCGGGCGCGCCCACCGGCGCAAAACGCAGGTAAAGGGTTTTGCTTTCCTGGCCTGCCAGTTCAAGGGTGAAATGCGCGGCCACCTTGGTGCCGGCGTCCCGGCGAACGGCCAACTCAACCCCGCCCACCACGTAATCGTTAATGCCATCCTTGAATGGCCCCGGCGCCGGTTGCCCGTCCAGTTTGGGCCGATTGGTTTGGTTTTCGCAGAACAGCCACTGCAACCCGTCCTGGCCCCAGGCACTGAGGTGGCGATCATCGAGTTCATGATAAAGCGCCAGAATCCGCTCGCCGTCCAGCCTCAAGCTGGGCTTGGGTGCATCGAAGGTCCAGCTCCAGTCATTACGCGCCCAGAGCTGGGGCAGCACCTGCAGGCGTGTGGGTTGGTCCGAACGGTTATGCACGGTGACGCGCATGAAAATATCGTCGGGTTGATGCTTGGCGTATTCGACACTGACATCGCAGTAATGGTTATCTGCAAACACACCGGTATCAAGGATTTCATACTCGGCATCATCCAGCCCACGACGGGCGTTTTCGGCGATCAGGTCGGCGTAGGGAAACGCCGCATGGGGGTATTTGTAGAGCATGCGCATGTAGGCATGGCTCGGTACGCCATCGACGAAAAAGTACAGCTCCTTGACGTCTTCACCGTGGTTGCCTTCGGCGTTGTCGAGGCCGAACAGACGCTCCTTGAGGATTGCATCGCGCTCGTTCCACAGCGCCAGGCCCAGGCACCAGCGTTGGGCCTTGTCACTGAAACCGGCCAACCCGTCCTCGCCCCATCGATAGGCGCGGCTGCGAGCGTGTTCATGAGGGAAGTAGGCCCAGGCGTCACCGTCGGCGCTGTAGTCTTCGCGCACCGTGCCCCACTGGCGTTCACTCAGGTACGGCCCCCACTCGCGCCAACGTTCGGCGTGTTGCGTTGCCAGGCGCTGGCCTTCAATGGTGCCCAGCAGGTTGGTTGCGGGTTTGGCCGTCATCGGGTCCTCCTTCACCTACACAGTGAGGCGCAGTGTAGAGCGCAATGACGCCCGCATGCACATGAAGACTTGGACGCAAGGTCAACTCATTCATTTGCAGAATGAAGTCCAGAGGAATCTTCGTTTGCAAGCCGGCCGGCCGCTCAACAAAATCGGGCAAAGGCCACGATCATCGCTCCAGTCATCAGGAATTTTTCTATGCACGCCACCGCCCATGTCAGCCCCGACGAGATCCGCAAGGGCTTTTCCAAGGCCATGTCCGACATGTATCGAGATGAAGTGCCCTTGTACGGCGCGCTGCTTGAGCTGGTGGCCCAGACCAATGCCCGCGTGCTCGACAGCGAACCGGGCCTGGCGCATCAACTGCAACGTACCGGCGAAATCCAGCGCCTGGACATGGAACGCCACGGCGCCATCCGCCTGGGCACCGCTGCGGAACTGGCAACCATCAGCCGTTTATTCGCGGTGATGGGCATGCAACCGGTGGGCTACTACGACCTCACCCCCGCTGGCGTGCCCGTGCACTCCACCGCCTTTCGCGCCGTGCATGAACACGCGCTGCAAACCAGCCCGTTTCGCGTGTTCACTTCATTGCTGCGCCTGGAACTGATCGAAAACCCCGACCTGCGTGCCTTCGCCGAAAGCGCCCTGGCCAAACGCTCGATCTTTACCGCCGAGGCGTTGGCATTGATCGACCAGGCAGAGACCCAAGGCGGCTTGAATGCCAGCGATGCCGAGGCCTTTATCCGCCAGGCCCTGGAGACGTTCCGCTGGCACCACACTGCCACGGTCACCGGCGCCCAATATCAGCAACTGAGCGACCAGCACCGCCTGATCGCCGACGTCGTCGCGTTCAAAGGCCCGCACATCAACCACCTCACCCCACGCACCCTGGACATCGACCAGGTGCAGGCGGCGATGCCTGGCAAAGGCATCACCCCCAAAGCCGTGATCGAAGGCCCACCTCGGCGCCAGTGCCCGATCCTGCTACGCCAGACCAGCTTCAAGGCCTTGGACGAACCCATCGCCTTCACCGATGCCCACGGCAGCCACAGCGCGCGCTTCGGCGAAATCGAACAACGCGGTGTCGCGCTTACGCCTAAAGGCCGCGCCCTGTACGACCAACTGCTGAACGCCGCCCGCGACGAACTCGGCACATTCCCCAATGAAGCCAACGCCGAACGCTATGTGCAATTGATGGAACAGCACTTCCATGCCTTCCCCGATAACTACCCGCAAATGCGCGAGCAGGGCTTGGCGTATTTTCGCTACTTCGTCACCGACAAGGGCTTGGCGGCACGCGGCCAGGTAGACCAGCCACGCACGTTGCAGACGCTGGTCAACGCCGGTCATGTGGCGGTGGAACCGCTGGTGTACGAGGATTTTCTGCCGGTCAGTGCGGCGGGAATCTTCCAGTCAAACCTGGGGGATGGGGCGCAGAGTCACTACGCGGGCAACTCCAACCGGGCAGCCTTCGAGCAGGCGCTGGGGCGCAGCACGATTGATGAGCTGCAGTTGTATGAGCAGACGCAGCAGCGTTCCATGGATATATGTGTTGAAACGCTGTTGAAATGACTGGATGCAAGACCGAACGCCAAGCGTCACGGCCTTGACGGTAACCACGATGCGAAGCGAGTCGCTCTTGATCTGCTTTTGATCTTGATCTTAGGCGCCCCGTTAAACCACGCTGGCCGGAATTCGACAGGGATTTGGGGGTAAACCGGCAGGGATGCCGGTTTAGCCGCCCCGCGCCATGGATGGCGCGTGGCGGCGGCCCCCCAAATCACTGGCGGATTACGGGCACACCGAGCCTAGGCGAGGTGCCGAGTGGTGGGGCAAGAGCGTTTTGCTAACTTTTGTCTGGGCCGGCATTCCGGCTTTTCAAAAGTGAGCCGCTGTAAAAGCGGAACCCTAAGTGGCCGTTACCGCAGGAATGGATATGTACCCGGTCCAACTGTGTTGACTGTCAGGCCGTCATCGCAGGCAAGCCAGCTCCCACATTTGGATTGTGGGGTGTCAGGTGGATAGGCATCGGCTGGGAGGCCGCCATCGCAGGCAAACCAGCTCCCACGGGCAGCATTTGCAGCCGACCGATTCGGCCCTGTGTTGCATGAATTCTGAGGATGCCCACCCGGCTCAAACAACGCAATCCTTGCGTCGCAACAAGCCCCAGAGCCGAGTGGACGGGGCGCATCATAAGGAGTGAAACGGCACTTGTCCTCCAGACAATTCTGAACAAATGTGCACATTCCGTGTGTGTGGCGAGGGAGCTTGCTCCCGCTCGGCTGCGCAGCCGCCGCCAATGGGGGCGCTTCGCACCCCAGCGGGAGCAAGCTCCCTCGCCACAGGTTGCGGGTTTGCTTACGCCAGCCGCTGCGCGATTTCGTCTTTGACCAATAGCCGTTTCTTCTTCAGCTTTTCCACATCCTCATCGCTGGCACTGGCTTTTTCCGCTTTTAGCACCTCAGCGTCGGCGTCGTCGTATTGAGTGAGCAGCGCATCCAACCGTTTATCCTGCGCCCTGCGTTCGTGAACAACTTCCTTGCTCAACCCCAAGTCCTGATACAGGTCGTGTTTCACTGGCATGGCGTACCTCCACAGATTGATCGATGGTCTACGCCCTTGAAGCTAGCCCATTCCAACAGCTCTTGTCATGTTTGAGGCCAACAACGTCCCGTTCGTCGCGGCGCAAGCGATGGGATCAAACCTTTGCCCCGCCCCGCCCTCCACTGTAGATCGCCACCCCAGGGAGAACGGTTTTATGAATCACGTTGCCACTGCTGCCGACACCCAATGCATCAACACCCTACGCACCCTGGCCATGGATGCCGTGCAGAAGGCCAATTCGGGGCACCCGGGTACGCCCATGGGCCTGGCGCCGGTGGGTTATACGTTGTGGAGTCGCTTCCTGCGTTATCACCCCGAGCATCCTGACTGGCCCAACCGTGACCGTTTTGTGCTGTCGGTAGGGCATGCCTCGATGCTGCTGTATTCGCTGTTGCACCTGGCCGGCGTGGTGGAAATCGATGCCCATGGCCAGCGCTCGGGCGAGCCGGCCGTCAGCCTGGACGACATCAAGCAGTTCCGGCAGATCGGCTCCAAGACCCCAGGCCATCCCGAGTACCGCATGACCACGGGCGTGGAAACTACCACCGGGCCGCTGGGCCAGGGCTGCGCCAACAGCGTGGGCATGGCCATGGCCGAGCGTTGGCTGGGCCAGCGCTTCAACCGCGACGGCCAGGTGCTGTTTGACTACGACGTCTACACCCTGTGCGGTGATGGCGACATGATGGAGGGCATCAGCAGCGAAGCCGCGTCCCTGGCCGGGCACTTAAAGCTCGATAACCTGTGCTGGATCTATGACAACAACACCATCAGCATCGAGGGCCACACTGAGCTGGCGTTCAGTGAAGACGTAATCCAACGCTTCCAGGCTTATGGCTGGCACACCGTGCACGTCACCGACGCCAATGACTTGCCGGCCTTGAGCGTGGCGCTGGAAACCTTCAAGGCCAACACCGGCGCCCCCACCTTGATCGTGGTGGACAGCGTGATCGGCTACGGCTCACCGCACAAACACAACACCGCTGCGGCCCATGGCGAGCCACTGGGAGAGGACGAGATTCGCCTGACCAAGGCCGCCTATGGCTGGCCGCAGGATTCAAGTTTTCTCGTGCCCGAAGAGGCCCGCACACTGTTGCGCGATGCCCTTTACGAACGCGCCGAGCCGCTGTACGCCGAGTGGAACCAGACCCTCGCCGCCCTCGACCCGCAACGGGCCGATGAGCTGCAACGCATGCGCGCCGGGGAGATGCCCGAGCAATGGCAAGCACACCTGCCCAGCTTTGCCGCCGATGCCAAAGGCGTCGCCAGCCGTGCTTCGGGCGGCGAGGTATTGAATGCCTTCGCCCAACAAATTCCATGGCTGCTGGGCGGTTCGGCAGACCTGTCGCCCTCGACCAAGACCAACCTCACCTTCGACGGTGCCGGGCGTTTCAGCGCGGGTGACTACGGCGGGCGCAACCTGCACTTCGGTATCCGCGAACACGCCATGGGCGCAATTGCCAACGGCATGGCGCTTTCCTACCTGCGCCCGTACACCTCGACCTTCCTGGTGTTCAGCGACTACATGAAACCGCCAATCCGCCTGGCGGCGATCATGGAATTGCCGGTGATCTTCGTGTTTACCCATGACTCCATCGGCGTAGGCGAAGACGGGCCCACCCACCAGCCCATCGAACACCTGACCCAACTGCGTGCCACGCCGGGGCTGTTGACGCTACGGCCGGGCGATGCGAATGAAACCCTTGAGCTGTGGAAGGTGGCGCTGGCACAAACCCATCGGCCCAGCTGTATGGTGTTATCGCGCCAGGCATTGCCGACCCTCGACCGCAACCACTTTGCCGCAGCTTCCGGCGCGGCCAAAGGTGCGTATGTGTTGGCCGACGCGGATCAACCGGAGGTCATCTTGATCGCCACCGGCAGCGAAGTGGGCCTGGCGGTGGCCGCCTATGAGCAGCTCAAAGACCAAGGCATTGGCGCTCGCGTGGTGTCGATGCCCAGTTGGGAGCTGTTTGAAGACCAGGATCAAGCCTACCGCGACAGCGTCCTGCCGCCTGCGGTAAAAGCCCGTGTAGTGGTGGAGCAGGCAGGGCCCTTGGGGTGGGACCGCTACGTCGGGCAGACCGGCGCCAAAGTGGTGATGAACAGCTTCGGCGCCTCGGCACCGCTGGCCAAGTTGCAGGAGAAGTTCGGGTTTACCGTGGAGAATGTGGTGAAGCTGGCCAAAGAGCAGATCCAGCACAACCTCACTGACTAACACGGGGCTTAATGGGGGAGCGGGCTTGCCCCTCCCACATGTTGGGCATCAGCCCCCGTTAGGTCAGTGATTGGGCTAGATAAGGTGCGGTGCGGCTGTGTTTGCTCTTGGCAACCTTGTGGGGCGTGCCGCACGCCACTACCGTTCCGCCCAGGTCCCCTGCCCCCGGGCCGATATCAATCACCCAGTCACTCTGGGCCACCACGCGCATTTCATGCTCCACCACAACCACCGTATGCCCCGCCTCCACCAAGTGATTCAACTGGCTGAGCAAACGATCGACGTCCTTGGGGTGCAAGCCGGTGGTCGGTTCGTCCAAGACATACAAGGTGGCGCCCCGGGCGTTACGTTGCAGTTCAGTGGCGAGCTTGATGCGTTGGGCTTCGCCGCCGGACAGCTCGGTAGCCGGCTGCCCCAGGCGCAGATAACCCAGGCCGATATCGCGCAGCACGACTAACGAGCGCAGGATGCCCGGTTGCTCGGCGAACACCTGCACCGCCTGCTCCACCGTCAGCCCCAGCACCTGGGCGATATTCAAGCCCTGCCATTTGATCGCCAGGGTGTCGGGGTTATAGCGCGCGCCGTGGCAGGTCGGGCATGGCGCGTACACGCTGGGCATGAACAGCAACTCGACGCTGACAAAACCTTCACCCTCACAGTTCGGGCAACGGCCCTTGGCGACATTGAAGGAGAACTGCCCGGCATCGTAATTGCGCTTTTTGGCCGCTGGCGTGGCGGCGAACAGTTTGCGCACGTTGTCGAACAGCCCGGTGTAGGTCGCCAGGTTGGAGCGCGGCGTGCGGCCGATGGGCTTCTGGTCCACCTGCACCAGGCGCTGGATGTGCTCCAGCCCGGCGCTGATGCGCCCGCCACTGGCTTGCGGTGCAGCATCTTCCAGGCTCGGTTCGTCGTCGCTTTCCAGCACACGCCCCAGGCCCGTGCCCACCAGCTCCAGCAGCGCCTGGCTGACCAGGCTGGACTTGCCCGAGCCGGAAATACCGGTCACCGCGGTGAAACAGCCCAGCGGGAAATCCACGTTCAAATTTTTCAGGTTATTTCGCGTCACGCCTGTGAGCTTCAGCCACCCGGCCGGCTCGCGGCTTGGCGCATTGGCCGGGCGAGGTGGGGCAAACAGGTATTCGCGGGTCTGCGAGGCCTCGACGTCCGCCAACCCTGCGGGCGGCCCGCTGTACAGCACTTGCCCGCCATGTTCGCCGGCAGCCGGGCCCACGTCGATCAGCCAGTCGGCGCGGCGCATGGTTTCCAGGTCATGTTCCACCACAAACAGCGAATTGCCCGCGGCCTTCAAACGATCAAGCGCGGTGAACAATGCTTCGCCATCCGCCGGGTGCAGGCCCGCCGAAGGCTCATCGAGCACATAAATAACACCGAACAACTGCGAGCCCAATTGGGTAGCCAGGCGCAGACGCTGCAGTTCCCCGGACGACAGGGTTGGCGTGCTGCGCTCCAGGGACAGATAGCCCAGGCCCAGTTCGATCAAGGTGTTGACCCGTTCGAGCAGGTCCTGGGCGATGCGTTGGGCCGCCAGGCGTTTTTCCACCGACAGCTTCATCCTGTCCTGTCCCGCTGCCACCGGCCGCAGCAACTCGGCCAATTGCGCCAAAGACAGCTGCGACAGCTCACCGATATCCACCCCGGCAAACTTCACCGACAGCGCCGCCTGGTTCAGGCGTTTGCCCTCGCACAATGGGCAGGCGCTGCCTTGCATGAACTGCGATACACGCTTTTTCATCAGCGCGCTTTGGGTGTGGGCGAAGGTGTGCAGGATATAGCGCCGAGCGCCGCTGAAGGTGCCTTGGTAGCTGGGTTCGAGCTTGCGTTTCAACGCCTCGCGGGTCTGCTGCGGGGTGAAGCCGGCGTACACCGGTACGGTGGGGGTTTCTTCGGTGAACAGAATCCAGTCGCGCTGCTTTTTCGGCAAGTCGCGCCATGGGATGTCCACGTCATAGCCCAGCGTCACAAGGATGTCGCGCAGGTTCTGGCCCTGCCACGCCAACGGCCAGGACGCCACTGCACGTTGGCGGATGGTCAATGACGGATCGGGCACCATCAGCGCCTCGGTCACTTCATACACACGGCCCAGGCCATGGCATTGCGGGCACGCGCCCTGGGGCAGGTTCGGCGAGAAGTCCTCGGCGTACAACATGGCCTGCTCTTTCGGATAACGGCCGGCGCGGGAATAGAGCATGCGGATCAAGCTCGACAAGGTGGTGACACTGCCCACCGACGAGCGCGCACTGGGTGTACCGCGTTGCTGTTGCAGGGCCACGGCAGGCGGCAAGCCTTCGATGCTGTCTACGTCCGGCACGCCGACCTGGTCGATCAAGCGCCGCGCATAGGGCGCCACCGATTCGAAATAGCGGCGCTGGGCCTCGGCATACACTGTGGAAAACGCCAGGGACGATTTGCCGGAGCCAGACACGCCGGTAAACACCACCAGGGCGTCCCGGGGAATATCCACATCGACATTACGCAAGTTATGTTCACGGGCGCCACGCACCCTGACAAAGCCCGCTTGCCGGGCGGTGAGCGGTGGGATGTTGCGCTGTGATGTCATGGGCAACCTTGTCTTGCGCTTAGCACCCTGCGCACGCGTTGGGTCAGGGCATCGGGGCTGTAGGGTTTGCTCAGCAGGTGGATATCGGCGCTGAGCAGATGATTGGAAGACAGAATGTCGCGGGTGTGGCCTGAGGTAAACAGCACCGGCACCGGCGGGTTCTGCGCGCGGGCCCAGGTGGCCAGGTCGGTGCTCTTGACCCGACCGGGCATCACCACATCGGTGAAGATCAGGTCCGGCGACACGCCGCGCTGCAACACTTGCATCGCGCGGTCGCCATCCTCGGCAATCAGTACGGTATAGCCCGACTGCTGCAGCAACTCGACCACCGTCAGTCGTACGCCTTCATTGTCCTCGACCACCAGGATGGTTTCCTGGCCTCCGCCTTGCAGGTCCGCATCACTGTAGTCGTCGAAGCATTCAGGCTCCAGGCAGTGGGGGAAATACATCTGCACTACCGAGCCCTTGCCCTCCTCGCTCCACATGTCCACGTGCCCGCCACTTTGGCGCACAAAACCGAACACCATGCTCAGGCCCAGGCCGGTGCCGTGGCCTTCGCGCTTGGTGGTAAAGAAGGGTTCGAATGCGCGCTTGAGGGTCGCCTCGGACATGCCCACGCCGGTGTCGGCCACTGCCAGGCGCACGTACTCGCCGGGCTTGATGCTTTTACCGATGCAATCGTCCGGGTTGAGGATGACGTTTTCTCCGGTGATACGAATCACACCCTCGCCCTGCATGGCATCTCGGGCGTTGATCGCCAGGTTGAGCAGCGCGTTTTCCAGCTGGTTGCGGTCGACATTGATGCACCAGGAGTCCTGGGGCAGTTGCACGTCGATATGAATGGTTTCCCCCAACGCCCGTTGCAACAACTCGCCCAGGCCAGCGTAGATGCGCTGCGGGTTGTACACCGCCGGAGACAAGGGCTGGCGACGCGCAAAGGCCAGCAGTTGCGACGACAGCTTGGCCCCACGTTCCACGGCGGCGATGGCCGCGGTGACGCGACGTTGCACCTGGGGGTTGTCCGGTTCATGCCTGGCGAGCAAATGCAGGTTGCCGGCGATCACTTGCAGCAAGTTATTGAAGTCATGGGCCACGCCCCCGGTCAGGCCGCCAATCGCTTCCAGCTTCTGTGACTGGCGCAACTGGTCTTCTGCGGCCGACCGCGCCTGCACTTCAGCGGCTACGCGTTGCTCCAGATTATGGGTGAGCTCCTGGCGCACCCGCTCGGACTTCACCAGTTCGGTGGTTTCCACCACAATCGCCAGCACCCCGGCCGGCTGTTGGTTGTCCCCGGCCACGGGGCTGTAATAGAGGTCCAGCCATACGCTTTCCGGTTGGCCGTGACGCGATAGCACCAGTTCCTTGTTATTGAACGACAAGGTGCCGCCCGCCAGGCACGTATCCACCACATGCCGATTGAACTCGGCCACCTCCGGCCAGCCCAGTTCGACCGGAGTGCCCAAGAGGTAGGGATGGCGCCCGCCGGCAAATGCCGAATAGCTGTCGTTGTAGATCATGTACCCTGCCCGCCCCCACAGCATCACCATCGGCACGGGTGAGGCGAGCATCATTTGCACGGTGCAAGCCAGGCTCGTGGACCACTGATCCAAGGGGCCAAGGTCGGTACTTGACCAGTCAAACGTGCGAATCCGCTGGGCCATTTCGCCGGCCCAGCCTTCACAGCCATGGGGGTTGGATAAAAATTGCATGATTGGGCTCTGTGCAGGGACAAGACAGTCGCAAGTTTTGGAGCGCGCCAGCGGTGGATGGTTTCATCCTGAACACAGAGGAATGCATAAACCCCTGGAACTCAATGAAAATCCCGGCTGCGCACCACCATTCCATCCAGCAGCGGCGTCAAATCGGTGAGGCGCCCCGCGATCAAATGCCGCACCTCACCCACCGCCTCCCAACGGCCGTCCACCTTGAGCAAACGCGAGCCCACCAGCGCCTGGCGCTGACGCTCGGCCAGGTCGCGCCAGACCACCACATTGAGGTTGCCGAACTCATCTTCCAGGGTGACAAAGGTTACGCCGCTCGCCGTGCCTGGGCGTTGGCGCCCTGTGACCAGCCCGGCGATGCTCACGTTGCGCCCATGTTCCACCGCCAGCAACTCCTGGGAACTGCGGCAGCGGCGCCGGCGTAACTCGGCGCGCAACAACGCCAGGGGATGGGGCCCCAGGGTGGTACCGAGGGTGGCGTAATCGGCGTGCAAATCTTCGCCTACCGTGGGCTCGGGCAATGCCACCCGCGTTTCATCGGGGCTCGGCAGGCCGGCAAACAAGCCCAGTTGCTGATGCACACCGGCTACGTCCCAGCGCGCCTGATGGCGGTTGCCGGCCAGGGCGCGCAAGGCCCCGGCATCCGCCAGCAGCGCCTGGGCACGCGTATCCAGGCCGGCGCGCGCGTCCAGGTCAGCGATGTCGTTGAACCGCCGCTGCTGCCTCGCCGCTTCGATACGCCGCCCGTCTTCCTCGCGAAACCCCGAGATCATGCGCAAGCCCAAGCGAATCGCCGGTTGCTGGCCGTCAATGGGCTCCAGGCTGCACTCCCAGTCACTGGCCTGCACATCCACCGGGCGGATCTGCAAGCGATGGCGCCGGGCGTCCTGCAGGATCTGGTCCGGGCTGTAGAAGCCCATGGGCCAGCTGTTGATCAGGGCGCAGGCGAAGGCCGCTGGCTCATGGCATTTGAGCCAGCAACTGGCATAGGTCAGCAAGGCGAAACTGGCGGCGTGGGACTCAGGGAAACCATAGCTGCCAAAGCCCTTGATCTGCTCGAAAATCTGCGCGGCAAAGGCTTCGGTGTAGCCGTTCTTCAGCATGCCGGTGCGCAGGCGTTGCTGATGCGGCTCCAGGCCACCGTGGCGTTTCCAGGCGGCCATGGAGCGGCGCAACTGGTCGGCCTCGCCGGGGCTGTAGTCGGCGGCGACCATGGCGATCTGCATCACCTGTTCCTGGAACAGCGGGATGCCCAGGGTGCGTTCCAGCACGGCTTTCAATTGCGGCGACGGATAGGTCGTGGGCTCTTCATTATTCCGTCGACGCAAGTACGGATGCACCATGCCGCCCTGGATCGGCCCAGGCCGTACGATGGCGACCTCGATCACCAGGTCATAAAACGTCTGCGGCTTGAGCCGGGGCAACATCGACATCTGTGCCCGCGACTCGATCTGGAATACACCGATGGTGTCGGCCTTGCTGATCATGGCGTAGGTGGCCGGGTCTTCTTTGGGAATCGTGGCCAGGCTCAAGTCCCGGTGGCGATGCCGGCGCAGCAAATCGAAACAGCGGCGGATCGCGCTGAGCATGCCCAGGGCGAGGATGTCCACCTTGAGCAAGCCGACGGCGTCGAGGTCGTCCTTGTCCCACTGGATAATGGTGCGCTCGGCCATGGCCGCATTTTCCACCGGCACCAGGGTGTCCAGCGGGTATTCGCTGATCACAAAGCCGCCAGGGTGCTGGGACAGGTGCCGCGGAAAACCGATCAGTTGCTGGGTCAACGTCAAGACACGCCGCAGCAGTGGGCTGTCCGGGTCGAAGCCGCTTTCACGCAGGCGCTCCAACGGCGGCGCCTCATCGCTCCAGCGCCCGCAGCAATCGGCCAAGGCGTTGATCTGGTCCGGCGGCAGCCCGAGGGCCTTGGCCACATCACGTACCGCGCCCGTGGCGTGGTAACTGCTGACCACCGCCGTCAAGGCTGCACGGGTGCGGCCATAGCGCTGGAACACGTATTGCAGCACCTCTTCGCGGCGTTCGTGCTCAAAATCCACGTCGATGTCCGGCGGCTCGTTGCGCTCCTTGGACAGGAAGCGCTCGAACAGCAGGTTGGTCAGGCTCGGGTTGATTTCGGTGATGCCCAAGGCAAAACACACCGCCGAGTTAGCCGCCGAACCACGGCCTTGGCACAAAATCGAACGGCTGCGGGCGAAACGCACGATGTCATGCACCGTAAGAAAATAGCTTTCGTAACCCAGCTCGCTGATCAGCTGCAGTTCACGATGGATTTGCTGCAAGGTCTTGTCGTCGATGCCTTCGGGCCAGCGCTGGGCGATGCCTTCTTCGGTGAGGGTGCGCAGCCAGGATTGGGCGTCATGCCCCGCGGGTACCAGCTCGCGTGGATAGTGATAGCGCAACTGGCCGAGGTCGAAGGTGCAGCGCCGCGCGATGGCGAGGGTTTCATCCAGTAAGGCCTGGGGATACAGCGCCGCCAGCGCATCGAGGCTACGCAGGTGGCGTTCGCCATTGGGGTGCAGGCGCGTGCCGGCTTCGGCCACCGGCACGTGGTGGCGGATGGCGGTCATGGTGTCTTGCAGGGCCCGGCGGCCCCGCGCATGCATATGCACATCGCCGCAGGCCACGGCAGGGATTTGCAGACTGTGGGCCAGTTGCAAACGCTGTTGCAGATGGCGCGCATCGTCCTGGCCGCAATGCAGATGCACCGCCAGCCACAGGCGCTGGTCGAAGGTGCGGCGCAGCCAGTCGAGGCTGGCCTGGGTGTCGCTGTCTTGCGCTACCCACAACGCCAAAAGACCGGGCAACGGTTGCTCGAAATCTTCCTGTAGCAGGCGATAGCGGCCCTTTTCAGCCCGCCGCCGGGCCAGGGTGATCAGCCGGCACAGGTGCTGGTAACCGCTCAGGCTCTCTACCAGCAGCACCAGTTTCGGGCCGTTTTCGATGTGCATTTCGCTGCCGATAATCAACGGCAAGTCTACGGCTTTGGCGGCTTGCCAAGCGCGCACGATGCCCGACAGCGTGCATTCATCGGTAATCGCCAGGGCGCTGTAGCCTTGGCGCTTGGCGCGCTCGAAAAGCTCCAGCGCACTGGAGGCGCCACGCTGGAAACTGAAATTGGACAGGCAGTGCAGCTCGGCATAATTCATGCGCCCCCACCTCCTGTTGTAGGAGCGAGCCTGCTGTGGCGAGGGAGCTTGCTCCCGCTGACTGCGCAGCAGTCTCCGGCTTTTATTGGGGGCGCTGCGCACCCCAGCGCAAGCAAGCTTGCTCGCCACAGTAGGTGCGCTCCAGCTGAGGGGATGCTCATGCAAACCACCCTTGCAACCACAGCCCATCGCCTTGCCCCACCGTGCGATAGGCCCACCCCTGCTGGCCGGCGCGGGTCTGGACCAGGTAATAGTCGCGGCGCACATCGGCGCCATCCCACCAGCCGGATTCAATGCGCTCCGGGCCCATCAGGATCTGTACGCCGTGTTCGGCCAGCAAGGTCGGTTGCGGCAATAGCCAGCCTGGGCGGCGGACCTTGTTCAAGCTCGGGCACGCCTGGGGGTCGGTCGCGGCCTGCCAGGCGCATTCGGGGCGGTGGTCGGCCTGAAAACGCAGGCCCTGCACCGCCTCATCCCCCAGACGTGCACGCAGGCGTTCGCGCAACTGTTCCCACGGCAGAGTTTGTTGCGGGCGGTCGTCGAACAGGTCCTGGCGTTGCGGCACGAACACCGGCAAGTCCTCGGCCACCAGGCGCACCCCCCGCACCGGCGCGGTGACCTGTACCTGCTCCAGGCGCCCACGGGCCAGTTCGAACAACATCGAAGGCTCGCGCTCGGCACTGAGCAGGCCCACCTTGATCACGCTGTCGTGTGCCTGGGCGTGTTCCAGGTGCAGGTCAAAGCGCTGCACGCCACTGTCACGCCCGCACAGGAACGCCGACAGATCGCCGGTCAAGCGCCGCAAGGGGAACAACAGCGCCTGGTGGGATTGCACGTCGAAATTCAACTCGATGCGTGCATCGAACTGGTCGGGCGGTTGATAGAACTCCAGGGCCAATGGCCGCTGCCCGCTCAGGGCGTCGAGGTGCTTGAGCAGGCTGGCATCAAAGCGTCGCGCCAAGGTGTGCCGGGGCAAGGCCTGCACCTGGGCCAGGCTACGCAGGCCCATGCGCGACAAGGCGGTGGCGGCCTGGGGTTCAAGGCCCGCGCGGTCGATAGGCAACGATGCCAGGGCCTGCATCAGGGCGCGGTCATCGGCCACGGCCAGGCCGTCGTAGCCGTTTGCCAATATCCGCGCCGCCGCCGGGTTGGGCGCAGCGACGATGCGATGGCGAAAGCCAAGTTCGGTCAGCTCTTTGCGCAAACGCGCCTCGAGGTGCGGCCAGGGCCCGAACAGGCCCAGGCTCGATTCGATCTCGAACAGCAAAGCCCGTGGGTAATACAGGCTGACCTGGGAGCTGAAACGATAGGCCCAGGCGGCCAGAAACTGCTGCAGGCGCTCGATCTCCAACGGGTCATATTCGACACAGGCAAAGTGCTTGACCAGGGCATGGGCCGCCGTCAACGATTGCCCGGGACGCAGGCCCAAGGCGCGGGCGGCGGCGTTGACGGTTTGCAGTACACGCCGCTGCGGCGTGCCGGCCAGCAGCGCCAGCGGCTGCTCGGGTTCGGGGTGCACACGCTGTGCCCCGTCCAGCGCCAATTGCGGGAAGACAATACACACCCAACGCATGGCAACCTCAATGCCCCGCCAGGGCAATCGGCGCCGGATGGGCCAGCCCGCCACGGCACTTGAGCACCCGCACTTGCGCGGGCCTGGCCTCGACCGCCAAGCGCAGGGCGGCGGGCGAGGCATTGATCGCCTCGCTCAAGGAGCGCCAGGCAAACGCCAGGGTCTGCCCGGTTTCCGCCGCTACCTGCAAACGCCGCAAGGCACGATCATCGGCCTTGCGCGGCCAACACAACACCGCCCCGCAACTGCCCGAACGCAGGCATTGCTCCACCGCCCACAGCGCGTCACGCTCCTCGGCCCGGATGATGGACAACTGGCGCACATCCACCCCGGCGTTCTGCCACGCATGGGGATAGGGGGTATAGGGCGGCGCCACCAGCACAATGCGCTCGCCCAGGGCCGACAAGCGCGCCAGTGTGGGCAGCACCAGTTGCAACTCGCCCACCCCGTCCTGGGCCATCAGGATTTCACTCAAGGCCGATTCCGGCCAGCCGCCACTGGGCAGCACCGCATCCAGCGCCGCCAGCCCCGTGGGATGTACGCTGGCCGGGGGCGCGGCGGGCCGGCCCTTCCAGACTCGCCCGCCATTGAACAGCGAGTCCAGGGCAACCACGGCGCCCATCAGCCTTGCCTCACCAGGCCGCAGAACACGCCTTCGATGGCCAGGTCCTGCTCGGGCCCGACCACGATGGGTTGATACGCCGGGTTGCGCGGCAACAGGCGAACCCTGTCGCCGTGGCGCTCGAATCGCTTGATGGTGACGTCGCCGTCCAGGCGCGCCACCACAATCTGCCCGTTCAAGGCTTCGGCAGTGCGGCGTACGCCCACCAGGTCGCCATCGAGAATGCCATCTTCAATCATCGAATCGCCCTGCACTCGCAGCAGGTAGTCGGGGGTTTTGGCGAAGGTGGCGGGGTCCAGTTGCAAGCGGCTGTGCACCTCGGCATCGGCGCCAATCGGCCGACCGGCCGCTACACGGCCGAGCACCGGTACATCCAGCCACTCGGGACGCGCAGGTTGATTGAGCAAGCGAATGCCACGGGCCTGGTTGGGGTTGACCTCGATA
Source organism: Pseudomonas sp. DW-iso17 (assembly GCF_058725345.1). NCBI lineage: Bacteria > Pseudomonadati > Pseudomonadota > Gammaproteobacteria > Pseudomonadales > Pseudomonadaceae > Pseudomonas > Pseudomonas sp. DW-iso17. The sequence goes on along the minus strand of NZ_JBZXEA010000032.1, from coordinate 334 downwards.
AAGCCGGCTTCGGTCAGCGCCACCACATGCTTGCGGGCGACGCTGCGCGAGGCGAAGCCGAACGCCTCGGCGATCTCGGCGAGGCTGGGAGGCTGGCCTTGTTGCGCGATGCGCTCGCGAATGAAGGTCAGGATGGCGGTGCGGCGGGGAGTCAGGTTTGTCATGGAGTACATTTGTACTCCTGTGGGAAATTTCTGACAATAACCGTCAGTCTGCTAATTGCCAGCTACCACATGAAGGCATAGGTATCTACTTAAGTCTGTAAGCTCAACGGTTACAACGATGCGAAGCGAGCCGCTCTTGATCTTGATCTGCTTTTGATCTTAGGCGCCCC